>NZ_JBKFTO010000028.1:0-91595 GCF_050432925.1 Pseudomonas sp. 18175 | reverse complement strand
GCACCCAAGTTTTCTCATCTTCGGTATAGCGACGTTGTTTCAAGCGACAGTCCTACGCCCTCCAGTTTTGAAGAAGCGACAACTATCCTGACATGGAGGGCTCTTTTCCAAAAGTGACCCGCCGTAAGGGCGGAACCCATATCAGCCATCACCTAAACAATGGATATGTACTCCGCCCAAACCCCTCCAGCGCCTAACACACAGCCATCGCAGGCAAGCCAGCTCCCACAGGTCCAGCACATCACTCAAAGCTGTGTAGATACCTATGCTCATCGTGGGCAAGTCGAATCATCGCACCGCCCCTCCCACCGTTGATTTGTATCAACTCAGAGATCCTTGCCCCATCACCGTTTTACTGGCATTGTTCGCGCAATTGGTAACATTTCCCATTTGAGACCTTTTTGCGCATGCATGACATTCCGGCCGCGCTGGGCGATTCCATCCGCCAGCAGACCCTCACGGCGATGTACAGCGAGCACCACGGCTGGTTGCACGGCTGGCTGCGCAAAAAACTTGGCTGTTCCCAGCATGCCGCCGACCTGGCCCACGACGCGTTCATCCGCGTACTCATGTTGGCCGAACCGCAAAATATCAAGGAACCCCGCGCCTTCCTGGCCACCACGGCAGGGCGCTTGCTGATCGACGGCGCCCGTCGCCGACGTATCGAAAAAGCCTACATGGAAGCCCTGGTGATCCAGTGCGAAGACGCCGGCATGCCTGACCCGGCGGCGATCCACGTAGCACTGCAAGCACTGGAGCGCATCGCCGAGATGCTCGCCGGCCTGCCTACCAAGTCCCGTGAAGCCTTTCTGCTGAGCCGTCTTGATGGGCTCACCTACAGCGAAATCGCCACGCGCCTGGACGTGTCCTCCAGCACCGTCAAGAACTACATCTCCAGCGCCCTGGTGCACTGCTACCACAGCGTGCACGGGGCGGACCCGTTGGCATGAGCACTGAGCACATCATCGAGCAAGCCGCGAATTGGCTGACCCGCCTGCACGACGAACACGTCACCGATGCCGACCGCCGCGCCTTCGATACCTGGTGCCAGGCCGATCCACGCCATGCGTTGGCCATTGAACGCATGCGCGGCCTGTGGGGCAGCCTCGACACCTTGCCAGCCAAGCCAGCGCGCATTGCCCTAAACCGTGCCTTTGCCCCACGCCGCCCGCGTGGCGCGCAGGTGGCGGGGTTGCTGGGGGTGCTGTTGTGTGGCTGGTTCGGCCTGGATCACCTGCCCGTGTGGATGGCCGACCAGCGCACCGGCGTCGGCGAGCGCCGACAAATAGCCCTCGAGGACGGCAGCCGATTGCAACTCAACAGCAACTCGGCGGTGGACGTGAAATTCGACGGCCACCAACGGGTGATCGAACTGTTGCAAGGCGAGCTGTGGGTGGACGTGGCCAAGGACGCGCAACGGCCCTTCATGGTGCGCACCGATCAGGGCACGGCCACCGCCTTGGGGACGCGTTACCTGGTCAAACGCGCAGAAGACGGCACCACGATCGTGACCGTGATCGAGTCCACGGTGGCGGTCAAAGGCGACTCCAACGCGGGGGTCAAGGTCACGGCCGGCCAGCGTTCGATCCTCGAACACGGCCGCGCCCAGGCGCCGCAAGCCCTCGGCAATAGCGACCCGGACGCCTGGACCCGTGGCTTGCTTAAAGTCAACGATCAACCCCTGGGCGACGTCCTGCAAGCCCTGGCCAGCTACCGTCACGGCCTGCTGCGCTTTGACGCCCCGGCCCTGCAAGACTTGCGGGTGTCGGGTGTGTTCAAGCTCGACGATACGTCGGCGGCGTTGGCGGCACTGGCAGACAACTTGCCGATTCAGGTGGAGTACTTCACCGACCTGCTGGTGGTGGTCAAGCCGCGCTAAGGCTGGCGCAAGCGTTTGTACAGCGTATTGCGGCTCACCCCCAGCTCCCGCGCCAGGTGGGAGATATTCCCACCGGCAGCCTTCAAGCGTTGGTTCAGGTCGATGCTGTCATCCAGAAACTCACTGGCGGGCAGCGGCGCCGCCACGTTCAAGTCCACAAAGAAATCATCCGGTAAATGCTCCGGGCGGATCGGCTGTTCCTCGGCCATCGCCAGCGCCACCTGCAACACACTGCTGACCTGGCGCAGATTCCCAGGCCACGGGTGCTCTTCGAACAGAGCCAGCACCTCGGCGCTCAGGCCCGCCCATTGGGTGGGCTCGCGATGTTGCTGCCATAGTTGCTGGAACAGGGCGCGCTTGTCAGTACGCTCGCGCAGTGGTGGCAGCTCCAGGGTCAGGCCGCCGATGCGGTAGTACAAGTCCTCACGAAAACGCCCGGCCTGCACCCACTCGCGCAGCGCACGGTTGGTGGCCGAGATGATGCGCAGATCCACCGGGAACAACTCGCTGCTGCCCACCGGTTGCACGCAGCGCTCCTGCAACACCCGTAGCAAGCGGGCCTGGGTCGGCAGCGGCATATCGCCGATCTCGTCGAGAAACAGCGTGCCTTTGTCGGCCTTGCGGATCAGGCCGATGCTGCCTTTTTGATTGGCGCCGGTGAATGCGCCTTTTTCGTAGCCGAACAGTTCCGATTCCACCAGCTCTGCTGGGATCGCCGCACAGTTCACCGCGATAAACGCCTGCTGGCTGCGGGAACTGGCCTGGTGCAAGGCTTTGACGAACACTTCCTTGCCCACGCCGGTTTCGCCGTGGATCAGCAGCGGAATGTCTTTTTCCAGCAGGCGCTCGGCCTGGCGTACGGCTTTTTCCACGCGTGCATCGCCAAAGTGCAGGGTCTTGAGGCCGATCGACGTAGGTTTTGGCGGCTCCTTGAAGACTCGGGCTTGCACCGGCACATGCTGGGGGCGCTTCAACACACACTGGAACCGATTGCGTCCCGCCGCCTGCAAGGAAAACGGCAAGCCTTCGGGTTGGTTGAGTAACTCCAGCAGCGAGACCTTGAACAAACTGTCGATCATCACCCGCGACAAACTGATACCCAGCAGGTTGTCGGCCCGCCGGTTGGCCGACAGCACCTGGCCGCTCTCATCAAAAATCAGCAGGCCCGCCCACTGGCTGTCGAGGTTGCTCAAGCCAGTGTTGAAGGTCAGTTGGAAATGCTCGCCGCGAAACAGGTTGAGGATCAGCCGGTTCTCTACCGTCTGGCTCATCATCTTGACCATGCCCAGGGTGTGGGAGGGCGGTAGGTAGCTGTCGCTGGACACATCCAGCACCGCAATGATCTCGCGTTGCGCATCAAAGATCGGCGCGGCGGAGCCGGTCATAAAGCGGTTGGCTTTCAAGAAGTGTTCATCGTGTTCGATATGCACCGCCTGGGCACAGGCCAGGGCGGTGCCAATCGCATTGGTGCCGCTGGAACGCTCGCGCCAACTGGCGCCGGGGTTAAAACCTCGGGCCAACTTCGGCTCGATAAAGCGCTGGGTGCCCCACGAGGTGAGCACCTGGCCCTGGTTGTCGGCCAGCATGATCAGGCAGTTGGAGTTGCTGAGGATGTTCTCGTAGTAGGGCAGCACTTCCTGGTGAGTGGTCTGCACCAGGGAATGCTGGCTTTCCAGCAACTGGCTGATGCCCTCGGCGGGGAGCTGGTCGAAGCTGGGGGCGCTTTGGTGGTCCAGGCCGAAGGCGCGGCAGCGGCGCCAGGATTCCTGGATAAGGGTGTCGTGAGCCAGTGGTTCGGCCATGGTGTGACCTTCGTTNGGTCTGCACCAGGGAATGCTGGCTTTCCAGCAACTGGCTGATGCCCTCGGCGGGGAGCTGGTCGAAGCTGGGGGCGCTTTGGTGGTCCAGGCCGAAGGCGCGGCAGCGGCGCCAGGATTCCTGGATAAGGGTGTCGTGAGCCAGTGGTTCGGCCATGGTGTGACCTTCGTTTTTATTGTTATGGGGGCCTTGCACAATCCAACGATTGAAACCGGATCAAAATGTGGGAGCGGGCTTGCTCGCGAATGCGGTAAACCAGTCAACATTTACAGGGACTGACACACCGCATTCGCGAGCAAGCCCGCTCCCACATTTGTCCTGTGTTGGTGGTGAGAGTGTTGTTCAGAACTGTTCATTGTCAACCCCCGAACTGTTCAGTTGTTCACCCGGAGTGTTCACTCCCGAACATCCCGTTTCCCCCATTTCCTTACACATCAAGCCCTTGCCGTTTTGGCACGAATCTCGCTCTGACGAATGGCCAGATTCATTCCAATAATAAAAAAGGTCGTGTCATGTCATTGACCCTGGAACATGTCTCCCGCGTCGTAGAAGGGCAAACCTGGATCGACGATGCCAACCTGCGTTTCGAAGCCGGCTCCTTCAACGTATTGCTCGGCCGCACCCTGTCCGGCAAGACCAGCCTGATGCGCCTGATGGCCGGCCTGGACAAGCCCGACAGCGGCCGCATCCTCATGAATGGCGTGGACGTCACGCAAAAGCCGGTGCGCCTGCGCAACGTGTCGATGGTGTATCAGCAGTTCATCAACTACCCCACCATGACCGTGTTCGAAAACATCGCCTCGCCGTTGCGCCAGGCCGGTGTGGCCAACGAGATTATCCAGGCCAAGGTGCTGGAAACCGCCAAGATGCTGCGCATCGAAAAATTCCTGCAGCGTCACCCGTTGGAGTTGTCCGGCGGCCAGCAGCAACGCACCGCCATGGCCCGCGCCCTGGTCAAAGACGCCGAGTTGATCCTGTTCGATGAGCCGCTGGTGAACCTGGACTACAAACTGCGCGAAGAGCTGCGTCAGGAAATGCGCGAACTGTTCAAGGCGCGCCATACCATCGCCATCTACGCCACCACCGAGCCCAACGAGGCGCTGGCCCTGGGTGGCACCACCACCATTCTTCACGAAGGCCGGGTGATCCAGAGTGGCAAGGCGGCCGAGGTGTATCACCAGCCGCAGACAGTCTTGGCGGCCGAGCTGTTTTCCGAGCCGCCGATCAACCTGATGCCGGGGCGCATCAGTGGCAATGAAGTGAGCTTCGCCAACTTCGTGCACTTCCCGCTTAACGTCGATTTGCGCCCCATCGGCGAAGGCGAATTCCGCTTTGGCGTGCGCCCCAGCCATATCAGCCTGGTGCCCAGCAACGACGATGACCTGGAACTGGCCGTAACCGTGGAAGTCGCCGAGATCAGCGGCTCGGAAACCTTTTTGCATGTACGCAGTGAACACTTTCTTCTGGTGCTGCACCTGCCGGGGGTGCACGAGTACGACGTCGACGCGCCGATCCGCGTGTATATCCCCACCCATAAACTGTTTGTGTTCGATGGTCAGGGCCGCTTGGTCCAGGCCCCTGGGCGCCGTGTCGCGAGGGTTGCCTGATGGCCGAGATCCATTTGCAGAACCTGGCGCATAGCTATAGCCCTACGCCGAGCGGCCCTGAGGACTACGCCATTCGGGCCATGAATCACGTGTGGGAGCAGGGTGGTGCCTACGCGTTGCTGGGGCCGTCGGGCTGCGGCAAGTCAACGTTGCTCAATATCATTTCCGGTCTGCTTAGCCCGTCCGAAGGCCAAGTGCTGTTCGATACAAAGGTCGTCAACGACCTCACCCCGGAAAAACGCAATATCGCCCAAGTGTTCCAGTTTCCGGTGGTGTACGACACCATGACCGTGTTCGATAACTTGGCATTCCCCCTAAGAAATCAGGGCATGGCGGAAGCGAAAATCCACAGCAAGGTGCAGGAAATTGCCGAAGTCCTCGACCTGCAAAACCTGCTGACCAAGAAAGCGCGCAATCTCACTGCCGACGAAAAGCAAAAAGTCTCTATGGGCCGTGGCCTGGTGCGCGACGACGTGTCGGCGATCCTGTTCGATGAGCCGCTGACGGTGATCGACCCGCACCTGAAGTGGAAACTGCGGCGCAAGCTCAAGCAGATCCACGAGCAATTCAACATCACCATGGTCTACGTCACCCATGACCAACTGGAGGCGTCGACGTTCGCCGACAAGATCGCGGTGATGTACGGCGGGCAGATCGTGCAGTTCGGCACGCCCCGTGAACTGTTCGAACGCCCCAGCCACACCTTTGTCGGCTATTTCATCGGCAGCCCTGGGATGAACCTGATCCAAGTACAGGCCGAGGCGGGCGGGGTGCGCTTTGCCAACACCCATTTGCCGCTGTCCCAGGCCTTGCTGCAACGCCTCGCCAGTACGGACTACACAAAATTGCAGGTGGGCATCCGCCCGGAATTTATCCACGTGTGGGACGAGTACAACCCCGACGCCCTGCAAGCCGACGTCACACATCTGGAAGACCTTGGCACCTACAAAATCATGACCCTCAACCTCGACGGCGCCCTGTTGAAAGTGCGCCTGGCCGAAGACAAACCCGTGCCTGAAGGCAAGGCGTCCATTAGCTTCCCCACCCAATGGCTGATGCTCTACGCCGATGACTACCTGCTGGAGGTGCAGCCATGAACAAGGTGCAGAACAACAAGGCTTGGTGGCTGGTATTGCCGGTGTTTTTGCTGGTGGCGTTCAGTGCGGTGATCCCGATGATGACCGTGGTCAACTACTCGGTGCAGGACATCTTCGACCAATCCAGCCGCTACTTTGTCGGCGCCGACTGGTACAAACAGGTGCTGCTCGACCCGCGCTTGCACGACTCGTTGCTGCGCCAGTTCATCTATTCGGCCTGCGTACTGCTGATCGAAATCCCCTTAGGGATTGCCATCGCCCTGACCATGCCGACCAAGGGCCGTTGGTCCTCGCTGGTGCTGATCATCCTCGCCATTCCGCTGCTGATTCCGTGGAACGTGGTGGGCACTATCTGGCAGATCTTCGGCCGCGCCGACATTGGTTTGCTCGGCTCCAGCCTCAACGCGATGGGCATCAGCTACAACTATGCGGCGAACACGGCGGACGCCTGGGTCACGGTGCTGGTGATGGATGTATGGCACTGGACTTCACTGGTAGCGCTGCTGTGTTACTCGGGGCTACGGGCCATTCCGGATGTGTACTACCAGGCTGCACGCATCGATCGCGCATCGGCCTGGGCGGTGTTCCGACATATCCAGTTGCCCAAGATGAAGAGCGTGCTGCTGATCGCGGTGATGTTGCGGTTTATGGACAGCTTCATGATCTACACCGAGCCCTTCGTGCTCACCGGTGGCGGGCCGGGGAATGCCACCACCTTCCTCAGTCAGACGCTTACGCAGATGGCCGTAGGCCAATTCGACCTGGGCCCGGCGGCGGCGTTTTCCCTGGTGTATTTCCTGATCATCCTGTTGGTGTCCTGGCTGTTCTACACCGCCATGACCCACTCCGACGCCAACCGCTGAGGCCGCCAACATGAGCAAGCGCAAGGTTATCCCGCTGCTGATCTACATCCTGTTCCTGCTGGTGCCGATCTACTGGTTGCTGAACATGTCCTTCAAGAGCAACACCGAAATCCTCGGCGGGCTGACGCTGTTTCCCCAGGACTTCACCCTGGCCAACTACAAGGTGATCTTCACCGACCCGAGTTGGTACACCGGTTACCTCAACTCGCTGTACTACGTGAGCCTGAATACGGTGATCTCCCTGAGCGTGGCGTTGCCAGCGGCTTATGCGTTTTCACGCTACCGCTTCCTGGGTGACAAGCACCTGTTCTTTTGGCTGCTGACCAACCGCATGGCGCCGCCGGCAGTGTTCTTGCTGCCTTTTTTCCAGCTGTATTCGTCCATCGGTCTGTTTGATACCCACATCGCCGTGGCACTGGCTCATTGCCTGTTTAACGTGCCGTTGGCGGTGTGGATTCTTGAGGGGTTCATGTCTGGCGTGCCTAAGGAAATCGACGAAACGGCCTACATTGACGGTTACTCCTTTCCCAAGTTCTTCGTGAAGATCTTTATTCCGTTGATCCGCTCCGGCATCGGCGTAACGGCGTTTTTCTGCTTTATGTTTTCCTGGGTCGAGCTACTGCTGGCGCGCACCCTGACCTCGGTCAACGCCAAACCGATTGCGGCGGTAATGACTCGCACGGTCTCGGCCTCGGGTATCGACTGGGGGGTGCTGGCAGCGGCGGGGGTGTTGACCATCCTGCCGGGCATGCTGGTGATCTGGTTTGTTCGCAACCACGTGGCCAAGGGCTTTGCCCTGGGCCGGGTCTAGAGGAGTCGATGATGGAATGGATGGCCTGGACCACCCCAACCGCACTGTTCTTTGGCGGCATCGCCTTGATTCTGGCGGGCATGACCACGTGGGAACTGCGCTCGCCGAGCATTCCTCGGCGAGGTTTGCTGCCGATCAGCACCACCCGTGGTGATCGTTTGTTTATCGGTCTTCTCGGCAGCGCCTACCTGCATTTGCTGGTTATCGGCGTTACCGACTGGAGCATCTGGGTAGCGTCCGCGCTGTCCCTGGTATGGCTGTTGAGTGTGATGCGTTGGGGCTAGTGCCCTTATGAATAAACCACCAGGAGGTCTCTATGTTGAATAAGAACAATAAGCTGCGACATAGCATTTCATTGGCCGCCGTATTGGCCCTCAGCGGTTTGAGCGCCACGGCCTGGGCCGATGCGTATGAAGATGCGGCGAAAAAATGGATCGGCAGCGAATTCAAGCCATCCACCCTCACCCCTGCCCAGCAGCTCGAAGAGTTGAAATGGTTTATCAAAGCCGCCGAACCCTTCCGTGGGATGAAGATCAACGTGGTGTCGGAAACCCTCACCACCCACGAGTACGAGTCCAAGGTGCTGGCCAAGGCCTTCACGGAAATCACCGGCATCAAGCTGACCCACGACCTGCTGCAGGAAGGCGACGTGGTGGAGAAGCTGCAAACCCAGATGCAGTCCGACAAGAATATTTATGACGGCTGGGTCAACGATTCCGACTTGATCGGTACGCACTTTCGCTACGGCAAGACCGAATCCATCACCGACCTGATGGCCAACGAAGGCAAGGCCTACACCTCGCCAACCCTGGATATCAAAGACTTTATCGGCATCTCCTTCACCACCGCGCCGGACGGCAAGATCTACCAATTGCCCGACCAGCAGTTCGCCAACCTCTACTGGTTCCGCGCCGACTGGTTCGAACGAGCGGACCTCAAAGCCAAGTTCAAGGAAAAGTACGGCTATGAACTGGGCGTACCGGTGAACTGGTCGGCTTATGAAGACATCGCCAAGTTCTTCAGCGAGGACGTCAAGGAGATCGACGGTAAGCGCATCTACGGGCACATGGACTACGGCAAGAAAGACCCGTCCCTAGGCTGGCGCTTCACCGATGCGTGGTTCTCCATGGCCGGTGGCGGCGACAAAGGCTTGCCCAACGGCCTGCCCGTGGACGAGTGGGGCATTCGCGTCGAGGACTGCCACCCGGTAGGTTCCAGCGTCACCCGTGGCGGCGACACCAACGGCCCGGCCGCGGTATTCGCCACACAGAAATACGTGGACTGGATGAAAGCCTACGCGCCACCGGAAGCGGCGGGCATGACCTTCTCCGAATCCGGCCCGGTGCCGTCCCAAGGCAATATCGCCCAGCAGATCTTCTGGTACACCGCGTTTACCGCCGACATGGTCAAGCCGGGCCTGCCGGTGGTGAATGCCGACGGCACACCGAAATGGCGCATGGCGCCGTCGCCGACCGGACCGTACTGGGAAGAGGGTATGAAAAAGGGTTATCAGGACGTAGGCTCCTGGACCTTCCTCAAGTCGACGCCTGAGAAACAGAAACTCGCGGCCTGGCTCTACGCGCAGTTCGTGACCTCGAAAACCGTCTCGCTGAAAAAAACCATCGTCGGCCTGACGCCGATTCGTGAGTCCGACATCAACTCCCAGGCCATGACCGACATGGCGCCGAAACTGGGTGGCCTGGTGGAGTTCTACCGCAGCCCGGCCCGCACCGAATGGTCGCCAACCGGCACCAACGTGCCGGACTACCCACGCCTGGCGCAATTGTGGTGGAGCAACATCGCCGCCGCCGCCAGCGGCGAGAAAACCCCGCAGCAAGCGCTGGACAACCTGGCCAAAGAGCAAGACGCCATCATGGCGCGCCTGGAACGTTCCAAGGTGCAACCGGTGTGCGGCCCGAAAATGAATCCCGAGCGTGACGCGCAATACTGGTTTGACCAGCCGGGTGCGCCGAAGCCGAAACTGGCGAATGAGAAGCCAAAAGGCGAGACCGTGGCTTACGGCGACCTGCTCAAGCAGTGGGAGGCGGCGCGTAAGTAATCACATCAATGGGAGCAAAACGGCACCTCGGTGCCGTTTTTTGCATTCGTCGACCGGGCTGCATTTCATCTGGAGTTCCAAGACAGTGCAGCAAGTTGCGACTAAACTGCTGCGTATTCATACAGGAGGTCATCTGATGGGTGTTCCGTTATCCCCTATTGTTTCCGAGTTTGAAACCGAAGAGCAGGCGAGCAGCCATGATCTCTGGTTTCGGGCAAAAGTCGAAAAAAGCTTGGCCAATCCTGGCCCTGGCGTCCCCCATGACGAAGTGATGGCGCGGGTTGAGGCCATCATCCAGCAAGCCGAACGCAAGCAAAGGGCCAAGGCTTGATGCTGACGGTTGTCTGGCTTGATGAAGCCATCGCCGACCTGATCGATATCGTGACCTTCATCGCTGCCGAGAATCCGAGTGCGGCGCGACGTATCAAAGATCGCCTTGAAAGCGCACCTTTACCGCTGACCGAACATCCTTATCTCTATCCCAATGGACGTGTACCTGGCACTCGTGAAGTGGTGGTTCACCCCAATTATGTGCTGGTTTACCGAGTGGCAGCTGAGCGAATTGAGATAGTCAACGTTCTGCATGCTCGCCAGGAATATCCCTGAGTTCGGTCGCACCAACCCTCCTGCATTATCGACCTTTGTTCGCAGCCAGAATCCGCGCCGTATCCCGCGCCGGCGGCAAACCAAACACCCGCGCGTAATCGCGGCTGAACTGGGTCGCGCTTTCATACCCCACCTCAAACGCCGCACTGGTCACGTTGCTCGCGCTGGCCACCATCAACGTACGCGCCTGCAACAGCCGCACGCGTTTCTGATACTGCAACGGGCTTAGGTTCGTCACCGCCTTGAAGTGCCGGTGGAACGCCGAAACGCTCATCGCCGCCTTCTCGGCCAGTGCGTCCACGCGGATCGGTTCGGCATAGTCGCGACGAATCCATTGGATCGCCCGGCTGACCCGCGCCATGGCGGTATCCGGCGCGGCAATCTCGCGCAGCATCCAGCCGTGGGGGCCTTGCAGCACGTGGTAGAGGATCTCCCGCTCATACGCAGGCGCCAGCGCGGCAATCGCCACCGGGTCGCCCATCAGGCGCAGCATGCGCACCCAGGCGTCCATCAGCGCGGGCGTGACGGCCGCCACCGAAAACCCGGCTTCCTGTTCACAACGGCCGCTGGGTGGCGGCAGGTCGTTGAGCAGGGTGGTGAGCACGGTCGGGTCCAGGGTCAGGCTGACTGCCAGGTAGGGTTCACCCGTACTCGCCGGGTTCACTACGCCCACGGCGGGCAACTCGATGGACATCACAAAATACGTCGCAGGGTCGTAATGCAACGTGCGGTCGCCCACGGTCATGCACTTACTGCCCTGCAGGATCAGGTTGATCATCGGGTCATACACGGCCGCGAGCATGTGCTCGGGAATCGCCCCCTGAACCATCGCCACCCGCGGGATGCCGGTCTCCGTGCGGCGGTTTTCGGCGTTTGCGGCCAAGGTGCGCAGTTCGATCAATTGAGTATTCATGCTGCCCATGCTGTTCCTTCCTACGACGCTTGCGCAAGCAAAAAGCAGAAACAGGCAGGATTGGAGTAGAAACGGCTGAGTTGTGGGGTAAGGCGATGGCTACTGTGGTCACTCAACTTTCCAACAGTGGAGCAGGCCATGAGCGTCATCGTGATTACCGGAGGCAGCCGCGGGATCGGTGCCAGTACCGCCGAGCTGTGTGCTCGCCAGGGGCATGGCGTGATCCTCACCTACAACCGCAACCCCGACGCGGCGCAGGCAGTGGTGCAGCGTATCGAGGCCGCTGGCGGTAAAGCGGTGGCGCTGCAACTGGATGTGGCCAATGTCAGCACCTTTGCAGCGTTCCGTGACGCTGTGCTGCAAGCCCTGCACACCACCTGGGGTGTGAGCACCCTGAGCGGCCTGGTCAACAACGCAGGCTACGGTCTGTTCAACCCCCTGGAGTCGGTGACCGAGGCGCAGTTCGACGGCCTGTTCAACGTGCATCTAAAAGGCCCGTTTTTCCTTACCCAAACCCTGCTGCCGCTGCTGGAGGAACACGCCAGCATCGTCAACCTCACCAGTGCCACCACTCGCGTTGCCACGGCAGGCGTTGCGCCTTACGCCGCATTCAAAGGTGGCCTCGACGTACTCACCCGCTACATGGCCAAGGAGTTCGGCGAACGGCGTATCCGCGCCAACGCCGTGTCTCCCGGTGCTATTCGCACCGAGCTGGGCGGCGGCTTGAACGATGAGTTCGAAGCCCTGCTGGCCGGGCAAACCGCTCTAGGGCGTGTCGGCGAGCCGGAAGATGTCGCGCGGGTAATCGCCATGCTGCTGTCGGAAGACGGCCGCTGGATCAATGCCCAGACCCTCGAAGTCGCCGGCGGCTACATCATCTGAATCAGGAGGCCACACCATGCTTGATCATCTGTTTATTTCAGTCAGTGATATCCAGCGCTCCATCCGCTTCTACGAAGCCGCTCTCAACCCACTGGGCATCACCGCCCGGCTCGACTACGACGGCAAGGACGGCCCACCCGGCCACCCGGACCTGAAGGGCTTCGGTGCCAATGGCCGCATGTTTTTCTGGTTGCGCGAAGGCGTAGTGGAAGGGCGAGCGGTGCATGTGGGCTTTGTCGCCAATAACCGCGCCGAGGTGGAAAAGGCCTACGCCGCGGCCCTGGCCAACGGCGCCACCGACAACGGCGCACCCGGCGCACGCTTGCACTACGACCCCAACTACTACGCCGCCAACGTGCTCGACCCGGACGGCTACAGCCTCGAATTCGTCTACAAGAACTGGCAGCACACCCTATGAAAACCCTGATGATCTACGGCGCTACCGGCTACACCGGGCGCATGGCGGCTGAGCGTGCGAAAGCGCTTGGCTTGAACCTGGTGATCGCCGGCCGCAATGCCGGACGCTTGGCGTCACTTGCTGCCGAGCTGGACACGCCTTACCGCGTGTTTACGGCAGATGCCAGCCAGTTGGAAGGTATCGACGTTTTGCTCAACTTCGCCGGTCCTTTTGCCCAAACCGCCGATGCCTTGATGCGTGCCTGCATCGCCAATGGCACCGACTACCTGGACATCACCGCCGAAATCAACGTGTACCGCCTGGCCGAACAACTCGGCGCCGAGGCGGACGTGATGTTGCTGCCTGGCGTGGGCTGGGACGTGGTGCCCACCGATTGCCTGGCCATGCATGTCGCCAGCCGCGTGCAACAACCGCAGTCATTGCGCATCGCGTTGCAGGTGCCGGGTGCGATGTCCCGTGGCTCGGCGATGAGTGTCGGCGAGATCATCGGCGCAGGCGTCATGGCGCGTATCGACGGCCAACTGGTTGCGACCCCGGATGCGCAACCGCAGCACCTGGACTTCGGCGACGGCCCGGCACTGTGCGCACCGCTGTCCTTCGGTGATTTGGTCACCGCGTGGCATTCCAGCGCCATCCCGAATATCCAGATGTTCGTGCACATCACCGGCCAAGCCTTCCCCGAAGGTGACCTGTCGCTGCTGCCCGACGGCCCCACCCAGGCCCAGCGTGACGCCCATCGCGCCCGCGCCGTGGCCGAAGTCACAGGCCTGGATGGTACGGTTGCGCGCTCGGTAATCGAGACCGTCAACGGCTACAGCTACACCCCGCTGGCCGCCGTGGAAGCCGCCCGCCGCGTGCTGGGCGGTGAACGCCGGGCGGGTTTCCAAACCCCGGCAAAACTGTTTGGCGTGGGCTTTGCCCAGACCATTGGCGGCACGCAGATTACCGACTATTAAACCCAGGAATTGCACCATGACTGATCTGAAAACAGCCGCCGAACAATTCGCGGTCATCGACAGCCTGCATCGTTTTGCTGCGGGTATCGACCTGAAAGACTCGGCGTTGCTCGCGTCGGCATTTACCCTCGACGCCGTCTCGGACTTTCGCCCGGCCGCCGCCAAGGCCGGCTTTGAATACCCGGTGCTGGAAGGGCGCGACACCATCGTTGGCGCATTGTCCGGCGCCCTCAGCCAGCTTGACACCACGCACTCGGTGAGCAATGTGCGGGTGACCCTGGACGGCAACAGTGCGCGCCTGGACGCCTTGGTCGAAGCCCAACACGTGCCGCAAAGCGATCCGTCGCGGCATTACCTGATGAAGAACCGGTATGACGTGGAGTTGGTGCGGGAGGCGGGCGTATGGCTGATCCAGCGCGTGACGGTGGATAACGTGTGGCGCTCGGGTGACCCGGCGGTGCTGGCCGGAATCTAGGTCGTTGGTGTTGTTGTGGTGAGCGGGCTTGTCATGGTGAGCAGGCTTGTTGTGGTGAGCGGGCTTGCCCCGCGCTGGGTGGCGAAGCCGCCCCAAAACCTGACATCTCGTTCTAGCTGGAGAAATGCGGTGCCTGGTTTTAGGGCTGCTTCGCACCCCAGCGCGGGGCAAGCCCGCTCACCACAACAAGCCGGCTCACCACAACAAGCCCAGTTCAGGCGGGGCTTTTGAACCTGGCCGCATCCTTCACCGGCGGCAACCCAAACAACCGTGCATATTCGCGGCTGAACTGCGAGGCGCTTTCATAGCCCACGGTGAAGGCGATGGACGCCGCATCCAGGGTGTCGAACAGCAACAACCACCGCGCCCGTAACAGGCGCAGGCGTTTCTGGTACTGGATGGGCGTCATGGCGGTGATGGCTTTGAAATGCCGGTAGAACGCCGCCACGCTCATGTCGGTCATGGCCGCCAGCGGCTCCACGCGAAAGGGCTCTGTGTAGTGCTGGCGAATCCATTCGGTGGCGCGGCGGATCTGCGCCAGGCGCCCGTCGGGGCGTGCCATGTCTACCAGCGTGTCACGCAAAGGCCCTTGTAGCGCCCGAAACACAATCTCGCGCTCAAGCATCGGTGCCAACACGGCCGCTTCGTTGGGGCGATCCATCAGTCGCAGCATGCGCAGCCAGGCATTAATCATTTCCTCGGGCGCGAGCACGGCCCCGAACCGCTGGGCGCGTGGGCGTTCAACCGGTGGGATTTCATCCGCCAATACGCCGGCGATTACAGCGGGGTCGAGGGTCAGGCTGAGGGCCAGGTAGGGCCGCTCGGGCGCGTACGGGTGAACCTGCCCGGTCGCCGGCACCTCCACGGGCACGACGAAATAGCTCGCGGGGCCGTAGGTGTAAACCTGATCACCAATGGACAGGGTTTTCGAACCTTGCAGCACCAGATGCAGCATCGGTTGATACACCTGATCGGCGCAGGCTTCGGCACACACCATCGCCACGCGGGGCAGGCCAGTGTCGGTCCACTTGTTGTCTGCGCGCTGCACGAGGCGGCGCAGTTCATCCAGGTCATTGTTCATGGGGCGACCATGCGCCACGCCGAGGGGCAACGCAAGGCAACTGAGAAGAATAGGCAAGCATGGGAGAGGAACCGGCAACCGCCATGCCCTCGACGGGCTGAATACTGGCGGCACGCAGTCTCACTCAACCTCAGGAAAACAGACCCATGAAGCTCGACGGAAAAATTGCACTCGTCACCGGCGCCTCCAAAGGTATCGGCGCAGGTATTGCCAAAGGCTTGGCGGCAGCCGGCGCGACCGTGGTGGTCAATTACGCCTCCAGCAAGACCGACGCGGACGCCGTGGTCGCCCATATCCAGGCGCAGGGTGGCAACGCCATCAGCGTGCAAGCGGACATGAGCGTGGGCGCCGATGTAGCGCGCTTGTTCGACACGGTGCGCCAGACTTACGGCACCCTGGATATCCTGGTCAACAACGCCGGTGTCGCGGTGTTCCAGATGCTTGAAGACCTGACCGAAGAAGCCTTCCACAAACAGTTCAACCTCAATGTGCTGGGTTATCTGCTGGCGGCGCGAGAGGCGATGAAGTTGCTGGGGCAGGGCGGCAGCATCATCAATATCAGCTCGATCCTCAGCACCGACCCTTACCTGGCCTCCAGCGTGTACTCGGCCACCAAGGGCGCGGTGGATACGCTCACCTTCGCCCTGGCGCGGGAGCTGGGGCCGAAGGGGATTCGGGTCAATTCGATCCTGCCGGGCCACACCAATACCCCGGCCACCGCTGGCAATTTTGCCGGTGAGTTTGGCCAGTCACTGATCGCCGGTACACCGTTGGGACGTTTTGGCGAGCCTGAAGATATCGCGCCGTTGGCGGTGTTCCTCGCGTCCGAAGAGGCCCATTGGGTCACTGGGGAATCCATTCGGGCTTCGGGTGGTGTACGCGGCGTCGGCTACTGAGGCTTGATCACTGCCGCACATGAGGGTGTGCGGCAAACACCTCCGCCAGCCAATCCACAAACACCCGCACCCGCGCACTCAGGTGGCGGTTGGGCATGTACACCACCGACAGCGGGTTGGGCGCCGCCGACCATTGTGTCAGCACCGGCACCAAGGCGCCCGCATCGATGTGAGGTTGCACCATGAAGCGCAACGTGTGGATCACGCCCAATCCGGCAAGGCCTGCCGCCAGGTAGGCATTGCTGTCATTCACCGCCACGATATGGCGGCCTTCTACCGAAACCCGTTGATCGCCCTGTAACAACTCCAGCGTGTTCTGCTTACCGGTACCAGGGAAAAAATAGCGCACCAGCGTGTGTCCTTGTTCGAGCTCAGAAGGGTGATCGGGCGTACCGTGGGCCGCCAGATAAGCGGGTGTAGCGCAGGTGACAAACTCCAGGCTGCCCAGGCCGCGTGCAATCAATGTCGAATCCGGCAAATGCCCGCCACGGATCACGCAATCGATGCTTTCACTGGCCAGGTCGGCGGTGCGGTCGCTGGCGCCGATATCGATCTGGATATCCGGGTAGCGTTGATGAAAATCGTGCAAGGCGGGGATCACCAGCAAGGTGGCGATGGTGGTGCCCATGTCTACCCGCACTCGGCCGCTGGGGCTGCTGCGGGACACCGCCATGTCCGACTCGGCTTCCAGCCACTGGTCCAGCACCCGGCTCATGCGCGTGTGGTAGGCGCTGCCTTCTGGTGTCAGCGTCACCGTGCGCGTGGTGCGGTTCAGCAGCTTCACCCGCAGATGGGATTCCAACGCCTGCACCAGCTTGGTCACCGCGTTGGGGTGGACCTTTAATTGCGTGGCCGCCTTCACGAAACTGCCGGTCTCGACGATGCGCAAAAACGCCTGTACGGCCTGAAAGTAGTCCATGGTGCCTCGCCGATTATCACTGTTTGAGTGATACGGCATACATGATTGTGCCGTTTATCACCAAAGCCCAAGAGATTACCTTGATTTACGCCTCGCAACCCGCGAATCGACAGTCTTTCAAGGAACCACCATGATCCCGTCTCTCAAAGGTAAAGTTGCACTGGTCACCGGTGCCTCTCGCGGCATCGGTGCCGCCATTGCACAGCGCTTGGCTGCCGAAGGTGCCGATGTTGCGTTCAGTTATTCGAAGTCTGCCGAGCGTGCCCAGTCGGTGTTGCGCAGCATCAAGGCGCACGGGGTGAGCGGGCTGGCCGTGGCGGCGGATCAGGCCGATGGTGCTGCCGTGGCGGCGTTGGTCAAGGCGGTGCATGAGCACTTCGGGCGCCTGGATATTCTGGTCAACAGCGCAGGCGTGTTCACGATGAGCGTGGTGGGTGATCCCGACGCCGATCTGGCCGCCCTTGATCGCCAACAGGCAATCAACCTCAATGGCGTAGTGGCAGCGGTGCGTGCGGCCGTGCCGCTGATGACCGATGGCGGTCGCATCGTGTCGATCGGCACCATGTTCGCCAGCCGTGCGCCGTTTCCCGGTATCGGTGATTACGCGGCGAGCAAGGCCGCCGTGGCAGCTTACAGCCGCGCCTGGGCACGGGACCTGGGGCCGCGTGGGATCACGGTCAATACCGTGCAGCCAGGGCCGATCAATACCGAGATGAACCCAGAGAACGGCGATATGGCGCCTCTGGTCAAGCAGATGACGGCGCTGGGGCGTTACGGCCAGCCGGAAGAAATTGCCGGGGTAGTGGCGTTTCTGGTGGGGGAAGATGCGGCCTACATCACTGGCGCCACATTAAACGTCGATGGCGGGCAGAACAGCTGACGCCTGATCGCTGAGGTCCAATGTGGGAGGGGGCTTGCCCCCGATAGCGGTGGGTCAGCCAGCACATGCACCAACAGACCTACCGCCATCGGGGGCAAGCCCCCTCCCACATTTAGACCTGTATTCGCCTGCTAGTCCTGCGGTTGAAGGTGAAGCTCACCTTCCACATCCTTGACCAACCCACTGGCCAAGAACAACGGCGCCAAACGCTTGTGCAATTGCGGCTCGACAAACTCCTTCACTGTATCCAGTGCCAGCACACCGCTGAGCGGCAACTCCGCCTTGGTGTACGACAACCACGCCTTCTTCAACACCTGCAACACATCGCTGCCTGCCGTGGTGGCGAAGCGGCGGTGGGTGGGTTTGCCGTCAAAGGTGAAGCTGTGCTGGAACGCGTAGCCCGTTTCATCGCCACCGCTGGCGGTGCAACGGATGCAAGTGCACGGGCCGTCGCCGAAGGCGCTGCGCAGGTAGGCGTTGAAGTCCACCACGGGCTTGAGTGACAGGCGCTTATCGACCTCGAACAGGTCTCCAGTCATTTTTTCGTCAGTGTTCAACGTCCATTTCCTCGCAGGTTCGGCAGGTGTTCAAAGCGCGGCACAATACCAGCCGAGCGCGGGTTTGTGGGCTATTTGCATAACAATAGATCCCGATATTCTTTTCCCGTCTTAAAAATCGTGGCTACCCTCGCTCACCTTCTCAAAAGTGCGGCAGAACCCCATGACCTTCAAGCGCTCTTCCCTGACCCTGCTGGCCGCCTCATTGGCTGCCGCAACCGCCTTGCTCAGCCCCGGTGCCCAGGCCGAAGGCAAGATCAGCATCGCCCAGCAGTTTGGTATCGGCTACCTGATCCTCGACGTGGTACGTGACCAGAACCTGATCGAAAAGCACGGCAAGGAACAGGGCCTGGATATCAAAGTGGAGTGGAACAGTATTTCCGGCGCCACCGCAATGAACGAGTCGCTGCTGGCCGGGGCGCTGGACGTGGTGTCGGCCGGTGTGCCACCAATGCTCACCCTGTGGGATCGCACCAAGGGCAAGCAGAACGTCAAGGCCATCGCCTCCTTGGGCTCGATGCCCAACTACCTGCTGACCAACAACCCCAACGTGAAGACCCTCAAGGACTTCACCGAAAAAGACCGCATCGCCGTACCCGCCGCTGGCGTGGGCTTCCAGTCACGTACCTTGCAGATCGAGACCGCCAAGCAGTTCGGCGATGCCAACTACAAGAAGTTCGACGACATCTCCATCAGCCTGGCCCACCCCGACGCCACGGCCGCACTGATTGCCGGTGGTTCGGAGATCAACGCGCACTTCTCCAGCCCGCCGTTCCAATACCAGGAACTGTTGAACCCCAATGTGCACAAGGTGCTCAGTTCCTACGACATCCTCGGTGGGCAGGCGACGTTCAACGTGCTGTACACCACACAGAAATTCCATGACGAAAACCCCAAGACCTACAAGGCGTTCTATGAAGCGTTGGCCGAAGCCGAGAAGATCATCAAAACGGACAAACCGGCAGCGGCCAAGGCCTACATTCGCGTAGAGCAGTCCAAGCTGCCGCTGGACCTGGTGGAGAAGATCGTCCAGGACCCGGAGATCGATTTCACTGTGGTGCCGCAGCGCACCTTTATCTATGCCGAGAAATTGCAGGAGCTGGGCGTGCTGAAAAACAAAGCGGCGAGCTGGAAGGACTACTTCTTCGAAGAGGCTCATGGCGGTAACGGCAGCTGACTGGCCGAAAATTGGTCAATGTGGGAGGGGGCTTGCCCCCGATGAGCATAGATATCTACACAACTACTGGACCTGACAAAACCCGAAGCTCTGGCTCTGGCTCTGGCTCTGGCTCTGGCTCTGGCTCTGGCTCTGGCTCTGGCTCTGGCTCTGGCTCTGGCTCTTGATTTGGCTTTTGATCTTGATCTTAGGCGCCCCGTTAAACCACGCTGGCCGAACGCAGGCTTGAATCCGTGGGCAACCCGGCAGGACGCCGGGTTAGCCGCACTGGGCCATGGATGGCCCATTGCGGCGGCCCACGGATTCAAGCCGGAGAGAGGGCATGCCGAGCCTAGGCGAGGCACCGAGTGGTGGGGCAAGAGCCCTTTTGGTTACTTTTGGGGCTCTTTTCCAAAAGTGACCCGCCGTAAGGGCGGAACCCATATCAGCCATCACCCATATAACGGATATACACTCCGACCAAAACCCCTCCAGCTCCCAACACATTGCCATCGCGAGCAAGCCCGCTCCCACACTTGAACCGATTTACACCCGGTAAAAATCGCCCGACTGCCAGGCCGTCACGGGAGCAAGCTCCCTCGCCACAGGTCCAGCAGCAATGCTCAAAGTTGTGTAGATAACTATGCCCCGATGAGGGAGTGTCAGTTGACACATTCATGACTGACACACCGCTATCGGGGGCAAGCCCCCTCCCACATTTGATCTCCACAGCTATTGGGATCTGCACAAGGCTAGGCGGCAATCAAGCTCCGCTTGATCCAGTCATACAAATCATTCCCCTCGCTGGACAACTCACTGTTGGCCCGCCGGCACAGGTAGTACTGGCGACCATCATTGACCTGCAGATCAAACAACTTCACCAACTCACCACTGGCCACCAGCGGTGCCACCAACGGTTCACGTAGCAGCGCACAGCCCAGGCCGGTGAGGGTGGCGGTCAGCGCCAGCTGGCCATCTTCCAGCAGCAGTCCGTTCAGCGCTGTGGCATCCACCTCAGCGGCTTCGAACCATTGGCCCCAGGTACCGCGTTCCTCATCGTGCAGCAGCGGCAATTCACTCAGCGCCTGGGGCGTGTCGATTGGCCCGTGTTGCGCCAGGAACGCGCGGCTGCAATAGGGCGTCACCGCGCCCGAGATCAGCGGCTCACTGTGATACCCCGGCCAATGCCCGGTGCCAAAACGGATCGACAGGTCGGCCGCATCACTGGGGTAACTGCGGTGGTTGGCGTAGGTCACGTTGATATCCAGCGCCGGATGGTCCGTTAAAAAGCTCGCCAAGCGCGGGATAAACAGGTTGATGCCAAACAGCGGGATCAGGCTGATGGTCACCTGGCGCGTGGCGCTCTTTTCGCGCACGTGTTCGGTAGCACTGCGCAGCACGGCAAACGCTGAGCGAATGGCGCGGTAGTACTCGCGGCCTTCGTCGGTGAGTACCAGGTTGCGGCCCTGGCGCAAGGTCAGCGGCTGCTGCAAAAAATCTTCCAGCAAATGCAGTTGGTGGCTGATGGCCGAAGCGGAAACCTCCAGCTCGCGGGCGGCGGCATTCACTCCGCCATGGCGTGCAAAGGCTTCGAAGGTGCGCACGGCACGCAGGGGAGGGTCATTGGCTAATTGTTCTGATTTATTCATGTGTTGAATTAAATACCAACTCTCACTCCGAATAAAGAGCCATATATGCCGTATTTATGGCGTAAAAAGCCTGTTTTAGCTTTGATATAACCATATGACTTTCTGATATTTGATAAAAACAGAATAGATGCTTAGTGTGCCGCCCTTGTACGCACTGAGGTCGAAGGTTTTGATGGATGGGTTTATCCAACAACTGCTCAACGGTTTGATGACGGGCAGTCTCTACGCGCTGGTAGCCCTGGGTTACACCATGGTCTATGGCATTTTGCGCATCATCAACTTCGCCCATGGCGATGTGTTGATGATCGGCGCGCTGGTGGGCTTGTCGATGATTCGCCTATTGCAGGCGACCTTTCCAGGCATGCCGCCGGTGCTGGTGTTGCTGGGTGCCACCGTAGTCGCCATGGCGTTTTGCGCAGTGCTGGCGGTGGTGATCGAACGCGTCGCCTATCGCCGCCTGCGCCATGCCCCGCGCCTGGCGCCATTGATCAGCGGGATCGGCGTGTCGCTGCTGCTGCAAACCCTCGCCATGCTGGTGTGGACCCGCAACCCGCAGATGTTCCCGCAACTGTTGCCCCTGGAACCGATCGAAGTGCTGGCCGGTGCCTCCGCGCATCCGGCGATTACCAACGTGACCGCCCTCACCACCATCGCCATCGCACTCTCGGTGATGGCCGCGCTGCTGGTGTTGGTGGAGCGCACGCGTTTCGGCCGGGCCATGCGCGCCGTGGCAGAAAACCCCCAGGTCGCCAGCCTGATGGGCATCAGCCCGAACCGCATCATCGTCATCACCTTTGCCATCGGCGGCGCGTTGGCGGCACTCGCCGGGGTCATGATGGCCAGCAACTACGGCAGTGCGCATTTCTACATGGGCTTTTTACCGGGGATCAAGGCGTTCACCGCCGCGGTATTGGGCGGCATCGGCAACCTCAAGGGCGCCATGCTCGGCGGCTTGCTGTTGGGCTTGATCGAAGCGCTGGGCACCGGTTACCTGGGCGCGGCCACCAACGGCGTGTTCGGCAGTAATTACCAGGATGTGTTCGCCTTTATCGTGTTGATTGCGGTGCTGGTGTTTCGGCCTTCCGGGTTGTTGGGCGAACGGTTGGCGACCCGCGCATGATCAAGTCCCTGACCCCCAATAAACGTGCGAGCCTCGGTTTGCTGCTGTTCGCCGTGGCCCTGGTGCTGGCGCCGTGGATCGTCGGCCATGCGGGCGGCAACACCTGGGTGCGCACCCTGGACTTTGCCCTGCTGTACATCATGCTCGCCCTGGGTTTGAACATCGTGGTCGGTTACGCCGGGCTGTTGGACATGGGCTTTATCGCCTTCTACGCGGTGGGTGCGTATCTGGCAGCGTTGCTCTCGTCGCCCCATCTGTTGCAACAGTTTCCTGCATTGATGGCGCTGCTGCCGACGGGCATGCACACCTCGATCTGGCTGATCCTGCCGCTGGGCGCCGTGCTCGCCGCCGGTTGCGGCGTGGTGCTGGGCGCGCCGACTTTGCGTTTGCGTGGCGACTACCTGGCCATCGTCACCCTGGGCTTTGGCGAGATCATTCGCATCCTGCTGCGCAATCTGGACCGCCCGGTGAACATCACCAATGGCCCCAAGGGTATTTCCCAGGTTGATCCGGTCAGCCTGTTCGGCGTCAATCTCGGTCGTACCCAAGAACTGTTCGGCCTGCGCCTGCCCTCGGTGTACCTCTACTACTACCTGTTTGCCGCACTGGTGGTGCTGATCCTGTTCGCCTGCATTCGCTTCGAGCGTTCGCGCATCGGCCGCGCCTGGGTGGCGATCCGTGAAGACGAAGATGCGGCGCAGGCCATGGGCATCAACACCGTGCGCCTCAAGCTGCTGGCGTTTGCCATTGGCGCGGCGTTCGGCGGGGTGAGCGGGGCGTTGTTCGCCTCGTTCCAGGGCTTTGTCTCGCCGGAGTCCTTCACCCTCAACGAGTCCATCGCGGTGTTGGCGATGGTGGTGTTGGGCGGCATGGGCCATATCCCCGGGGTGATCCTCGGCTGCATCTTGCTGGCGGCCTTACCCGAAGCCTTGCGCGCGAGCATGGGCCCGCTGCAACAGGCGCTGTTTGGCCAGGTGCTGGTGGACCCGGAAATCATCCGCCAGTTGTTCTACGGCCTGGCGTTGATCCTGGCGATGCTCTATCGACCCGCCGGTTTGTGGCCCAAAGGAGTGGCACGATGAACGCACCGTTGTTGCAGATCGACAAGGCCAACAAACACTTCGGTGGCGTCGCCGCGCTGACCGATGTGAGCCTGAGCATCCAGCCTGGCGAAATCTACGGCTTGATCGGCCCCAACGGCGCGGGCAAGACCACCTTCTTTAATGTGATGACCGGGCTCTACACTCCGGACTCCGGGCGTTTCCAGCTCGACGGGCGTGACTACCAACCCACCAGCGTGCACCAAGTGGCCGAGGCGGGCATCGCCCGTACCTTCCAGAACATCCGCCTGTTCAATGCCATGAGCGCCCTGGAAAACGTCATGGTCGGGCGCCACGTGCGCACCCGCAACGGCCTGTGGGCCGCCTTGAGCCAGCACCGTCGTGCGCGGGAAGAAGAAGCGCAAACCCGCGCCCACGCCCATCGTCTGCTGGCCTATGTTGGCCTGGCCGGCTACGCCAACTACCGCGCCGACAGCCTCAGCTACGGCCACCAGCGCCGTCTGGAAATCGCCCGCGCCCTGGCCACCGAACCACGCCTGCTGGCCCTGGATGAACCGGCGGCCGGCATGAACGCCAGTGAGAAAGTGCAACTGCGCGGCCTGCTGGAAAAAATCCGCGACGACGGCCACACGCTCTTGCTGATCGAACACGACGTAAAGCTGGTGATGGGCGTGTGCGACCGCATCAGCGTGCTCGATTACGGGCAAGTCATAGCCGTTGGGCCGCCTGGCGAAGTACGTCAGCACCCGGCGGTGATCCAGGCCTATCTGGGAGCCAGTGCCCATGTCTGAAGCCTTATTGAAAGTCTCGGGTTTGCAGGTGTGCTACGGCGCCATCGAAGCCGTCAAATCCCTGGACCTGCATATTGACGAAGGCGAGCGCGTCACGCTGATCGGTGCCAACGGCGCCGGCAAGTCCTCCAGCCTCAAGGCGCTGACCGGTTTGCTGCCGGCGGCCAAGGGCGAGATCCGGTTTGCCGGGCAGTCGATTCTCGGCCAGGCGCCGGAGAAACTGCTGCGTCAGGGTATCGCCATGGTCCCCGAAGGCCGCGGGATTTTTGCGCGCATGAGCGTGTTGGAAAACCTCCAGGCAGGTGCATTTTTGCGTCGCGACAATGAGCAAGTGCAGCGCGAAATGCGCCAGTTGTTCGAACACTTTCCACGCCTGGAAGAACGCTTGCAGCAATCCGCCGGCCTGCTTTCGGGCGGCGAACAACAGATGCTCGCCCTGGCCCGCGCACTGCTCTCGCGCCCGCGCTTGTTGATCCTGGATGAGCCGTCCATGGGCCTGGCGCCGATCATGGTGGAGAAGATCTTCCAGGTGATCGACGACGTATGCCGCCAGGGCATGACCCTGTTGCTGGTGGAACAGAATGCACGGCTGGCCCTGCAAGTCACCGACCGCGCCTATGTGATGGACACCGGGCGCATCAGCCTGACCGGCCCTTCCAAGGATTTGCTTGAGCACCCCGAAGTACGCAGTGCGTACCTCGGCGAATAAACCACCCCATGACGCTACCGGACGCCCGGCGTGTTCCGACCCGCCCGAAAAGAAGCAGGAACCACACATGAATACGTTGAAGAAAACCGCACTGATTGGCCTGGCCCTGAGCAGCCTGGCCAGCGCCGTCGCCCAAGCTGACCAGACCGTGCTGATCGGCCTGGCTGGCCCGCTGACCGGCCCGTCCGCCCGTATCGGCAAAGACCTGGAAAACGGCGCCCAACTCGCCATCGACCAAGCCAACGCCAAGCACCCGAAGATCAACGGTGAGGCCGTGACCTTCAAGCTGGTCTCCGAGGATGACCAGTCCGACCCGCGCACCGCCGTCACCGTGGCCCAGCGCCTGGTGGATGAAGGCGTGGCGGGCGTGGTCGGCCACTGGAACACCGGCACCAGCATCCCGGCCGCGCGGGTTTACCACGATGCCGGTATTGCTCAAGTGGCGCCGGTTGCGACCGGTCACGCTTACACCCAGCAGGGCTTTGACACCAGCTTTCGCATCATGGGCCATGACGACGACGGCGGTCAGGTGGCTGGCGACTATGCGTTGAACACGTTGAAAGCCAAGCGCATCGCTGTGATCGATGACCGCACCGCCTTCGGCCAGGGCCTGGCGGACCAGTTCGTCAAGGCCATCGAAGCCGGCGGCGGCAAAGTGGTCGGGCGTGAATACGTGGACGACAAGACCATCGACTTCAGTGCCGTGCTCACCAACATCCGCAGCCAGAACCCGGACCTGATCTTCTTTGGCGGCGTCGATTCCCAAGCTGCACCGCTGGCCCGTCGCATCAAGCAGTTGGGCATCAAGGCGCCGTTGATGGGCGCGGGTGGGTTCGTCAGCCAGACCTTCCTGGAATTGGCGCAGAACGAAGGCGAGGGCGTGATTGCCCTGGAGCCGGGTTTGGCGATTGCGCAGATGCCCGGCGGCAAGGCCTTCGAGCAGGCTTACAAAGAGCGCTACAAGGCCAATATCGAACTGCATGCGCCGTTCGCCTATGACGGCGTTGGCGTGCTGGTGGCGGCCATCGAAAAGGCCGACTCGGTTGATCCGCAAAAATACCTGCCGGTACTGCGCGCCATCAGCTACCCAGGCGTGACCGGCACCATTGCGTTTGATGCCGAAGGCAATTTGAAGAAACCGTCGTTCACCGTGTACCAGGTCAAGGCCAACCAATGGCAGCCGGTCAGCGTGGCGGGCGGTAAATAAACCCCCACCCCATGTAGGAGCGAGCTTGCTCGCGAAGGTATTTCAGGCGCATCACGCTGTCGGATGTACCTTTTTCGCGAGCAAGCTCGCTCCTACAAAAGGGCTAATGGAGAGCAATCATGAGCAAACTGGAAGGTGAACTGGGCATCCTCGCCCGGCGGCGCATCGAGGCCGAGATCATCAAGCCGATCTACGAGATTTTGAAGCGCGAGCAGGGCCAGGACTTTGCCGCTGCCGTGATCGGCGAAGCGGTGGGCAATGCTGCGATTCAGGCGGGCAAGCATTTTGCTGCGCTGGAAGAAAACGCCGACCTCAAGAGCTTCGTCGAACTGCAAGTGCTGTGGGAGAAGGACGACGCGCTGAAAGTCGAGATCATCGCCAGCGATGCCGAGCACTACGACTACGACGTCAAGCGCTGCCGCTACGCCGAGATGTACAACGAGATGGGCCTGGGCGAGATCGGCCATTTGCTGTCATGTAACCGTGATGAGTTGTTTATCGTCGGCTACAACCCGGATATCGAATTGACCCGCACCCAGACCATCATGGGTGGCGATCACCGCTGTGATTTCCGTTATCGGGCAAAGCCCCATGAATAAAAGCCCCATGAGTAAGCTGGCGCGGGTCAATGGCGAGCGCCTGTGGGCGTCGCTGATGGAAATGGCGCACATTGGCGCCACCGAAAAGGGCGGCGTCTCGCGCCTGGCGCTCACCGACGAAGACCGCCGTGGCCGCGACCTGTTTGTGCAGTGGTGCGAAGAGGCCGGTTGCAGCATCCGCGTGGACGCCATGGGCAATATTTTTGCCCGTCGCGCCGGGCGCCATGACCACCTGGCGCCAGTGCTGACCGGTTCCCACGGTGACTCCCAACCCTTCGGCGGCAAATACGACGGTATCTACGGCGTGCTCGCGGGTGTGGAAGTGCTGCGTACCTTGAACGACCTGGGCATTGAAACCGACCGGCCGATCGAAGTGGTCAACTGGACCAACGAAGAAGGCTCGCGGTTTGCCCCAGCGATGATTTCGTCGGGGGTCTACGCCGGTGTGTTCGACCTGGAATACGGCTTGTCCCGAGAAGACAAGGCCGGCGTGACCATTGGCCAGGCCCTGCAAGACATAGGCTATGCCGGCGCCCACCCGGTGGGCGGCGAGGCGATACACGCCGCGTTTGAGCTGCATATCGAACAAGGCCCGATTCTCGAAGCGCAAGGCATCACCATCGGCGTGGTCACCGGAGCCCAGGGCCAGCGTTGGTACGAAGTGGAACTCACCGGCCGCAGCGCCCACGCTGGTACCACGCCCATGGACCATCGCCTGGACGCCTTGCTTGGCTTCGCCCGCGTCGTTGAAGCGGTCAATGGCTTGGGCCTGGAACAGGGCGCCGAAGGACGCGCTACCGTCGGCATGGCGAATATCTTCCCCAACTCGCGCAATGTGGTGCCGGGGCGGGTGTTTTTCAGCGTGGAGTTCCGCCATCCGGATGAAGCGGTGCTGGCGCGCCAGGATCAGCAATTGCGTGACGCCGTAGCCGGTATCGCCGCGGCGATTGGCTTGCAGCACAGCGTGAAGCAGATCTTCCAGTACGCGCCGATTGCCTTTGACGCCGAGTGCGTGGACGTGGTGCGTGCTTCTGCAGAGGCGTTGGGCTACAGCCATCGACCGATGATTTCCGGGGCGGGGCATGATGCCTGCTACCTGAATAAGGTGGCGCCGACGGCGATGATCTTTGTGCCGTGTGTGGATGGGTTGAGCCACAACGAAGCGGAAGAGATTTCCCAGGAGTGGTCGACGGCGGGGGCGGATGTGTTGCTCCAGGCAATCCTGGCCAAGTCCCTTCATTAGCGGGTGTACACAGGTCAAAATGTGGGAGCGGGCTTGCTCGCGAATGCTGAGTATCAGTCGACACATGCATTGACTGACCCACCGCATTCGCGAGCAAGCCCGCTCCCACATTGGATCCTCACTGTTTGGGCAATCACCGAAAAAACTCCCCCGGCGTTGCCTCAAACTGCTGGCGAAACGCATTGATAAACGCCGACGTCGATTCATACCCACACCCCAGCGCTACATCCGTCACCCGCTCACCTTGCTCCAACGCTGGCAGGGCGCTCAACAAGCGCAAGCGCTGGCGCCACGCCCGAAACGTCAGCCCGGTATCACTCAGGAATAACCGGCTCAACGTCTTTTCACTCACCCCCAGCTTCTGGCTCCATTGCCCCAGCGTGGTCTGCTGCTCCGGGTGCAGGTTCAAGCTGCGATAAATCCGCCGCAAACGCGGGTCCAGGGGCAGTGGCAGCATTAAATCCACTTGCGGCGCTGCGGCCAGTTGATCCAGCACCACTTGGGCCAATCGGCCATCTGGCCCGTCCTCGGCATATTCCACCGGCAGTTCGCTGAAGCTGCGGATCAACTCGCGCAACAAACTGCTCACCTCCAGCACATGGCAGCGCTCGCTGGCCCAGGCGGTGACGCTGCAGTCGAGGTACAGGCTGCGCATTTCGGTGTGGGGCGAGCTGAACACTCGGTGCGGCACGCCCGCGGGAATCCACACCGCGCGCTGGGGTGGCGCGACGAAGCGACCGACGCCTGTCTGGATCTCCAACACCCCGGATATCGCGTAGGACAATTGCACCCACGGGTGGCTGTGACGGCGGGTCAGCGCACGATTGGGCAAGGATTCGGTGCGCCCATACACCGGCCGTGGCAGGCTGGAAAGCCCGGGCACACTGCGGCGTACGGCCTTGTCATGTCCTTTAGGCGGCATTTGTTGGCTCATTGGCGTTAGTCGGTAACAAGCCGTTACGTTAGAGTCGCCAGCACGCTCTTGGCAACCCCGGAAGAACCCACTTATGACTCGGCCCCGCTTTCTGCCCGATAACTTCACCCTCGCACTGATCGCCACGGTGATCCTCGCCTCCCTGCTGCCCGCCAGCGGCCAGACCGCCGTGGCGTTTGGCTGGGTGACTAACCTTGCCATCGCGCTGCTGTTTTTCCTGCACGGCGCCAAGCTGTCCAACCAGGCCATCATCGCCGGGGCCGGCCACTGGCGCCTGCACCTGCTGGTGTTCAGCCTGACCTTTGTGCTGTTCCCGCTGCTGGGCCTGGCGCTCAAGCCGGTGCTGTCGCCGCTGATCGGCAAAGACCTGTACATGGGCATGCTCTACCTGTGTGCGTTGCCGGCCACGGTGCAGTCGGCGATTGCATTTACATCGCTGGCGCGGGGCAATATCCCGGCGGCCATTTGCAGTGCAGCGGCGTCCAGCCTGTTCGGGATTTTCCTGACGCCGTTGTTGGTGACCCTGTTGCTCAACGTGCACGGGGAGGGCGGTTCGACTGTCGATGCGATTTTGAAAATCAGCGTGCAACTGCTGCTGCCGTTTATCGCCGGGCAGATCGCCCGTCGCTGGATTGGCGAGTGGGTGGGCCGCAATAAATCCTGGCTCAAATTTGTCGACCAAGGCTCGATCCTGCTGGTGGTGTACGGCGCGTTCAGCGAGGCGGTCAACGAAGGCATCTGGCACCAGATCCCGCTGTGGGAACTGGGCGGCCTAGTGGTGGCGTGCTGCGTATTGCTGGCCTTGGTGCTGGTGGCGTCTACGGTGCTGGGCAAGGCGTTTGGTTTTAATCAGGAAGACCGCATCACCATCCTGTTCTGCGGTTCGAAGAAGAGCCTGGCCACCGGTGTGCCCATGGCCCAAGTATTGTTTGCCGGGGCGAGCATGGGCGTGTTGATTTTGCCGCTGATGCTGTTCCACCAGATCCAGTTGATGGTTTGCGCGGTACTGGCTCAACGCTACGCCAAACGCCCGGAAAGTATTCCTGAGTTGATGGGCCAAGTAGATCCGTAACTTTTCCTTCAAGCACTGACGAATGGTCTTAAGTTAACGCCTGACGAGACGACTTACTTCTTGAGGGTCCAAGAAAAGGAGTGTCGTCGTGAACGTTAAAGGTTTATCTGTGCTTATCAGCACTCTCGCGGTATGGGCAGGAAGTTGCATGGCCAGCGGTGTGATTCAGTTTCACGGCAGCGTTTTCACACCGGGCTGCGAGCCCGCTGCGTCGAGCGGCTCGACTCTGGAGTTGAAAGGCTGCCCGCAGGTGTTTCGTGGCAACCAGTTTGATGTGCAAACCATCCGCAGCGTGCAAGCGGTGGGCAATGCGCCGGTCAATGTGAAGTTGGTGGCCGACAGTGGCGAGGGGCGATATTACGACCAGCGGTACCAACTGGTGGATTCCCGCGGAAAGCCCGTTCAGTCCGGGGCTTACATCATCACCATGACCGCGCCGTGATGAAACTGATGGCTTTTTGATCAGGATCAGCGTCAACAGGCCGCCGAGAAACCTATAGAATGCTCGGCGGCGGCGCTTGTTCAGGGCTGCCGTTTGATCATCCTCCGAGTACCTCGCCGTTCAATGAGCATTTCAGCCGCAACCCCCCAAGCCAATTGGCAACCGGTCATCGCCCTCGCGTTGGCCGCCTTTGTGTTCAATACCACCGAATTCGTGCCCGTCGGGCTGCTGAGCGCCATTGGTGCCAGCTTTGACATGCCGGTGTCCAGCGTCGGGTTGATGCTGACCATCTATGCGTGGATCGTCTCGCTGACGTCACTGCCGGTGATGCTGCTGACCCGTAACGTCGAGCGACGCAAGCTACTGATCGTGCTGTTCTGCCTGTTTATCGCCAGCCATGTCCTCTCCAGCATCGCCACCAGTTTTGGCCTGTTGATGGTCAGTCGTATCGGCATTGCGCTGTCCCATGCCTTGTTCTGGTCGATCACCGCGTCCCTCGCGGTGCGCCTGGCGCCGGAAGGCAAGCAGGTGCAAGCCCTCGGCCTGTTGGCCACCGGCACTTCGTTGGCGATGGTGTTGGGCATTCCACTGGGCCGCCTGCTGGGTGAAGCCATGGGCTGGCGCACCACGTTCCTGGTGATCGGTGCCTTTGCTGCCGCCCTGGTGTTCTGGCTGGCGCGCACCTTGCCGCCGCTGCCAAGCCAGAACTCCGGTTCGCTGCGCAGCCTGCCGCTGCTGTTCAAGCGCCCGGCACTGGTGGCGCTGTATGTGCTGACCGCCATGACTGTGACCGCGCAATTCACCGCTTACAGCTACATCGAACCCTTCGTCGAAGGCGTGGCTGGCATGAGTGGCAGTGCCGTGACCCTGATCCTGCTGGTATTCGGCGGCGCGGGCATCATCGGTTCGTTGTTGTTCAGCCTGGTGCACCGCTTCAACCCACATCTGTTCGTGGTCGGCGCTGTATTCATTTTGGCCGCGTGCCTGGCGCTGATGCTGCCGTTGAGCGGCGCAGAGTCCTACCTGGTGGTGCTGAGCATCTTCTGGGGCATGGCGATCATGGGCTTTGGCCTGGCGATGCAGTCCAAGGTGCTGGTGCTGGCACCGGATGCCACCGACGTGGCCATGGCGATGTTTTCCGGCATCTACAACATCGGCATCGGCGGCGGTGCATTGATGGGCAGTTGGGTCGGCAGTCAGTTCGGCTTCGCCTGGATCGGCTTGGCGGGCGGGTTGTTGGCGGCGGTGGCGTTGGTGATGTATTGCTTGGCGATTCGCCGGTTTGGGCAGGGTGTGTCGCACACCTGAAGCCGGACCGGGTGTACACAAATTACATGTGGGAGCGGGCTTGCTCGCGAAGGCGGTGGGTTAGTTGGAACATCTCTGACTGACACTCCGCCTTCGCGAGCAAGCCCGCTCCCACATTTGATCGAGTGAACTTTAAAAAAACGCCCGCCTAAACATCATCGGCGGGCGCTCGGGAGTGACCGGGGCAACAAGGAGTGGGCTGCCCGGTGTAGGGATTGCTTGAATCAGGCCACCGGAATCAGCGGGTCTGCCGCTGCCAGCGCCACGGCGCGATCAGCCGCTGGCGGGTAGATCCACACAGTGTTGATCTGGTGCTTGAGTTCCTTGGCTTCCTGGCCCACCAGTTTGAGTTGGCGGTCCCAGCCTTCGGTGAATACCGCGCCCCAGGCGCCAAGGTCGAGGCAGGTCACGTATTTGGGCTGGCTGTAGGTCATCGGGGCCACGCCGATCAGGTCGGCGGCGACGTTGTTACCTGCGTAGCGGCCCAGGGCGATGGCGTGCTGGCAGGACATGCCGGCGAAGTTGCCCAGCTCATCGGTGGCGGCGTAGGCCACGTCACCGGCGGCGAAGACATCGGCCTGGCCCTTCACTTTGAGGTTGCCGTCCACATGCAGGCGGCCTTGTGGGTCGCGGGTGCCGCTGACCTGTTCGGTCAGTGGGTTGGCGCGAAAGCCGATGGTCCAGATCACGGTGTTCGACTCAATGCGCTGACCGTTGGCCAGGGTCACGCCGCCGGCATCCACCGACGCCACCGAGGTGTCGAGTACCCAGTCCAGGCCCAGTTCTTTGCTGGCTTCAATGATCGATGGGCGAATGCCATCGCCCATGGACGCGGCAATCTGCGGGCCACGGTCGACCACGATCACGCGGATGTCAGCCGTGTCACCCAGTGCCTCACGCAGCCGCGCCGGCATTTCGGTGGCGGTCTCGATACCGGTGAAACCGCCGCCGGCCACCACAACCGTGTTGCGCGCTGCGCTGTCTGGCAGGGTTTTCAGGGCCTTGATATGGGCTTCCAGGCGCGTGGCATCTTCAATTTGGTCCACATCGAAGACGTGTTCGATACCTTGCATCTGTGGACGATTCAAGCGGCTGCCCGCAGCCAGAACCAGGCGGTCGTACGTGATCGTCGTGGAGATGCCCGCAGCGTTGCGGTAGGTCACCTGCTTGCTGTTTTCGTTGATGCTGTCGGCCGCACCTTCCACAAAATTCACGCCGACTGCTTCGAACAACGGGCCCAGTGGCGCCATCATGGTGTGCACGTCGGCCTCGTAGAAGCGTGGGCGGATACGCAACTCCGGCTTCGGGGCGAGCAGGCTGATCTGCACGTCGTCGCGGTTATGTTTATCCAGCAGGCGGGCCGCGCTCAATGCGCTCCAGACACCACCGAACCCTGCGCCAATAATAAGAATGTGCTGTTTCATGGTTTGCTCCTGGAGAGTCGTGTTTGCATGAGTGGGACTGTGTGGAGAAAGACTAACCAGGCCGCAACCCTCGAACACTTCTACCTAGGGTCACTGCGGGCATGCCTAGGTGTGAGGCCGCTATACCAAGGTATTAACGGCCCAGCACGTCTTCAAGACAGGCCATCAGTTGGGCGCAGGAAAACGGCTTGGGAAAGAATGCAATCGGAGCCGGCAGCGTGGGGTCGAGGGTGGGCGAGGGGCCGCAGTAACCCGTGATGAAAATCACCGGGATGTTGATGCCTTGGGCGTGGAGGGTTTCGTAAAGCTGGATACCGGAAAGGCCGGGCATCTGGATATCGCTGATCAGGCAGGCGGTGCTACGCGGGCCTTCGGCGCCCAGGAAAGCTTCGGCATTGGCATACAACCGAACGCTGTAGCCGTTGGAGCGCAGCAGCCCATCCAATGCCATGCGGACGGACTCATCATCATCGACAACGGCAATTATCTTGGTGTCAGACATTTCAATACCTGGAGGCAATCGGGCTGCACATGGAAGCAACCCGCCATCACCTCAAGATACGCCGTCCCCACCGGCAAAATACTATACGTGCGTATAGCCGGTAGATAGCCATCGGGGCAAGCCCCCTCCCACAGGTCCCGTGCAAGCCCCAACGCCTACACCTTGACCGCAATACCGAGCGCCTGCGCCATGCGCACCAGGTCAGCAAACGACCGCGCAACCATCTTGCGCATGGCCTGCCCACGATGAATCTTCACCGTGATCTCACTCAGGCCAATCTCACCGGCGATCTGCTTGTTCATCAATCCCGACACCGCCAGCGCCATCACCGTTTGCTCGCGAGGCGTGAGGCTGGCATAGCGCGTACAGAGTTCGTCATTACCGCGCTCGGCCTCGCGTCGCGCCTTATCCCGGCAATGGGCGGCGCACACCGCGTCGATCAAGTCCTGCTCGCGAAACGGTTTGGACAAAAAATCCACCGCGCCGGCTTTCATCGCGCGCACGGTCATGGCGATATCCCCGTGGCCGGTCATGAACACGATCGGCAGGTTGATCCGCGCCGCCACCAGTTCATTCTGAAAATCCAGGCCACTGGTGCCTTGCAAGCGCACGTCCAACACCAGGCAACTGGGCAGGTCGGGCCGCGGAAAATGCATGAACTCGGCCGCCGAACCAAACAGCTGTACCTGCAAGCCCACCGAGCGCAACAGGCTGCCGAGGGACTCGCGCAACGGCCGGTCGTCATCGACGATGTACACCCAGGGGTCGTGGCTGATAACCCGGTTCATCGGGTGCAGGTCGTTCATGGGGCCTCCTTGGCCAGTAATGGCAGTGAGCAGGTAAAGGAAGTGCCTTGGCCCGGCGTGCTGGTGGCCCAGAGTCGGCCACCGTGGAAGTCGATGATCGAACGGCAGATCGACAGGCCCATGCCCAGGCCATCGGGCTTGGTGGTGAAGAAGGGTTGGAACAGGGTGGGCATATCCTTGGCGTCGATGCCGACGCCCTGGTCGGCCACTTCCAGCCGTACATCGCTACCGTCCACCCAGGTTCGCACCCGCAGCAGACGCTGGCGCGGCGCGATGGTTTCCATGGCATGGCAGGCATTGATGATCAGATTGATGATCACCTGTTGCAGTTGAACGCGGTCAGCGTTGACCTGCTTATCGAGCACGTTCAACTCCATGCGGCTGCGGACTTTGTGCCGCGACAGTTCGTGCTGTACCAGGCCTAGGGTTTCATTGACGATGGCGTCCAGTGACTCGGGCTTGCGCAGTGGGTCGCACTTGCGTGACAGCGCACGGATGCGGCTGATCACCTCACTGGCCCGACACGCGCTAGAGACAATGCGGTCCAGGGACTGGCGCGCTTCATCGAGGTCTGGCACCGGCCGATCGAGCCAACGTCGGCAGGCTTCGCCGCTGCTGGTGATGGCGGTCAGTGGTTGGTTTACCTCGTGTGCAATCGAGGCGGCTAGCTCGCCTAGCGCGGTGATGCGGGTTACGTGGGCCAGTTGGCTCTGGGCATGGAACAAGGCCTCTTCGGCGCGTTTGTCGGCCGTGATGTCCTTCACTGCGCCCAGGTATTCAAACTGTCCCCGCGTTTCCACGGGGGTGGCGATCATATGGATATGCTTGACGCGCCCATCCGGCATCAACAGGCGGTGCTTGACCTCGATCAGCGGCACGCGCTTGCGAGCGAGTTCGAACACTTCATGGGCCAGGTGCAGGTCATCAGGATGGGTGCGCTCCAGCACCATTGTCGCCGTAGGTGGCTGGTGGGGCGGGTACTCGAAAATCCGCGCCAATTCTTCTGACCAGGACATCGCCTGGCTATCGCCGCGAAAGCTCACGCTGCCGGTCTGGCTCAAACGCTGGGCTCCGATCAGGTACGCCTGGTTATGGCGCAGACTGTCCGCTGCGTATTTGCTGCGCAAGGCCAGGAAGGTGATCGCCGAAAGCGCCGTGAGGCAGCGGAAAAAACCGGTGATCGAGTCCCACTGCGCATAGTTGCCATTGAGCAGAAACAACGCCGTGAGCAACACGATGGAAAACAGCGCGACACCAATCACCACATTGATCGAAAACAGATTGGCGGCCATCAATAGCAGGGTGATGTAGAGCAGCGTCGGTGCCCAGTCGGTATGGGTTTGGGAGTTGATCACGAAGATACCGCAGGCCACCACCAGCCCCACCACCCAGCCCAGGGCATTGATCGCAGGCGTTGGGCTGATGCCGAACCCGGCGCCTGCGGCAGCAGTGATTTTCATGGCGTCCGGGCACTCCGTTGAGGGTTGTCGAGGGTGGAGCAGTGGACGCTTACTGTAAAAGCATCCGTTCTTAGCGAGTAGGACACAAAACCCTGAAATCCTGCCAAGCCCTATACCCTGGTATGACCGGGCTGTCCCCAGGTAGGAGGGACACCCGGGCGCCGCGTACTTAACCTTGGGGCTCTTATTTCTCTCCAAGGCCCTGCGGCCGGGTGGCTAACATGATGAACAGAAATGACCTGCGTCGTGCTGACATCAACCTGCTGGTGGTGTTCGAGTCGATGATGCATGAGCGCAATGTCAGCCGCGTCGGCGAGAAACTGTTCCTCGGCCAGCCGACCATCAGCAGTGCCCTCGGCCGCTTGCGGCTGATGTTTGATGATCCGCTGTTCATCCGCGCCGGGCGTTTGATGCAGCCGACCTCCCGTGCCGAAGAGATTTTCAGCAACCTGGGCCCCGCGCTGGACAGCATCGCGGCGGCGCTGAGCCGTTGCCAGGCGTTCAACCCAGGCACCAGCGAGGCGACGTTTCATATCGGCCTGTCGGATGACGTGGAGTACGCCTTGTTGCCCAGCCTGCTGCGACGCCTGCGCATCGAAGCGCCGAATATGACGTTGGTGGTGCGCCGTGCTGATCACTGGCAGATGTCGCAACTGCTGACCAGCGGCGAAATCTCCTTGGGTATTAGCCACACCCAGGAGCTGCCGGCCAACGCGCGGCGCAAAAGCCTGCGGCCGATGCGCCCGATGCTGCTGCGCGCCGACAACCGACCGGGGGAACTGGGCCTGGAAGACTTCTGCCAGCGACCCCATGCCGTCGTGTCGTCGATGGGCAACGTGCTCGACGATTGCGACCGCGCCCTCGGCGTGCTCGGTCGCCAGCGCAAAGTGGTGCTCACGGTGCCGCAGTTCAGCGCCTTGCCGGTGCTGCTCGCCGACAGCGACATGCTCGCCATCGTGCCGGACTACGTGGCCCACGCCATGGACGGTGTAGGTGGGTTGCGCGCGCAGTGCGCGCCGCTGGCATTGCCCGAGCAGGAGCTTGCGTTGGTGTGGCGCGGAACGACCCACAACGATCCGGGAGAGCGCTGGTTGCGGGCGCGGTGCAGTGTGTTTCTTGGCGAACCTGTGACCGAGTTCTCTGTGGTGAGCGAGCTTGCTCGCGCTGGGGCGCGAAGCGGCCCTAATAAGGTCACTGCGGTGTGTCAGAGCGGTTGAGGTGGCAGGGTTTGGGGCTGCTTCGCAGCCCAGCGCGAGCAAGCTCGCTCACCACAGAACGCTCGCTCGCCACAACAGCTGAGGAACACTTGCCATGTATACCCATCCCTTGTTGCTCGGCGGCGCATTGATTCTGCTCGACCTGACACTCTGGCACTGCCTCGGCCCGCCCAAACGAACCTTGCGCACGGTGCTGCGGGTGTTGGTGTTCGCGCTGTTCTGCTGGGTGATGCTGACCGCCGGCATCAGCCCGTTGCAGCCACCGCCGTGGCCCGATGATGCAGTGCTCAACCTGATGGCGACAGTATTGGGCATCGGTTGGTGGTTGTTTGCCGCCCGTACCGTGACGGTCATCCTCGGTCATGGCCTCACGGCTGGTGTCGGTCAGAGTGCGCGCCTGTTGCACGACGTCGTAGGCGCCGTGATCTTTCTGGTGGCCATCGTCGGTGCGGCGGCATACGTGCTGCAACTGCCGGTCAGGGGCTTGCTGGCAACCTCCGGGGCGATGGCAATCATTATCGGCCTGGCGGTGCAAAGTACCTTGAGTGATGTATTCAGCGGCATCGTGATCAATACGACCAAGCCCTATCAGTTGGACGATTGGGTCAGTATCGACGGCGTCGAAGGCAAGGTGTTGGAAATCGACTGGCGCTCCACCCACTTGCAGACTGAGACGGGCAGCGTCGCAGTGGTGCCCAACGCGCTGGCGGCCAAGGCGAAGATCCTCAACCACAGTCGCTCGGGCGCAATGCATGGGGTTGCCGTTACCCTCGCAGTGCCCAGCAACGTCGCGCCACGGCGGGTGCTGGAGGCCTTGGAGAAAGCCCTGCAGGGCACCCAGGCGCTGTTGTCGACACCTACGTCCAAAGTGTCGATCAAAAGCTCGCAGCTGGAGTTCAGCGAATATGAACTCAGGGGGTTTGTCGCCTCGCGCTCAGCCCGCAGCAGTGTGCGCAACCTGATGTTCGACTTGGCCCATCGACACCTGCAAGCGGCAGGCGTGACGTGGGGCGCGACCGTGCAGGCCTGGAGCCGCCAGCGCCAATTGCTCGAAGAGGCGCGGGTGATGCGTGCCCTCAGCGCCGAGGAACGCGACCGCCTTGCCGAAGCCATGACCCCGGTGGACTTCCAGGCCAACCAAGTGCTGTTGGCGTTCGACGAGATCGCCGATGGCCTGCTGATCATCGCTACGGGGGTGGTCTCGGTGGCGATCCATGATGGTGAGCGCGTGGTTGAAGCCGGGCGGATGGGGCCCGGTGAGGTGATGGGCGAGGAGGGCATCCTGGCGGATGGGCGGTCCCGTGGACAGTTTCGTAGCCTCACCAGCGGGCGGCTGTTTCGGATTGAAAAGTCGCAGTTGGGCGCGCAGTTGCAGCACAGCAGTGACTTGTTGATGGCGTTGGATAAATTGCAGCATCAGCGTGAGGGCATCAGAGATACCGTGGTGCTCAAAAAACCGCAGCCCCCCGCAAAAAACCGATTCTTCCGCTGGCTGTTGTAGTGAGCGGGCAAGCCCTAATGCCAGTCAGTTAAGGGTTAGAAAGAGTAAAAGCTAACCTGTGGCGAGGGAGCTTGCTCCCGCTGGACTGCGTAGCAGTCCCAGTCTTTCAAAACAAAGAGCTGGGGCCGCTTCGCGGCCCAGCGGGAGCAAGCTCCCTCGCCACACTGACGGTGTTTGCCCTTAACTGACTGGCATTAGGGCAAGCCCGCTCACTACAACAAGCCCGTTCATGGCCTACAGCGCGGGTCAGCGGGAAAACCGCTCCCGGTATTCCCGGGGCGAAATCGCCAGGTGGCGGTGGAAGGTGTAGCGCATCCGTTCCTCATCACCGAAGCCACTGAGCCGGGCGATCTGGTCGATGTTGCGTTCAGAGTCTTCCAGCAGGCGCCGTGCGGCTTCCAGCCGAAACAGCTCGACCGCCTTTGCCGGTGTACGGCCGGTGCGTTGTTTGTAGACGCGGGCGAAGTTGCGCGGGCTCATCTGTGCCTGTTGGGCCAGGCGCTCCACCGAAAGGTCGGGCGCTTGCAGGTTGTCGGCGAGCCATAGGTGCAAGGTGTCAAAGCCTGCACTGTCGTCGGTTTGCGCCTGCAACAGCTGGCTGAACTGCGCCTGCCCGCCGGGGCGCTTGAGGAACACCACCAGCTCACGGGCCACTTGCAACGCCACGTCGCGGCCGCAGTCGATTTCCACCAAGGCCAGCGCCAAGTCGATACCGGCAGTGACGCCCGCCGAGGTCCATACATTGCCTTGCTGGATAAAGATCGCGTCCATATCCACCACGATGGCCGGGAAGCCGGCCTTGAGCATGTCGCACATTGCCCAGTGCGTCGCGGCGCGGCGTCCGTCGAGCAAACCGGCCATGGCCAGCAGGAAGGTGCCGCTGCACACCGACGCGGTACGCGTGGCGGTGCCGGACGCCACGCGCAGCCAGTCCACCAGGTCTCCGTTGGCCGCCATCGCCTGCTGGATCGCTGGTGCGCCGGGCACAATCAAAGTGTCGATGGGGTAATCACTGAGCTGCGCCAGCGGGACCGTGTCCACGCTCAAGCCTTCAGCCGTTTGCATCAGGCCGCCTGCCAGGCTGGCGGTGTGGATCGCGTAGCCTTGCAAACCGCGTTCGGCCATGGCCTTGGTGGCGGCCCAGAACACGGTCTGGGCGCCGGTCAGGTCGAGTAGACCCATCTGTGGGTAGGCCAGGAATACCAGCGTGCGCGGCTTTGCGAGGGGGGACGTCATGAGCGGTAGTCTCAACAGAGGGGGATGCAAGGCGCCCTCCGTTGTACCACTGTTTACCGGCTCAGGCTAAATCCGCTTAAGGCTTCCAGGTCTGCACATCCTGCGCATCCACTGCCTTGGGCAGCAACCCGGCCTTGAAGAATGCATCGGCAATCTTCTGCTGTTCACCCAACTGGTCAATCGTCACCGGCTGCACCTGATAGCTGCGGTGCGCATTGGCTGCTTCAACCGTGGCCACATCCAGGTTGCCCCACAACGGGCCCAACACTTTCGCCGCGTCCTGCGGGTGGGTTTTCACCCATTGGCCAGCCTTGTCCAACTGTTCGTACACCACCTTCAATACCTCTGGGTGGGCCTTGGCGTAGGGCGTGCCGGTCAGGTAATAACGCTTGTAACTGGCCAGCCCCGCGCCATCGGCCAAGGTGCGGGTGGGCAGTTGGCGCTGCACGCTGGTGAGGAAGGGTTCCCAGGTGACCCAGGCGTCGACCTTGTTGTTTTCAAAGGCAGCGCGGCCATCGGCGGGGGACAGGTAGGCCGGTTCGATATCGGCGAACGCCAAGCCTGCTTTGGCCAATGCAGCGATCAATAGGTAGTGCGTGCCCGCCGCTTTGGTCACGGCGATTTTCTTGCCTTTCAAGTCACTGAGCTGTTGGATCGGCGAGTCCTTGCGCACCACGATGGCCTGGGCCGAAGGCGAGGGCGCTTCCTGGGCGAAGTAGGTGAGTTTGGCCTGGGCGGCCTGGGCGAAAATCGGCACGGTGTCAGCGACATCCGCGCTGATATCCACATTGCCCACGTTCAACGCTTCCAACAACGGCAGGCCGCTGGGAAACTCGTGCCAGCTCACGTCGATATGCTCGGCCTTGAGGGCTTTTTCCAGGGTGCCCTGGGTTTTGAGCAGGGTGATCAGGGTGGAGGATTTCTGGTAACCGATGCGCACGGTTTCCTGGGCCTCGGCGCTTACGACGAGAGAAAAGGCCAGCAACCCGAGGGCTGCGGCGAAGGGACGACGTAGGGACATGGCGAGCTCGATCCTGGACGAAATAGAGCTGAGCATAAAGTTCTAAAAAACATTCGTTAAATACTCTTTCGATCTTAGCTTAGGGCGCTTTTCCCGGCTTTCGACGAATCGGGCATAACCATAGAGTTATATGTTTCTTTCATAATAATCGTCCATTTATATAATCGAATTGATTCTATAAGAGGATGTTGTGCATGGATGATTTCGCCCGTCTCACCCGCCGCCGCCTGTTGAGCGTGGCCGGGATCACACTGGCCAGCCTGTCGCTGCCACGCTTTGGTAGTGCCGCCGATGAACACGCCGGCCACAACACGGCCCAGGAACCTGCCGGCACCGGCGACTTCATCCGGCTCGACGCACCGCGCAAATTGAAACTGGCAGTGAACCTCAACGCCGTGTGCCTGGCCCCGGTGGTCATCGCCCATGGCCAGGGCTTCTTTACCAAGCACAATCTGGATGTGGAACTGGTCAACTTCGGCAACTCCACCGAGGTACTGCTGGAGGCCATCGCCACCGGCAAAGCCGACGCGGGTGTGGGCATGGCGTTGCGTTGGCTCAAGGCGCTGGAGCAGGGCTTCGATGTGAAGCTCACCGCCGGCACCCATGGCGGTTGCCTGCGCTTGCTCAGTGCGGTGAACGGCACGGTCGCCAAACTCGAAGACCTCAAGGGCAAGGCCATCGGCGTGACCGACATGGCCAGCCCGGACCGCAATTTCTTCTCGATCCTGCTGAAAAAGCACGGTGTCGACCCGGTACGCGACGTGGAATGGCGCCTGTACCCGGCCGACCTGCTCGGCACCGCGCTGGAGCGCGGCGAGGTGCAGGCGGTGAGCGGCAGTGACCCGTTCATGTACCGCTTGATCAAGTCTGGCGTGGCGCGGGAGCTGTCCACCAACCTGGTGGAGGAGTACGCCAACCTCAGTTGCTGCGTGGTCGGTGTCACTGGCAAGTTGGTGCGCGAAGACAAGCGTGTGGTTGCAGCGCTGACCCAGGCGATCCTGGAAGCCCACGACTATTCCGTACAGCACCCGGAGGAAGTCGCCAAGGGCTTCCAGGCGTTTGCCTTGAACACCTCCACCGAAGAAGTGCAGGCGATTCTTCACGATCACACCCACGGCCACCACGCGGTGGGTGCCGCGCTGACCCAAGAGATCACCACCTACGTCACTGACCTTAAAACCGTCGAAGTGATCAGCAAGGGCACCGACCCGGTGGAGTTTGCCAAGGAGATCACCGCCGATGTCTTCAGCTGACGCCAGCACCCTCAACCCGCCCCTGACCCTCAAATTCTGGGGGCAGGGCGTCGCCGTGGTGGCGGCGTGGCTGGCCGTCGCGCTGTTGATCAGCTACTGGCCCAACGCGATACGCAACTGGCCGATGACCCAGGGCTTGGCCAATGTCTGCGTCGGCGTGGCGGCAGTGTTCGTGGTGCTGAGCGTGTTGGGCCGCAGGGTGGCCAGGCTGGGCACGCGCCTGCGCACGGCCGGGCCTTGGCTGATTGCGTTGCCGGTGTTGCTGGCGATCTGGGAGTTGCTCACCGCCAAGCTGGCGCTGTTGCCGGTGCCGTTTTTTGCGCCGCCCCAGGCGTTGCTGGCGGTGTATGTCGAAGACTACGCACGCTTGGCCGACAGCCTGCTGCACTCGGCGTTATTGCTGGGTTCGGGCGTGGCGCTGGGGGCGGTCACCGGGTTTATCGCCGGTGTAGCCATTGGCTGGTCGACGCGCATCGGCTACTGGTTGCACCCGGTGTTGCGCATCCTGGGGCCGGTGCCGTCCACGGCGTTGCTGCCGCTGTGCTTTTTCCTGTTCCCCAGCAGTTGGAGCGCCAGTGTGTTCCTGATCGCCCTGGCGACGTGGTTTCCGGTCACGGTGTTGACCTGGTCGGGGGTTGCCAGCGTGGACAAAGCCTATTACGACGTGGCGCGCACCCTCGGGGCCAAACAGGGTTTCCTGATCTTCAAGGTGGCGATTCCGGCCGCCTTGCCCCATGTATTTGTCGGTCTGTTCATGGGCTTGGGGGCGTCGTTTTCCACCCTGGTGGTGGCGGAAATGATGGGGGTCAAATCCGGCATCGGCTGGTACCTGCAATGGGCCCAGGGTTGGGCCGCCTACGCGAACATGTACGCCGCGTTGCTGATCATGGCGTTGGCCTGTTCAGGCTTGATCACCGGGTTGTTCCTGGTGCGTGACCGCTTGTTGGCATGGCAGAAAGGAGCCATGAAATGGTAGCCCTTCCACAGGCTGTATCGACGCCCACAGGGTTGGCGCTGCGCATCGAAAACCTGAGCCATGGCTTTGCCCTGGATGGCGCGCACCTACCAGTGTTGGAACGGGTATCGCTGGACGTGGCACCGGGGGAGTTCGTGGCCTTGCTGGGGCCTTCGGGGTGCGGTAAGTCTACTTTGCTGCGCCTGGTGGCCGGCCTGGAGCCTGCAGATTCCGGGCGATTATTGGCCGAGGGTGAAGCCATCACCGGGCCGGACCCAAGCCGCGTGGTGGTGTTTCAAGACCCCACGCTGTATCCGTGGCGCCGTGTGTGGGACAACGTGGCGCTGGGCCTGGAAGCCCAGGGTTTGCTCAAGACCCATGCAGGCAAGGTCGATGAGGCCTTGGAGAAAGTCGGCCTCAGCCAATTTGCCCGGGCATATCCCCGGCAGTTGTCGGGCGGCATGGCCCAGCGCGTTGCACTGGCCCGGGCGTTGGTCAATCAACCGCGCTTGCTGATCCTGGACGAGCCGTTGGGCAAGCTGGATTCGCTGACGCGGATCACCATGCAAAAGGAGTTGATCGATTTGTGGCAGCGCCAGGGGTATACGGCGTTGTTGGTGACCCATGATGTGGAGGAGGCGTTGCTGCTGGCCAATCGGGTGATTGTGTTCAGTGACCGGCCCGCGCGGATCCAGGCGCAACTGACGATTGAGCGGCCCTATCCGCGGCATCGGGATGATCCGTATCTGGTGGAACTGCGGCGGCAGATATTGGGGTTGTTGGGGTTGGGGGCGAGTTGGTAGCTAACGGGTGTCTGCGGGGGGCAGTTAAAAAGCCTGACTTTGGATAACGTTGTAATTTCCCCAACACTAGGGTCTGATGGGCGCCGATATCGGTTTGTCAGGTTGGCAATAATGCGGGCAGAACTTGCACAGTATGGCGGTATTACCGTCATGATTCCGGCCGCACTGATGATTGCCGTGTGGTTGCGCTATTCCAATCCCTGGGCACTGCGCGCCTGGATAATAACAGTGGGTATAACTTATTCGCTGGTGGCCGCCAGTAAGTTGTTATTCAAAGGCTGGGGTTTTTCGTTCCAATACTTGGACATTGCCGTATTAAGCGGGCATGCCATGAATAGCTGTTTGATGATAACGGTGGGGGCCAGTCTGGTGGCCCGTCAGGTCAACCCGCTATGGCGTTGGCCGGCGGCAGTGGCCGGGTTGTTTATCAGTGTAGGGTTCAGTGCTTATTGTGTCGCGCCTTATATCCACCCATTGAATGAAGCATTGGCCGGCGCCACGTTGGGGGCGGTGGCGGCTGTCGCGTTTCTGTGGCGGATTGAAGTGGCCGACATCAAGGTTCCCCCGCGCTTTATCGGCGCTGGCCTGGTGCTGTTGCTGTTATGCGCTCTGGTGCCCAAGTACAACGCCGAGTTGTTGCTCAACCGTGTGGCAATCAGCCTGTCGGGGGCCGAGCAGGCCCATCAGGAGCCGGCCTGGCGCCTGGACACGGCGCACACGAAGGCCGAGTAAGTCGCCAGGTCCAGCGCCAGGTTGCTGTCCACCATCAACTCCAGCAGCACGGTCTGGGCGTTGAAGCGCCGCGCATCACTGCGGCGCTTGGCGCCTTTCATCTGCTTGAGCAGCGCATGGGTAATGTCCAGGGGCGAGCTGCCGTGCAGTTGGTCCAGCCAGTGGCCAATTGCCTGGGTGTTGTGCTGGTACTGCGCGCCGTGGGCCGGTTCGGTGAAGCCTTCGAAGATCCCCGTGAGTTTCCTCAGCGCATAGCTGCGCCGCCAATCACCAAGCAGGCTCATGGGCGCTCCTCGGTGCCGCAGATGTTTGCCAGCAGTTCGGCGGTCTTGACCTGCATGAACTGGCTGTCGCCACGGCTTTCCACGCACAGGCACACCGACAGCGGGTCGCTCACCTGCAACTTGAAGCGCCAATCGGCAAACACCATCGACAGCCCGGCGCAGGACTCGTCGCTGTCCAGGGAATTGTCGGCATACAACACCTGCATGCGCTCCACGACACGGGTCGAGTTATTCACCTCTACATGGATATCCCCCGAAGACGGAAACAGGCCAATACGCTCTACCAATAACTTTGAAGTGTTCATGGCCATCCCCTTGCTGTTGCAGTTAATGGGCACTTTATTATGCGCGGGTGAAAAAGTACTGGAATGTTATTTTTAGTCGGTAATGGCGTGATTGTTATTTTTTGTCCTGCGCGATAGATGGTCGTAGTTGGTCGGCTGTGGTCATAATTAGTCCGTCGTTAGTTGCTCGCTATTTAATAAGGCTGTCCCTTTTGCCGAAGAATAAGTGTGCGGTGCGTGGGAGGTTGCCTTGTTCAAAAACATACTGATCGTGTGCATCGGCAATATTTGCCGCAGCCCCACGGCGCAGCAGGTGCTGAGTGCCGCGCTGGTACCTGCCGGGATCACGGTGAGTTCGGCGGGCCTGGCCGCGTTGCGTGACCATCCACTTGAACCGTTGGCGGGGCAGGTGCTGCGCGAGCATGGGTATGTGCCCCAGGCGCACAAGGCGCGGCAGCTGAGTGTCGAGGCGGTGAGCGAAGCCGACCTGATCCTGGTGATGGAGCAACGCCACATCGACGGCGTGCTCACCCTGGCCCCCGAAGCGCGGGGCAAGGTGTTCCTGCTCGGCAAATGGCAGCACGACCGCGAGATCACCGACCCCTATCGCCAGGGCAAGCCTGCTTTTGTGCAGGCCTATGCATTGATTGAACAGGCCGCCCAGGCCTGGGCCCAGCGCCTGGCGCGCTGATGCTCCCTCTTTAAATGATGGCAAGGAAGAAGACGCGATTTATGTATTCACCCCAGAACACTTCCCCGGACAGCCCCCACCGTGACGAGATCGATGTGCTCGGCATGCTCGGCACCCTGATCGATCACAAATGGTTGATCGCGGGTATCACCGGCACGTGCATGCTGGTCGGCGCGGCCTACGCGATTCTGGCGGCGCCGGTGTTCCAGGCGAACGCGTTGATTCAGGTCGAACCGAAAAAGAACGACATGCTCGGCTTCTCCGATGTCAGCAGCTTGCTGGGCAAGGAGTCGCCGGCGGTGACCGAGATCGAGTTGATCAAGTCGCGCACCATCATCGGCAAGACCGTCGATACCCTGGCGCTGGATATCACCATCACGCCCCAGCATTTCCCATTGATTGGCGGCTTTCTGGCGCGGCGTTATGCACCGTCGCACAAGGGCGACATCGCGCCGCCGCTGTTGGGGTTCAGCCGCTATTCGGCAGGGGGCGAGCGGCTTGAACTCAGCACCTTGAACCTGCCCACTGCACTGCTGGGGACTACCCTGGTGCTGGTGGCCGGTGAGGCCCAGGCCTACAGCTTGTTTGATGAAGATGGCCAGCAGATCGCGGCCGGCCGTGTCGGCGAGCCGTTTGCTGGCGCTGGCGTCGAAGTGCTGGTGAAGGACTTGCGGGCCAACCCCGGCGCGCATTTCAAGATCGTGCGCAAGGCGCGCCTGGACGCGGTGGCCGACTACCAGGACCTGCTCACCGTGATCGAGCGCGGCAAGGAGTCGGGGATCATCAGCCTGACCCTGGAAAGCACGCGCCCAGCCCTGGCGATCCGCACCCTCAATGAAATCTCCAACCTGTACGTGAAGCAGAACGTTGACCGCACCTCGGCCGAAGCGGCGCAAAGCCTGTCGTTTCTCAACGACCAATTGCCCCAGGTGCGTCGCGACCTGGAAAAGGCCGAGAACGCCCTGAATCGCTTTCAAACCCGTAGCAAATCCATCGACATCAGCCTGGAAGCCAAGGCCGTGCTCGACCAGGTAGTGGCCCTGGACACCGGCATCTCCGAGCTCAAGCTGCAACAGGCCGAGATGGACCGCAAGTTCACCCCCCAGCATCCGGCGTACCGCGCCTTGATCGCCAAGCTTGCCGAACTCAATGCCAAGCAGGCGCAGATGACCAAACGCGTCGAAGGCCTGCCCACCACCCAACAGGAATTGCTCAGCCTGACCCGCGACGTGCAAGTGGGCACCGAGATCTACACCCAGTTGCTCAACCGTTCCCAGGAGCTGGACGTGATGCGCGCCGGCACCGTGGGCAACGTGCGCCTGATCGACAGCGCCGACGCCAACCTGGCCAAGCCGGTGGCGCCGCGCAAACTCATTGTGGTGCTGTTGGCGATGGTGCTTGGCGGCATGTTGTCGGTGGGCCTGGTGCTGGTGCGCAACCTGCTCAACCGTGGCCTGGAAAGCCCGGATGACATCGAAAAACTCGGCTTGCCGGTGTATGCCTCGATTCCGTTCAGCCCCTTGCAAAAAGCCGAGGAGGCCAACGCTTCCAAGCAGCCGTCCGGTACGCCACCGTTGCTGGCGCTGAACCATCCCCACGACCTGGTTATGGAAGCCATGCGCAGCCTGCGCACCAGCCTGCATTTCGCCATGCTCGAAGCCAAGAACAACCGGCTGATGATCACCGGGCCCAGTCCCGAGGTGGGCAAGACCTTTGTCTCCGCCAACCTGGCGGCCATCGTGGCGCAATCGGGCCAGCGGGTGCTGTTGGTCGATGCCGACATGCGCAAGGGCTACCTGCACAAGATGCTCGGCAAGACCGTGGAGACAGGGCTATCCGACCTGCTGGTACAGCGCTGCGATCTGGACGAGGCGATCCACTCCACCGGCGTTGAACGCTTCGATTTTATCGGCCGAGGCCAGATTCCGCCGAACCCCTCGGAACTGTTGATGCACCCCAATTTCGCCACACTGCTGACCCAGGTCAGCGAGCGCTACGACTTGGTGATTATCGACACGCCGCCGTTGCTGGCGGTGACCGATGCGGCGATTGTCGGGCGCCAGGCCGGCACCAGCCTGATGGTGACGCGCTTCGGGGTGAACTCGGCGAAGGAAATCGAACTGACCCTGCGCCGCTTCCATCAGAACGGCATCGACATCAAGGGGGCGATCTTCAACGGTGTGGAAAAACGCCGCTCCGCCAGTTACGGCTATGGCGACTACGGTTACTACAGCTACGCCTACCAGTCCGACAAGGCCTGACGCGCCATGGACAAGGTGCTAGAAGTCCCTCGTTCGTTGTCGCGGCGTTTTCGCCTCAACGTCCTCAGCTATGGCTATACCCAACTGGTGACGCTGGCGGCACAACTGGTGCTGGTGCCGTTTTTCCTGCATGCCTGGGGCACCGGGCGCTATGCCGATTGGCTGGTGCTCACCGGGATTCCGTCCCTGCTCAGCCTGCTGGACCTGGGGGTCGCCCAAGCCTCGGCCACCAGCGCCACCTTGCGTGCCAGCCAGGGTGATGTGCCCGGCGCCCGGCGCAGTGTGCAGACCGCCTTGGCCTTTACCTTGGCGGTGGTTGCAGGGGTGTTGCTGTTTGCCTTGACCCTCGGCCAGTGGCTCGACTGGGTCGACCTGCTCAAGCTCAAGACCCTCGCGCCGGAGCAGGCCAGCCTGGTGGTGCTGTTCATGTCCGGCTACCTGTGCACGCGGTTGCTGGGCGGGCCGATTGATGCCTGGTTTCGCACCATCGACCGCACCGTGGGCGGGGTCTTTATCATGGCCAACCGGCGGACCCTGGACATTGTGCTGTCCATCGTCGTGCTGCTGCTCGGTGGCTCGGAACTGCAATTGGCCCAAGGCATGTTTTTCAGCCAAGTGCTGTTCGTGGTGCTGGTGACCCTGTTTGTGCGGCGTATATCGCCGTGGCCATTGCTGGGCCTGGCCTCGGCTTCCTGGACTGAGTTCCGCGGGATCTGGAAACCGGCCGTAGGCAGCGCGGCCATCCCCTTGGCCCAGGCCATCACCCTGCAGGGCGGCTTGCAGGTGCTGAACCAGATCGCCGGCCCGGCGGTGGTGGTGGGTTACACCATGGCCCGCACCCTGATGCGCCTGATCATCCAGTTGGGCATCACCTGCAGCAATGCCCTTACGCCGGAGATTTCACGGCTGGCCGGGCGCGGGCAGTTCGACGAAGCCCGGCGCTTCACCCAGCGCGCCAGTTCCCTGGTGCTGGGCCTGTGCGTGCTGGTGTACGCCGCCGGTATCTGGGCCGGGCCGCAGGTGATCCGGCTGTGGAGTCATGGCCTGGTGCAGGTCGACCGCGTGTCCCTGGCGCTGATCGGCTCCCATACGATCCTCAACGTGGCGTGGTTCATCCTCGCGGCGATGCTGATTTCCACCAACCGTCACACCCGCACCTCGTTGATCTACGCCCTGAGCAGCGCGGCGGCCTTGGTGCTGTGGCTGGCCTGCAAGGAGCGGATCGATCCGTTGTTGGGCGCCTCGCTGCTGTTGTCGCTGCCGGAGTTGGTGGTACTGGTTTACCTGCGGGTGATCCGGGGCGCGGAGGTGGGGCCATGATGCTGTCCCAGGCGCGCTTGACGCTGTACCTGCCCCTGACGTTTTTCGCCTTGCCCCTGGCGCTGAGCAACAACCTGTCGCAGCCCTTGGCGCTGCTGCTGTTGGCGCCGTTTGTGCTGTATGCGCTGCGCGGGTTCAGCCGCGCGGCGGCGTTGCTGGCATGGGTGATCGGCGCCAGCGTGTTGCAGGTGCTGTTGACCAGCGGCGCGAAGATTTCGCTGTATCAGTTCCTGCGTTCGGGCATTCCGTTTTTCTATTTTGTGCTGCTGCTGGCGGGGTATCACCACGTCATGGCCAAGGTAGAAGTGATCGCCCGGGCCCATAGCCCGAACTACCGGCGGATCATCGAGCGGATCATCTACCTGTTCGCCCTTGGCCAATTGCTGCAGGTCAGCCTGTACGGGGTGGGCATCGACTTGACCAACGCCGCGTCCAAGTCCAGTGACGAGGTGGGGCGCATCATGCTGTTCCCCACCAGTTCGGCGGTGCTGTTGTTTTTCTATGCCTGCTGCCAACGCAAGATCGGCCTGATGCTGATCCTGGCGGTCACGCTGCTGGCGGCCGGCTCCAAGACCATTCTGGCGGCCATGGCCGTGATGATCCTGTTGTCGGCCATCACCCAGCGCAAGCTCAAGTCCCTGGGCGTGCTGGTGGTGGCCATCGCGGCCCTGGGCACGTTGGCGTTCTATGCCAGCCCCTTGGCGGTGTCACGCTTTGCCACGTACCTGTTCGAGGAGAAAGGCGAGGACGTGACCCGTGCGTTCGAAATCGCCCATGCCAAGGAAACCTTTCTGGAAAGCCCGGCCACGGTGTTCTTGGGCAATGGCCTGGCCAAGCAATTGACCCCCGGCGTGCCGACCAACGATGAGCGTTGGTTCGAGAACTCCAAGTTTGATATCGAGAACGGCTATTGGGGCGTTACCGCCAAGCTTGGGGTGGTGGGCGTGGCGCTGTTTGGCCTGCTGTTCAGCACCTTGCCGCGCACCCCGGTGTCGCTGGCGGTGGTGGCGATCCTGCTGATCTTTTCGTTCAAGACCAGCTACCAGTTCTTTACCACCTTCGACGGCAGTTATTTGCTGGTGTGGTCGATGATCATCGGCCTGCTCAACAACGCCGCGCCTGCGCGCCAGGCCGTTTACCCCAACTCCTTGTTAAAACAGGCTGGACCATGAGCGCATCTGCACGCCCCGTCAGGGCCGGGATACTGACCTACCATTTCAGCGAGAACTTCGGCGCCGTGCTGCAAGCCTACGCCCTGCAACGCTGGTTGCAGCAGCAAGGCTTGCAGGTGAGCCTGATCAACTACCATCCGGCCTATGTGGAGGACGGCAGTGAGCTGCGCCAACTGTTCAACCCGCGCCAGCTCAAGGCCAATCTCAAGGCGCTGTACCTCAAGGCGCTGGCGTTGAAAAGCCGGGTGTTGGGGCCCAATGCGCAGTCGCGCCAGTTCCACGCGTTCAAGGCGCGCTTCCTGAATATCCAGGAACCGCGCTATGCCCACGCCCACCAGCTCAAACAGGCGGTGGCCGGCCAGCAGTTGCTGGTGGCGGGCAGTGACCAGATCTGGAACCCCTCGGGCCAGACCGGCCTGGACCCGGCGTACTTCCTGGCGTTCGACTGCGACAAGGCGACCCGGCGCATCTCCTACGCTGCCAGTTTCGGCAAGGAATACCTGGAGCCCCACTACCACGCCGAAGCTGAGGGTCTGCTCAAGCAACTGTCGGCCATCAGCGTGCGTGAGGAGAGCGGGGTGGGCATCGTGCACCAGGTCTCGGGGCTCACCGCCCAGTGCGTGCCCGACCCGACGCTGTTACACCGTGATTATTCGGCGCTGCTGGCCACCGCCACCCAGACCCGCACCGGCCACGTGTTCTGCTACGCGCTGCGTACCGGCGTGGGGGTGCGTGAAGTGGCCCAGGCGTTGTCCCGGCATGTGGCCGGGCCGATTGTCTCGCCGTATAACGCGCACCGGCGCTGGCGGCAGATCGGTGAGACCGTGCAGGTCGGCCCCCAGGACTGGCTCAAGCTGCTCAAGGAGTCAGCCTACGTAGTCACCAATTCATTTCACGCCACGGTGTTCGCGATCATTTTCGAGAAGCCCTTTATCGCCGTCGGCCTGCCCGGCAATAAAGCCTCGCTGAACGCCCGCGTGCGCAACTTGCTGGAAAAATTCGAACTGTCCCAGCGCTTCCTGCCGGCCGACGATGCAGGCCAGGTGCAGCGCCTGATCGCCGCGCCTATCGACTGGGTAGCCGTGCGCGCCCGGCGCCAGGCCTTGCAACAGGTGGGTGAACGCTACCTGTTGGAACAACTGGCGGCGTTGCAGCCATGAGCGATTTTGCCCAACTCAAATACGTCGACACCTTGCCCCGCAGCAACAAGGCGCGGCGCCTGTTGTGGGGAGTCGTCTACCAATTGCTGTTCCGGCCCACGCCGCGCTGGGCCCTGCACCGTTGGCGCAGCGTGTTGTTGCGCTGCTTTGGCGCCAAGGTCGGCGTGGGCTGTCGCATTGCGCCCACGTGCAGTATCTGGGCGCCGTGGAACCTGGAAATCGGCGACTACACCGCCATCGCCGATGGCGTCGATGTGTACGCCATGGCCCGCATCACCCTGGGCTCCAAGGTCGCCATCAGCCAACGCAGCTTCCTGTGCACCGGCACCCACGACACCCGCAGCCTGCTGCGGCCGCTGGTCACGCGGGAGATCGTGATCAAGGACCACGTGTGGGTCGCTGCCGAATCCTTTATCCACCCCGGCTGCGTGCTGGAGGAGGGCTGCGTGGTGGGTGCGCGCTCGGTGGTCACCGCCAGTTTGCCGGCCTGGATGATTTGCGTCGGTGCGCCGTGCCGCCCTTTGAAACCGAGAGACATCGCACTATGAAACAGGTGAAACGCATGATGGATAAGGCATGGAAGTTGATGTTGTTCGTCAGCGAGTTTTTTCGCGACATGCTCAGGTTTATTCGCCACAACGGTTACTCGCCGCTGGAAGGGCGCAACAAGAAGCTGTTCTACAAGATCCTGATCGAAACCCACACCGTGGAGAAAGGCCTGTCCCTCAAGGAGCCCAAGCCGTTGTTCGGCAAGGACAAGATCAACGCCATTATCCAGATGCTCAACGAGTATGACCGCAGCTATTCGGCGTTGCCCGTGGAGATGGCCCTCGGTGCGTTCCAGGGTTACCTCGACCTGCATCGCACCCTCGGCATCAGCGATGACTTCGTGTTCTACCTGGACGCCTACGTGGAGCACCTCAAGCGCGACGGCACCGCAAGCACCGGCGGCGTCAAGCGCGCCGCAACCTGGCTGGGCGAAGGCGGGCTGGACGCCAAGGCGTTCCTGCAATCGCGCTCCAGTTGCCGCATGTTCCAGGCCGGCAAGATCGACAGCCAGCTGTTGACGCAACTGGTGGAACTGGCGCAGTCGTCGCCGTCCCAATGCAACCGCCAGTCATCGCGGGTGCATGTGTACCAGGACCGCGCATTGATCGCGCAATTGCTTGAGCTGCAGGGCGGCTCGCGAGGCTTTGCCCAGTCGGTGGACAACCTGTTTGTGGTCACCTCCGAAGTCACCGCCTGGGGGGGCGCCGGCCAGCGCAACCAGCTTTACGTGGACGGCGCGCTGTTTTCCATGGGCCTGTTGCTGGCCTGCCATGCCAATGGCTTGGGGGCTTGCCCGTTGAACCTGGCGATCCTCAACTCGGTGGAAAAGAACATCCGCATCCTTGGCGCCATCCCGGCCAGCGAGCGGTTGATCATGATGATCGCCGTGGGCCGCCCCCTGGAAAGCCACTTCCGTGCCGCGCGTTCACCGCGCAGGCTGACCACTGAAGTCCTGCAACTGCACGGTGGCTGATATGAAGCGTGAAACCGTGAGCGTGATCATCCTCACCTACAACGAAAGCCTGCACATTGCCCGGGCCATCGAGTCGGCCCGCGCCTTCAGCGACGAAGTGCTGGTGGTGGACTCGTACTCCAGCGATGACACCTGCGACATCGCCCGGCGCCATGGTGCGCTGGTGGTGCAGCACCCGTTCGTCAACCAGGCCAAGCAGTTCCAGTGGGCCCTGGACCACTTGCCGATCACCGGCAACTGGACCCTGCGCCTGGACGCCGACGAAATCATCGAGGCCGACCTGGCCGCCCAGATCAATACCCGGCTGCCAGGGCTGGAGCGCGATATCACCGGCATCAACTTCAAGCGCAAGCACATCTTCATGGGCCGCTGGGTACGCCACGGCGGGCGCTACCCGCTGAAGATGCTGCGGTTGTGGCGCACCGGCCAGGGCCGCGTGGAAGACCGCTGGATGGACGAGCACATCTCGGTCGCCGAGGGCCGCACCATCACCCTTGAGGGCGGGTTCGCCGACCATAACCTGCACGACCTGACCTTCTTCACCCACAAGCACAACCAGTACGCCACCCGTGAAGCCATCGAAGTGCTCAATGCGCGCATGGGGCTGTTTGCGATCCGCGATGAACTGCACACCGGGCAGAGTTCCTTCCAGGCCAAGACCAAGCGTCTGGTGAAGAACCGCCTGTACAACCGTGTGCCGTTCACCCTGAGTTCCACGGCGTACTTTTTGTGGCGCTACATCATCCAGCTGGGGTTTCTCGATGGCCGCAGCGGCCTGGTCTATCACCTGCTCCAGGGCTATTGGTACCGCTTTCTGGTGGGCGCCAAAGTGCTGGAACTTGAAACCGCGATTGCTCATTTAAACGACAAGGAAGCCATTGTCCGGGAACTTTCAAAGTTGACCGGCCATAACTTGAACCTGCCCACACCGAAGTAACTGAGCGTTTTTAACAAACACCCAAGTTTGGGTGTCGGCCTTCGCTCGCCTATCAATTGGGAGACAGACATGAACAAAGTCGCGCTTATCACCGGGATTACCGGTCAGGATGGCTCGTACCTGGCGGAACTGCTGCTGGAAAAAGGCTACACCGTGCACGGCCTCAAGCGCCGTTCTTCGTCGTTCAATACCCAGCGCATCGATCACATCTACCAGGACCCCCAGGCCCTGCATAAAAACCTGATCCTGCACTACGGCGACCTGGCGGATTCGTCCAACCTGACGCGCATCATCCAGCAGATCCAGCCTGACGAAATCTACAACCTCGGTGCCCAATCCCATGTGGCGGTGAGTTTTGATTCGCCGGAGTACACCGCGGACGTGGACGCCCTGGGCACGTTGCGCATCCTTGAAGCGATCCGCCTGCTGGGCCTGGAAAAGAAGACCCGCTTCTACCAGGCCTCCACTTCCGAGTTGTACGGGCTGGTGCAGGAAACCCCGCAAAAAGAAACCACGCCGTTCTATCCGCGCTCGCCCTATGCGGTGGCCAAGTTGTACGCCTACTGGATCACCGTGAACTTTCGCGAAGCCTACGGCCTGTATGCGTGCAACGGCATCCTGTTCAACCACGAGTCGCCGCGTCGTGGCGAAACCTTCGTGACCCGCAAGATCACCCGCGCCCTGACCAACATCGCCCTGGGCCTGGAGCCGTGCCTGTACATGGGCAATATGGACGCGCTGCGTGACTGGGGCCACGCCAAGGACTACGTGCGCATGCAGTGGATGATGCTGCAGCAGGACGCGCCGCAAGACTTCGTGATCGCCACCGGTGTGCAGTATTCGGTGCGCGAGTTTATTCGCTGGTCGGCCGCCGAATTGGGCCTGCGCTTGCGCTTCGTGGGCGAGGGGGTGGAAGAGGTGGCGGTGGTGGAGCATATCGACGGCGACCTGGCCCCCGGCATCCTGGTGGGTGATGTGATTGTGCGTGTCGACCCGCGCTATTTCCGCCCGGCGGAAGTCGAGACATTGCTCGGTGACCCGGCCAAGGCCAAGCAGTTATTGGGCTGGACGCCTGAGATCAGCGCCCAGCAAATGTGCGCGGAGATGGTCCGTGCAGACCTCAAGATCGCCCAGCGCCACGCCTTGCTGCGCCTGCATGGGCATGACGCGCCGATTGCGGTGGAGAACTGAGATGGCTCGAGACCTGGATGCGCGGATCTTTGTCGCCGGCCATCGTGGCATGGTCGGCTCGGCCATCGTGCGGCGCCTGTGGGCGCTGGGATACACGCAGATCCTCACGGCCAGCCGCGCCGAGCTGGACCTGCTGGACGCAGCAGCGGTGCAGGCGTATTTCGCCAAACACCGGGTGGGCCAGGTGTACCTGGCGGCGGCCAAGGTCGGCGGGATTCACGCGAACGCTACGTACCCGGCGGATTTCATCTACCAGAACCTGATGATCCAGGCCAACGTGATCCACGCGGCCCACAGCCATGGCGTGGAGAAGCTGCTGTTCCTCGGCTCGTCGTGCATCTACCCGGTGCATGCGCCGCAACCGATGATCGAAGCGGTGTTGCTGGACGGCGCGTTGGAGCCCACCAACGAGCCGTACGCGGTGGCCAAGATTGCCGGGATCAAACTGTGCGAAAGCTACAACCGCCAGCACGGCCGGGATTACCGCAGCGTGATGCCCACCAACCTGTACGGTCCGGGGGACAACTATCACCCGGAAAACAGCCACGTGATCGCGGCCTTGTTGCGCCGGTTCCATGAAGCGACCCAGCGCGGCGATGACGAAGTGGTGATTTGGGGCAGCGGCCGTCCGCGCCGTGAATTCTTGCATGTGGATGATATGGCCGCTGCCAGCGTGCACGTGATGGAGCTTGACCCGGCGCGCTACCGCGAGCAGACCCAGCCGATGCGCTCGCACCTCAACGTCGGCACCGGCGTGGATTGCACCATCGCCGAGCTGGCACAGGCGCTGGTGCGGGTGACCGGGTTCCAGGGGCGCCTGCGTTTCGACGCCAGCAAGCCCGATGGGGCGCCGCGCAAGTTGCTGGATGTGAGCCGCATCAATGCCCTTGGCTGGGAAGCCTATGTGCCGTTGGAAGAGGGCCTGCGCGATGCCTACAACGCTTACCTCGCAGCCCTCGAACAGCCTCGGGGCCAGTGATGAAGATCCTCTTGTATGGCATCAATTACAGCCCGGAGCTGACCGGCATCGGCAAGTACAGCGGTGAACAGGCACGCTGGCTGGCCGAACAAGGGCATGCGGTGCGGGTGGTGACAGCGCCGCCGTACTACCCGCAATGGCAGGTGGGCGAGGGGTATTCGCCGTGGCGCTATCGCACCGAACAGGACGACGGTGTGACGGTGATTCGCTGCCCGTTGTATGTGCCGCGCCAGCCCACGGCATTGACACGCCTGCTGCACCTGCTGAGTTTTTCCGCCAGCTCCGGTGTGGCGGTGCTGGGGCAACTGCGCTGGAAACCGGACCTGGTGATTCTGGTGGTTCCCACGCTGTTTTGCGCGCCCCAGGCGTGGTTGCTGGCCAAGCTCAGTGGCGCCAAATCGGTGCTGCATATCCAGGACTATGAAGTGGATGCCATGTTCGGCCTCGGGATCGGCGGCGGCTCGTTGCTGCGGCGCCTGGCGTTCGGCATCGAGCGTTGGTTGTTGCGGCGCTTTGACCGGGTCTCGACGATTTCCAGTGGCATGCTCGACAAGGCCCGGAGCAAGGGCGTGCTGGGTCGGCGCTTGCTGTTCTTTCCGAACTGGTCGGAGACCGCGCGCTTTCGCCAAGTGGCCCACAACCACCTGTTGCTGGCGCACCTGGGCGTGCCGGCGGGAGCGCGGGTGTTGCTGTACGCCGGCAACATCGGCGAGAAGCAGGGCCTGGAGCTGATCCTCGATGCTGCGCAGGCCCATGTCCACCGCGAGGACCTGGTGTTTCTGATCGTCGGGCAGGGCACCGGCAAGGCGCGCCTGCTGGACCGCGTGCAGCGTAATGGCCTGCGCAATGTGTTGTTCGCACCTTTGCAGGCCTATGAGGATTTGCCGGCGCTGTTGGCCTCGGCCGACGCGCACCTGGTGATCCAGAAGCGCGGGGTGGCAGACGCGGTGTTGCCGTCCAAGCTCACCAACATTCTCGCGGTGGGCGGCAACGCCATTATCACCGCCGACCCGCAGACCACCCTCGGCCGCCTGTGCGAAGAGCACCCGGGCATTGCGGTGTTGGTCGAGCCGGAGTCGGTGGCGGCGCTGAACGCCGGGATCGAGCAGGTATTGGCGATGCCGGCGCGTAATGGGGTGGCGTTGAATTACGCCAAGGAGTTCCTCGACAAGGAACGCATTCTGCAACGTTTTCTGGCACAGGTTTGACCGGTATGTGGCTTGATTTACCGACCTTCAAAACGGTCGTAACGTCGACGCCGTTGGTGGCGATTGACCTGGTGGTGCGCAACGTCCGAGGCGAGGCCTTGCTGGGCCTGCGGGTCAACCGTCCAGCCTATGGCTATTGGTTTGTGCCCGGTGGGCGGATTCAAAAAAACGAAAGCCTGGACCGCGCGTTCCAGCGCATCACCCGTGAGGAACTGGGGCGCAGCTTCGAACGCACTACGGCGCGACTGCTGGGGGTGTTTGAGCATTTCTACGATGACAGCGTATTCGCCAACGCAGGTGGCGGGCCGGACACCCATTACGTGGTGCTCAGCTACTGCCTGGAACTGCCCGCGGACCAGGCCCTGCAGCTGCCCACCGAGCAGCACCAGCAATACCGTTGGTGGCCGCAGGATGAACTGCGTTTCAGCCCACGGGTGCATGAAAACACCCGTGCCTATTTCTGAATCTCTCTTCCAAGGATGCCCTCATGTTATTACCCGTGATCATGGCGGGAGGTTCGGGGTCGCGCCTGTGGCCACTCTCGCGACAGCTGAACCCCAAGCAGTTCCTGCGCCTGACCGATGCGCACCTGTCGATGCTGCAGCAGACCATCGCCCGGCTGACGGGCGCCAATGTCGCGCAGCCCCAGTTGATCTGCAATGAGCAACACCGCTTCCTGGTGGCCGAGCAATTGCGCCAACTGGGCCTGGAGCAGGCGAGCATCCTGTTGGAACCCGTGGGGCGCAACACCGCGCCAGCCATCGCGCTGGCGGCGTGCAAGGCGCTCAGCGATGGCGCTGATCCGATCCTGCTGGTGCTCGCGGCAGACCACCTGATCGCGGATGTCCCGGCGTTCCATGCCAGCCTGGAAGTGGCGTTGCCCCTGGCGCGAGCCGGCAAGCTGGTGACCTTTGGCATCACGCCTACCTGCGCCCACACCGGCTATGGCTACATCGAGCAAGGCGCGGCGGCGGGCGAGGGCGGTTACCGGGTCAAGCGCTTTGTCGAAAAGCCCGACGCGGCCACCGCTGCCGCCTACGTGGCCAGCGGCGCGTATTACTGGAACAGCGGCATGTTCATGTTCCGCGCCAGCCGCTACCTGCAAGAGCTGGAGCGCTTCCAGCCGGCGATCCTTGAAGCCTGTCGCGTGGCACTGGAAGGCGGTAGCCAGGACCTGCCGTTCACCCGTGTGCATGCAGCCACGTTTGCTGCTTGCCCGGACGACTCCATCGATTACGCCGTGATGGAAAAAACCAGCGATGCGGTGATGGTGCCGTTGCAGGCGGGCTGGAGCGACATCGGTTCGTGGTCGGCGCTGTGGGAGGCCAGTGAAAAGGACGCCAGCGGCAATGTGATCCGTGGCGATGGGCTGGCGCTGCAAACCCGCGACACCTACGTGCACGCCGACAGCCGACTGGTGGCCACGGTGGGGGTGCAGGACCTGATCATTGTCGAGACCAAGGACGCGGTGCTGGTGGCTCACAAGGACCAGGTGCAGCACGTCAAGGGCATCGTCGAGCAGCTCAAGCAGGCCGGGCGACACGAACATCTCAACCACCGCGAGGTGTACCGGCCATGGGGCATGTATGACTCGGTGGACAACGGCCAGCGTTACCAGGTCAAGCGCATCACCGTAAAACCTGGGGCCAAGCTGTCGGTGCAGATGCATCACCACCGCGCCGAGCACTGGATCGTGGTAAGCGGCACGGCACGGGTCACCAACGGCGAACAGACGTACCTGGTCTCGGAAAACGAATCGACCTATATCCCCATCGGCCAGGTGCACGCCCTGGAAAATCCGGGGGTGATTCCCCTGGAGTTGATCGAAGTGCAGTCGGGCTCTTATTTGGGGGAAGACGATATTGTGCGTTTTGAAGATAAGTACGGTCGGGCCTGATCAACGTCGACAATTAATAACGTTTTAAATAACGTGATTTGGCGCAATGCAGTGAAGGCCGGGCACCTCGCTAGGAAAACGTTATTTTCAACAGCTAACAGTAAACGTTATCTGTCTGGTGCGCTGTTTAGTGGGATGGCACTATCGCCCTGACTACTCACTGACGATAAGGAGTCTGTTATGAAAAAAGCACTGGCTATTATTGTGCTCAGTGTCATGAGTACGGCGGTGTTGGCCGATGAGTTGCCACTGGGGCTCAGTACCCCAGTGGCGGGCACGGTGACGGTAGGGGAAACGCTCCTGGTGGGCAGTGCCCTTATTGCTGGGGCGGCCGCCGTGTCCAATAGTGGCGGCAGTTCCAACGGTGGTACTACCACGGGCACGACCGGCACTACCGGCACAACAGGTACGAGCAACTAAGTTATAAACCTTCCGCTTTTAGACCACTCGGAACCCCGTCCAAGTGGTCTTTTTTTCTTGTCGTTTATCGCGAGTGTCCTAACACTATGATGCGTATTTTTTTTGGGGTGGCCGTGGCCGCCGCATTGTTGCAAGGCTGCATGTTTGCCCCAGGTCAATATATGGATACCGCCGCATTGACCGAGGGCGGCGGCGCGCAAAACAGTCGGGTGGATTTAATTCCGATTACGCCAAAGTTATTGGCCATGGACGCGGCAACTCAAGTGCCTTATTCCATCGCGCCGGAACTGTTGAGTTATAAACCCGGGCCCTACCTGATCGGCGCCAATGATGCGCTGTATATCACCGTGTGGGATCACCCAGAGTTGACCGCACCCTCGGGGCCACAACAGCAGATCGACGCCAATGGCCGGCTGGTGAGCCCCGAGGGCAACCTGTTCTACCCCTACGTGGGTGAGTTGGTTGCCAAGGGCCGCAGCATTGAAGCGCTGCGCAGCGAGATCACCGAGAAGCTGCGCCGGTATATCGACAGCCCTCAGGTGGACGTCAGTGTGCTGCGTTTCGCCAGCCAGAAAGTGGTCATCACCGGTGCCGTGATCAAGGCCGGGCCGGTGCCCATCACCACCATTGCGATGAACGTGATGGAAGCCCTCGGCGCCGCCGGTGTCGACCCGATCAATGCCGACCTGTCCAACCTCACGCTGACCCGTGGCGGCAAGCGCTACACCCTGGACCTGGACACCCTCAACCTTGATCAGTCGCGCTTGAATGACATCTACCTCAAGGACGGCGACCAACTCTACCTGGCCTACAACGACCGCAAGCGCATCTACGTGATGGGCGAAGTCATGCAGCCCCGCGCGCTGAGCTTCAAGACCCGCAGCATGAACCTGTCCGACGTGCTCGGTTCGGTGGGCGGCGTCAACCAGAACACCTCCAATGCCGATGCGATCTACGTGATCCGTGGCGCGCAGAACATCGACGTGGAACCGGCCAAGGTGTTCCAGCTGGAAGCGGCATCGCCCTCGGCCATGGCCCTGGCCACGCGTTTTGATGTACAGCCCCAGGACGTGGTGTTTGTGGGCCCGGCCAATATCACGCGCTGGAACCGCTTTATCAGCCAGTTGGTGCCGTCGGCCTCGATCATCGGCATTGGCGCCTCCGCCCAGAACAACCTGAGCGAAGCCAGCAGCCGATAGGGTGGTACCTGCGTGAACCGTCTGAAAATCACGACTTATACGGGGTTGGCGTGGCTGTTGAGTGGCTGCAACCCGCTGATGACTGCCTCGGTGGATACGTTCAGGGCGGCCGTGGCCGGGCCGGCACCGCTGGCCTTGACCCAGGCGCAGGTGGACGCGGTGCCCTTCGCGCAGATCAAGGTCACTACGGTGTCCAGCGAAGGGGTGATGGCGTTGATTCGCCAGCGAGGCGAGCTGCAATTCTGGGTGGCGTCCGGCAAGCAAGTGCTGCTGTTGCGCGATGGCCTGGTGGTGCGCACGGTGGGGTTGGGGGTGGACCTGGATGGTACGCGTTGGCAAGGCCAGTCGCCGTTCCAACTAGGGCTGCACCGCGTACCGCAGGGCTATCGCAGCACGCGCCAGCTGGATGAGGTGAAGGGCTATCGGATGGGCGTCACGCTCACCAGTCGCATGACCCGCAAAGGCCTCGAGACCCTTGAGATCCTCGACAAACCCTATGCCTTGCTGCGGGTCGACGAAGAGGTCGAGGCGCCTGGTTTTTCGGCGCGAAACCGTTACTGGGTTGACCCAGCCAACGGTTTTATCGTGCACAGCGAGCAGCACCTGGCACTCGGCCTGACGCTGACCATCACCCAACTGCAACCCACCCGCAAGGACGCCCAATGAGCCGTCGAACACTCGCGGCGCTGGCCGTTTTATGCAGCTGCGCCGGTGTGTGCCAGGCTGCCATGACGGTGACTGGCCAGGTGCGTACCCCAGGACCGATTGAGCTGCAACCCCAAGCCCGTTTGCTCGATGTGATCACGGCGTCGCAACCAGATGCCGAGGGCTATTGGCTGGGCGCCGCCTGGCTGCACCGACCGTTGCAAGCGCGTCAGGCACGGCTTAAGGCCGGTGTGCTGTTTGACTTGGAAACGTTGCACAAGGCCGCCTTGGCCGCAGGCGCCGAGGAGCGTGCCCGCGTGGCGGCGCAGGTGTACATGCAGGTGCAGGCCTTGCCCGTGACGGGCCGCCAGGTCGCGGTGCTGGACCCGGTCGCGGTGGAGGTGGGGTTTGCGCCCAACCCGTTGGTCAGTGAGGGCGATCGCCTGATCTACCCGCCAAGGCCCGACACGGTGCGTGTGCTCGGCGCGGTCGCAGCGCCGTGCACCTTGGTGTTCCAGCCGCTGCAACAGGCGCGTGACTACCTCAAGGCCTGCCCACCGTTGGTGCCCACTGACGACCTGTGGCTGGTCCAGCCTGACGGGCATGTCACGCGCCTGGGCATCGCCGCCTGGAACCGCGAGGACGGCGTGCCACCGGCACCCGGCAGCACGCTGCTGGTGCCGCTGCGCAGCGACGACCTGGACCCACCTACCCCGGAACTGAACCCGCAATTGGCCGAGTTTCTCGCCACCCAACCCCCGGCTGAGGTCACGCCTTGAAATTATGTATTGCGGCCGTGCTGCTGGTGCCTTGTGGCGTCGTGCATGGCGATCCCCGTTACACTCAAAGCGATTTTGGCGGCGTAGGCTTGCTGCAAACCCCCACCGCACGCATGGCCCCCGCTGGCGAATTCAGCGTGAATGCCAACCGTACCGAGCCGTACAGCCGCTACAGTTTCTCGGCCCAGCCGCTGGACTGGCTGGAAGGCACCTTTCGCTACACCGCGATCACCAACCGCCCTTATGGCGCCGAGTCGTTCAGTGGCGGCCAGAGCTATAAGGACAAGGCTGTGGATGCCAAGGTGCGCCTGACCCAGGAAAGCCACTGGCTGCCCCAGGTCGCGGTGGGGCTGATGGACCTGGGCGGCACCGGGTTGTTTTCCAGTGAGTATGTGGTGGCCAACAAGCGCTATGGTGATCTGGATTTCAGCGCCGGTATCGCCTGGGGTTACCTGGGCAGTCGCGGCGATTTCGACAACCCGCTGGGGGCGCTGGATGATCGCTTCAAGACGCGCCCCACCGCCGAAGGCTCGGGCAATTTCTCCAACGGTTATTTTCGCGGGCGGCCCTCGTTGTTCGGCGGTGTCGCCTACCAAACCCCCTGGGCGCCGTTGAGCCTCAAGCTGGAATATGAGGGCAACGATTACCAGAGCGAACCCCGTGACAACACCCTGCGCCAGGACTCGCCGATCAACCTGGGCCTGGTCTACAAACTGGCCGATTCCGTCGACGTGAGTGCCGCCTGGGAGCGTGGCAACACGGCGATGTTCGGCATCACCCTGCACACCAACTTCGTCAGCCGCAAGGCTCCGGCCAAAACCTACGACCCGCCGGCACCCAAGCTGCCCGCCAAGGCCCCCGACACACCGCCGGACCAAGTGGATTGGGCCGCCGTGTCCCAGCGCCTGCACGACAATGCCGGCTACAGCGTACAGCGCATCGCCCAACGCGGGCCGGAGCTGTTGGTGTACGGCGAACAGCAGCGCTATTTCTACAGCGCCAAGGCGGTGGGACGTGCCAGCCGTATCCTCGATAACAGCGTGAATGACCAGATCGACTGGTTCACCCTGGTCAACCAGCGCTACGCCATGCCGATCGAAGAAACCAGCGTGCCCCGCGAGACATTCCGCAATGTGGTCAATAACCGCGAAGACCTGCAAAACCTGCACCGCCAGGTGGAGATAAACCGGGCCAGCGACACCACCCAGACCGTGCTCTACACCCAGGCGCCCAAACCCTTCACCTATGGCCTGGGCCTGGGCTACAAACAGAACGTTGGCGGGCCGGATGGCTTGCTCTACCAGGTGACCGCCGACCTGGACGCCGAATACCGATTTACCCGCAACACCTGGTGGAGCGGCTTGCTCAGCGTCAACCTGCTGAACAACTACGACGGCTTTACCTACGATGCACCCAGCGGCTTGCCGCGCGTACGCACCGATTTGCGCCAGTACATGACCGCCTCCGACGTGACCTTGCCCACCTTCCAGCTCAACCATGCCCAGCGCCTGGACCAGGACCTGTACGGCATGGTCTACGGCGGTTTGCTGGAGTCGATGTATGCCGGTGTTGGCAGTGAAGTGCTGTACCGGCCGATGGGCCAGGGTTGGGCGTTGGGTGCAGACATGAACTACGTGCGCCAGCGCGGTTTCGAGCAAGACTTCAGCCTGCGCAGCTACCACACGGTGACCGGGCATATCACCGGCTACAGTGACCTGCCGTTCAACACCCAGGGTGCCTTGAGCGTGGGCCGCTACCTGGCCCGGGACTGGGGCGCCACCCTCGACTTGTCTCGCCAGTTCAACAACGGCGTACGCGTCGGGGCATGGATCACCCTGACCACGGCCTCCAAGGAGCAATACGGCGAGGGCAGTTTTGACAAGGGGCTGTACCTGTCGATTCCGTTCGATGAACTGATGAGCCTGTCGACCACGCGCCGTGCCAACCTGGTGTGGGCACCACTGACCCGCGATGGCGGGGCGCGTTTGAACCGTGCGTACTCGCTGCATTCAATGACGGATGGGCGTGACAGTGCGTTGTTCTACAACAACATCGACAAGATCACGGAGTGAAAGCGGGGTGGTGAATGGGGTGGTTGTGGTGAGCGGGGCAAGCCCGCTTACCACAACCACAGCACAACAATCCCCCGCATCAGTAGATATCTTTGGAGAGCAGGGTAAACGGGGTCTTCACCAGGATCTTGAGGTCCAGCCACAACGACCAGGTATTGATATAGCGAAGGTCGATATCGACCCGTTTTTGCATTTTCTCCAGCGTCTCCGTCTCGCCCCGGCAACCATTCACCTGGGCCAAGCCCGTGATGCCGGGCTTGATGCGATGGCGTGCCATGTAGGCGCGGATTTTTCCCGAGTAGTAATCGTTGTGCGCGATCGCATGGGGGCGTGGACCCACCAAGGCCATATGCCCTTGCAGCACGTTGAACAGTTGCGGCAGTTCATCGATAGACGTACGCCGAATAAAGCGGCCTATCGGTGTGATGCGCGAGTCATTTCGGCTGGCCTGGCGTACGTCGTGGTCGTCATGCACGCGCATCGAGCGAAACTTCCAGACCTTGATCACCTCACCGTTCCAGCCATGGCGGTCCTGTTTGAAGATCACCGGGCCAGGGGAGGTGAGCTTGATCAGCAGGGCAAACAACAACAGCACCGGGCTGAGCACGATGATCGCCAACAGCGCCAGGCTTTTGTCCAGCAGTGACTTGCTCAGGGCGGCAGTGGGGCGGCTGGTCAGGGGGCTTTCATTGAGGAAGATCGCCGGCAAGCCATCCACCTCTGCCACACAGTGGTTGAGCAGCAGCATGTTGTTGAGGTCGGGCACCCAGATCACGTCCACGCTGATCTCCAGCAGGTTGAGGTACAACGCCTCGATGTGGGTGGCCTCCTGCAGGGAGTGGGTGATATAGAGCCGGCGGATGCCATGTTGCTTGATCAATTGCGGCAATTGCGGCAGCTCGCCGAGTACCCGCGGCTGGGCGTCCGGGGATGCGTCGGTGCGGCTGCCGACCAGCCCGACCAAGGGCGAGCGCTTTTGCCTGGAAAGGGTCTTGGCCAGGTCGGTGGCGAGTTTGCCGGTACCCACAATCAATGATTTCTGTCGCGCGTGAAGTTGACGGTGATAATACTTGGACAAACTATGTATGGGTGTATAACAAAGTGCTAGCAATGGATAACTGATCGCCGCCCAAAGTAGCAGCGTCTCCAGCGGAAACAACGAACTGGCATCACACGCAAGACCTACCGCAAACACGATGCCCATCGTCATCAGCCAATCCATAAACAATCGACCCAAGCCAATGGCATAGTCATCTTTTTTGCTATAGACATCAAAAAGGGTATAAGCCGGAAGAGAGGCCAATATCGTAAAGGCCGCCAATACCCGATAGGGATATTCCAATTGGCCGGTCTTCGAAATGACCAATAAGAACAACAGTGCAACCACCAGCGTCGAGGCCAATGTCCACTGCCCCCAGAACGTCAAACCCCTGGGGGTTAAGTTGCGATGCATTCTAGTGTTATTAAGCATAGTTCTGCTCCCGCGGATAACCACGCACGTGATGGCAGGGTTTAACCAAGTTCGGCTTCAATCAAAAGTAAAACCACAGGCACGCGCGAGCGCGTACCCAAGGATAGTAATGAAGGGGGCGGGGCAGTGGCTGACGACTTATAACAAGGTCAGGCACGTTTTATAAATGTGGGTGTTATAAAAGGGCAGGTAGAAGAGCGTGGTAATAGGCAGGGTGAAGAGTAATATCTAACTGTTTTTATTTTAACGGCGTGGTTGGCCAGGTTCGAAGGGCTTTTTGATTTTTTGGGTTAGGCAATAACCACGGTTTCTAACGGCGCGAAACAGCCGTTCGCCGTCGTTGGCACGTTTGAACTTTTCCTGAAGGCGGCTCAAACACATTTCCAGCCCGCGATATTGTTCGGGTTCACGCCCGATATTACGGATCAACTCTTCCTTGCTGACCACGCGTTCCTCATGGTGCAGCATCTTTTTAACCAGCGCCGACTCAATCGTGGTCAGTGAAATACGCAAGCCACCTTTGACCAGCGTGCGGTCATGTTGGGTCAATACCCAGAAGTCTTGTGGGTGTAATTGAGTCCTGTCAGGGCTTATATCCTGTGTGCGAGTGTGGTTATCCGCTACGTTGTCCGCAGGTGTTCTTGACTCTTGTCGCGCCGCATTAAACGGTTGTGAGGGCAGGGTAAGTGTGTGGGTAATGACATAGGTAGTATGCCGTTGGGTGATCGGTTGCGTATCACCGGCGCTAATGTGCAGGTGAGAGAACACCCGATTGTTATCCCGGTTCTCGACGGTCGTTGGTGCGCTTGAATCGTAATGGAATAACTCTGTATTGGGCGTGAAGTCTTTCAATGCAATGGCCGTCAATGTCGGCGTGAAGGCATGTTTCTTGAGTGAGCTCATAGTGTCCACCAATCGAAAGGAAGTGCAGGAGTTATAAAGCGTCAGCGGGAGAGTAATAGCCGCCCTGAAAGTATTCGAACGGCAAGTTTTTAGCCAGCATCGCGCTGTCGGAAAACTCAACATGGTCGGCGATGAAGCACACCCTGGTCGCACTGATCAGCTCCAGCATGCGGTCGTAGAGGCGGTCGAACAGGTCAAAGCGGGTGTTCAGGCTCAGCCGCAGCGCGGAGTCAGGGAAGGGCATTTTTATAAAATCGTAGAGTGCCAGGCCAATCAGCAAATCGGCAGGCTTTGTATCGAGTCTGTAGTTGTTGTAGGCCAAGTTGATACCGCTCTGGTCTTTCAACTTGTATAACTGGCGCACCATCGCCCGACGTTCTACGGGGCCGGGCAGGGTATCCAGCGAGTTGTCGATGCTGAGGGTGAGGGTTTGTTTTTGTTTTGCCAGTGCCTGGGACACCTGGATAACCTTCTTGAGTGCATCGTCATTCATCAAGGTCGATTGCGCAATACGCAAGAACTTGTGACAGGCCACGGGGCTGGCAACCCTGGATGCTTTGCAGCGAGGGCTGATATGCTCCAGCGCCTCGTTATAGGCGCCTTCAACTTGTGCGCCGACCACACGGACTTCACTGCCCCACCATGCATGGTTGCGCGCCACAATCGCCTGACGAACCAGCATGAAGTCCAGGGTATCAACGAGTGGGACGTTCATGCTATTCACGGTTCGACCACTCCTTGACGGGTTGGAAATGATTGGCGCAAATAAGCCCGCGGCTGAGTTTGTAGCCATAGCCCCGGATGTTTTGAATAATATTTTCGCCGTAGTGCGCTTTGATTTTGCTGCGCAGGCGACTGATGGATTTTTCCAACGCACGTGAATCGTAATACTTGGTGTTAAGCCCCATCACCTCCGCGATTTCGTTATGGCTGAGCAGGCGGCGTTGGATAAGTGCCTCAAGGACTTGCATTTCGACGAAAGAGATTTCCAACTTCTTTCCATCGCCATAAATACACATGCGGTCCTGATCCAATATCAGGCCGCCTTGATTCAGTCGCGCATTTTCACTGAGAAAAGCGTCAAACAGGCTCAGTTTTTTTTCCGGGGAAGTTTCTACCACCTTCACGCAATAGTCTGCGCCGGCCAGGTAATATTTAGTCTTGCTCAACGTGGAAGCAAAGGTCACCACGACAAATATGGTGCAGCCAGGGTTTTCGTCCCGAGTCTTTCTTATTATGTCCAGTGTGAGATTGCTGGCGGAGGGTGTATCAATTTCTATAATAATTGCACGGTAATGTACGTGACTTTCCTGGGCGTCAATTAGTTGTCCGTAGCAACGTGTATCGACTTTTAAATGCTCCGGTACAGTGCGAGCTATAAGCGCCCGAAAGTCCTCCGATTTCGATTGAGTCCGTGCAATAGCGAGGACATTGGAAAAATGCATCACCCTACTCCCTTTCCCGGCATGCAAGGCCGTCAGTTCAATCGCTGCTAGCGTTTAGATACTAATCGAATTGAATACGGCAAAACGTGACAAATTTTAACATTGGCCACTTTGTTTTTACGAGCGCAGCGGGGGAGGGTGGTTATTGCGAGGGCAACTACGACGGCTTATTCATATGCTAGTGCATATTTTTAATGCTCGATAAGTATTTTAGCCCAAAGGTTTTTTTGTCTGGGCAGGGGTTAAACCTGCCCACTTAGGGAAGGGAGTGGCCGTACACATGCATCAGGACATGCGTCGGGTGCCACGGGTTGCGAGGGTGTTTGAAACGGTAGGGGCGGGGTTGGCGGACTTCCTGGCGGCGTAAGGCTTGACACTGCAAGGCTTGCGCGCAACGATCAGCGCAATTTTATAAAATTGAGTTTCAGTCATGGCCAAAGTCCAGGTGCCCCCAGATTTCGATGCCTTGCTCAACAGGTATGGCATGAAGGTTTTCGAGCTCGCACGGGTATTCAGGCGGTCGACGACAAAGGCCGGTACTTGCACTGGGATGAATTTCGGCGGCATCCCGCCCCAGGGGTGCAGAAGGAAGCGGCCTGGGCTGCCATCAAGCTGTCCCGGGCTTGTGCGAGCCAGCCCCTTGAACTGCGCAGCGAGTGCGGCAGTGCGTTTTTCCTGTGCGCTACCGAATTCAGCAGTGCGGCCATCCACGGTATTGAGCAGATGCCAAGGAACTTACCCATGACTATGACATCACCGAAAACACTGCGCGCAGTGACCTGGAAAAGCTCTTCGCAATGAAAGTGCTGTTCAAGGCGCAGGAAGGTAAAAGCTTTGTGTATATCGCCAGAAATGATGCGCAAACCAACTTGAAAAAGGCCGCCTCCCCGCGTTAGCTCTGCGCCGTAACCGCAGGCGAAAAAAAACCGGCTGATCAGGCCGGTTTGGGGTGCCCCGCAAGCAGTGGGGGGTTATACGCGGGTGCTCAGCAGGCGATCTGCACCACTTTCGGCAACGCGGTTTTCCAGCAGGCGATCAGAGCCACCTTCGGCAACACGACGTTCCAACAGGCGATCTGCACCACCTTCGGCAACACGGTTTTCCATCAGACGATCAGAGCCACCTTCGGCAACGCGGCGTTCCAACACACGATCGGAGCCACCTTCGGCAACACGGCGTTCCAGCAGGCGGTCAGAGCCACCTTCGGCAACACGGTTTTCCATCAGGCGATCCGCGCCGCCTTCAGCGACAACAGGGTGGGCAAAAGCGTTGGCTGCAAGTACCGAGAAAGCGAGGCTAAGCAAGATTTGGCGTTTCATGAGTGTGTGCTCCAAGTGTTTTAGTGGGGTGTCGCTGGGTATGGGTTTGATGGTACGCGTTGCATTTTTTAAGAGAACTTCATTGCGCTGATGGTGACTATCGATGCCAGCGATAGCCCGTGTTTGCGGGCTATCCCAGGGCCGGTCATGGCATCTGCGGCAGTTCGTTGGGGCGCAGGTCGAACACCAGCACCTCGGCATCTTCGCCATGGCTGAGGCGAATCTGGCGCTCATCACGCACTCGCGCACCGTCACCTTCCTGCAAGCGCTGGCCGTTGATTTCAACGCTGCCTCGGGCCACATGGATGTACACATGGCGATCCGGCGCCAGGTCCAGGGTTGCGTTTTCCTCACCGTTGAACAGCCCGGCATATACCCGTGCGTCCTGGCGCACGCTCAGGGAACCGTCGGCGCCGTCCGGCGAGATGATCAACTGCAAGCGCCCACGTTTCTGTGCCTCGGTGAAGTGCTCCTGTTGGTAGCGCGGTTCGGCACCGGCCACGGCGGGCACGATCCAGATTTGCAGGAAGTGCACACCACGGGTCTGGCTGTGGTTGAACTCGCTGTGGGCCACGCCGCTGCCGGCACTCATCAGTTGCACATCGCCAGGGCGGATCACCGAGCCGGTGCCCAGGGTGTCTTTGTGTTCCAGGGCGCCTTCGAGCACATAGGAGAAGATCTCCATGTCACGGTGCGGGTGCTGGCCGAAGCCTTTACCGGCGATGACGCGGTCATCGTTGATCACCAGCAGGTCGGAAAAACCCTGCTCCTCGGGGTTCCAATAGTTGGCGAACGAGAAGGTGTGGAACGACTTCAACCAGCCGTGATTGGCGGCGCCGCGTTCGGTAGCTTTGCGAAGGGTCAGCATGGTCTTGTCCTCAAGTGGGAGCGGGCTGCGGTATGCAGGGCTCCTGCGTTGAGAAGAAGATTAATGGTTACTGGAATATTCATTAAGAAGCTGAAAACTGAATTACTGTCCCGTTCAGGTTGACAATAAAAGACGTGCCATAATGCCCGGCCCGCACCTTTGCCTCTCTATTATTCGATGGATGTTTTTGCCCTATGAAAACCGTGGCCATGGCGCTGTTCCCGGACTTCCTCCTGCTCGACATGGCCGGGCCGCTTGAAGTGTTTTCCATCGCCAACCGCTACCTGCCAGCGGCCGCCCATTACCAGATCCTCACCATCGGCACCGAGCCCGGCCCGCTGCGTGCCTCCAATGGCGTGGTGGTGCACACCGACCTGCTGCTGGACCAGGCCCACGGCGCCTATGACCTGTTGCTGGTTCCGGGCGGCCCCGGTGCCTATAACGAATGCCACCCCGCGTTGCTGCCGTGGCTCAAGGCGGCGGCACCCAAGGCGCGGCGCTTTGGGTCGATCTGCACCGGCGCCTTTGTATTGGGCCACGCCGGGCTGCTGGACGATCACCGCGTAACCACCCACTGGCACTACACCGAGCGGTTGATCAAGGCGTTTCCCAAGGCCGTGGTCGAGACGGATCGCATCTACCTGCAGGATGGACGCTTGATCACCTCGGGCGGGGTCACCGCCGGTATCGACCTGGCGCTGTCGATCGTGGCCCAGGACCATGGCAAGGAAGTCGCGGTGGAAGTGGCCAAGGTGTTGCTGGTGGTGATGAAACGCCAGGGCGGGCAGGCCCAGTTCAGCCCGATGACCGCAGCCGTAGCGCCCCAGGAAACTGCCATCACCCGTGTGCAGAACCATGTGCTGGCGCACCTGGACCAACCCTTCACCATTGAGTCCATGGCCGAGCTGGCCGGCATGAGCGCACGTCACTTCGCGCGGCTGTTCGCCAAGGACGTGCAGATGACCCCCATGGCCTTTCTGCAAGGCGCACGCATCGACCGTGCCCGCCAGTTGCTGGAAACCACTGACCTGCCGCTCAAGACCGTGGCGTTCCACGCAGGCTTCGGCAGCGTGCGCTATATGCGCTTTCTATTCAGCGAAAAGCTCGGCCTCAACCCCACTCAATACCGACAGCAGTTCAGTTAACGACCGGATGTCCGTCTGGCGCACCCGATTGTCCGTGTCGCTCCCTGTGCCAGCATTGTCCTGTCATCGCTAGCTGGCAAGATAGCTGCAAGCCCACGGAAAAGGATGCGCAAACGCCCAAGGCCGGGTGTTTCAGCGCTATTACAGACCATGAACAACCCTCAGGCGATTGACGTTGATGGCACGGTGCGCTTCGGTGCCTATGCCTTTCACCGCCAACAGCGGCTGGTGAGCAAGGCCGGCTGGCCGGTGCCGTTGGGTGGACGTGCGCTGGATATCCTGGCCGTGCTGCTGGAAGCGCCTGGGCAGTTCATCAGCAAGGCCACGTTGATCGAGCGGGTCTGGCCAAGCAGCGTGGTGGAAGAAAACAACCTGCGGGTGCATATCGTCGCCCTGCGCCGGGCCCTTGATGGCCAGCGCTTTATCCTCAACGACCCCCAGCGTGGCTATTGCTTTGCCGCGCCCGTCCACGGCGCGATCCAGCACCTGGCGCCCCGGCATAACCTGGCGGCGCGGCTCAGCCCGTTGATGGGCTGCGATGAGCTGTTGGGCGTGCTGGTGCGGCGCCTGTCCGGGCAACGCCTGATGACCCTCACCGGTTGCGCCGGCGTGGGCAAGAGCAGCCTGGCCCTGGCCCTGGCCGAGCGGGTGTTGCCGCGTTACCGCGATGGCGTGTGGTGGGTGGACCTGGCCACCGTGCAAGCCCCCATGACCATGCTGCGCCACCTGGCCACGGCGTTGCAGCTGGAGCCCTGCGCCAGTGCCACGGAGTTGTCCCGCCAATTGGCCTCCCGGCAATTGTTGCTGGTGCTCGACGGCGCCGACCTGTTGTTGGGCGCCTGTCGGCATCTGCTAAGGGTGCTGCGTGAAAAAGCCCCACATGTCAGCGTGCTGCTCAGCAGCCGCGAGCCGTTGCAGATCGACGGTGAGTGGGTGCAGCTTGTGCCCCGTCTGGCAACGCCCGCACCCCAGGCGCTGGGCAGTGTGGAACAGGCAATGGCGTACCCGGCGGTGCAATTGTTTGTGGCAAGGGTGTGCGCCAGCCAACAGGGTTTTGTCTTGCGGCCCCAGGACCTGGCGCCGCTGCGGGACATTTGCCGGCGCCTTGACGGGATTCCGCTGGCCCTGGAACTGGCTGCAGCCCAAGTGGACGCCCTGGGTATACGCGGCTTGCAAGCGCAATTGCGGCGTGGCTTGCAGGTGCTGACCCGAGGCCGGCGCACCGCAGTGGAGCGCCACCAGTCACTGGCGGCGGCCCTGGACTGGACCTACGAGCGCCTCAGCCTGCCGGAGCGCTGGCTGTTCCTGCAATTGAGCCTGTTCAAGATGGCGGTCACCTTGCCGGCCTTGAGCGAGTTGGTGGCCGGTACGGAGTTGGAACACGCCGACCTGTCCTACCTGCTGGGCCGCCTGGTCAATACCTCGTTGCTGAGCCTTGAACCGGGCCCAGGCCATGCGCGTTACCGCCTGCTCAATTGCGTGCGCAGCTATGCGCTGGCACACCTGCGCGACCCGTTGCAGGTGGCACGTTTGCAACAGGGCTATGGGCATTACCTGGGGCCGTTTTCAGGCCGGCCGTTTGTCTTGCAACTCGTCGAGCAGGCGGCGTACGCGGACTAGGTCCTGGGTCGCAAAGCCCTCAGTAAACCGCTCATACACCGAACTCAGCAGGTCGCGAGCCGCCTGCACGCGCCCTTGCTGTTGCCACAGCCGCGCCAATGACGCTGCGCACCGCAGCTCCCAGGCCAGTGCCCCTTGCTGATGTGCCAGGCCGAGGGCTTCAAGCAGCAAGGCTTCGGCGGCACGGGCATCGCTCATGGCCTCGGCCCGCACCCGCAGGATCTCCGACGTGCACCAGCCCGCCGCACCGTTGCGGGCACGCTCGAAAACAGCGTCTCGCACGGCGATGGCGTTGAAGGTCACCAGGATGTCTTCGACCAGTCCCAACCCCTCGACATCGGCGATGCGCAGCGTGCCTTCGTAGCAGCGTGCCCAGGTTTGGAACAACTGCGCCGAATGCTTTTGCGCTTGCTGCAACAGCAGGTCGAGGTTGTCGCGGGCGGCAGTGGCGTCGCCGTTGTAATGGGGGATGACCACGCCGGCCAGGGCCAGGGTGTAGCAGATCGAGGTGCCATGGTTGATCTGCAAGGCCAGTTCCAGCGCCTGGCTCGCCGTGCGCCAGGCGCGCTCGGGAAAACCCCGCAACCACAGGATGCGCGCGAGGATGGTCAGCGAGGCGACGCTCTGGTCGTACTGCACGCCAAAGCCATGGGTAAACCGGTTGAGATGGCCGCTCTGGGCCATGCGCTGGATCACCTGTTCGGCGTTGTGCTGCGCCAGCGCCTGGTTGCCCGCAAAGTGTTGCGCCAACACCCGCAGGCGTTGGGCGCTGAGGGCCAGCAAGGGCTCGGCCTGCGGCCCCAACTGGTCGAAATGCAGGCTTTGCGCCAGGGCTTGCCGGTAGTTGGCGCAGCACAGGTTGACCGCCATATGCCCCGACACAGCACGCAATTGCCCGGCCAGGTCCTTACCGGCCTCCGCCAGGCGGCGGGCGCGGGTGAACGCCTCGATGGTCTGCGGCGTACCGCCCTGGGTGTGATAGGAAAAACTGCCTAATGCCAACTGCAAGGCCATGTTCAAGCGTTGGCTCGGTGCATCCGATTGCCCCAGCCGCGCCAGGGCCTTGCCCACGTACAGGCCGTGTTCGCGCAACAGCGACAGCTCCTGCCACAAGGGCATGGCGCTCACCGTCAGGCGTATGCCCAGCAGGTGCACGCCGCCGTCGCCCAGGCCCCAGTCGAGGGCGGCGCGGATGTCTTCGCGCAGGGGCGCATAGCGGTCGATCCACACCTGGGTGGCGGTGCATTCCCAGTCGTCCTGTGCCTGGTTCATCAACGCCAGACAGCGCTCGGCATGGCGCTCGCGGGTGGCGTCGAGTTCGTCGGCAACGCTGAGTTTTTCCAGGGCATAGGTGCGGGTGATATCCAGCAGGCGATAGACCATCTCGTCATCACCGGCCTCCACATTGAGCAAGGATTTGGCGATCAGTTGAGTGATAGAACCCAACACCTCCGTGGGTGCGATCTGTTCTCCGGCGATCACCGCCGCTGCGCTGGCCAGGCTGAACCCACCCCGAAACACCGCCAGGCGCCGCAGGCAAATCTGCTCGCAGGCCGTCAGCAGTTCAAAGCTCCAGTCCAATGTGGCCCGCAGGGTTTGATGACGGGGCAGGGCGCTGCGTCGACCACGGGTGAGCAAGCGGAAATTGTCTTCCATCTGCACCAGCAGTCCTGGCAGGCCGAAGCGTTCGATTTGTGCTGCAACCAACTCGATGGCCAGGGGGATGCCGTCGAGGCGCTGGCAGATATCGATGGCCAGGGGCAGTTCGGCTTCGCTCAGTTCAAAACTGTCTTGATGGGACATGGCCCGTTCGATCAACAGTTGCAGGGCCGGGTAACCGAGGGCCTGGGCACGGTTGCCGGTAGCGGGTGGGCAGGCCAGGGGATCAAGGCGTTGCACGTATTCGCCCTCGGCGCGCAAGGCTTCGCGGCTGGTGGCCAGGATATGCAGCTTGGGCGCATGGCGCAGCAGGGTTTCGCTGATCAGCGCGATGTCATCCAGCAGGTGTTCACAGTTGTCGATCACCAGCAACACTTGCTTGTCTTGCAGGCTGCGGGCGAATGCGGCCAGTGGCTCATGCTCGGCTTGGACGAGGTCGAGCAGGGCGGCGAGGTTGGGCAGGATCATCGACGGCGCACTCAGCGGCGCCAGGTCGAGCAGGCGGATGCCGTCGCGGTAATGGCCGATCAGCAGTTCCGCCACGCGCAAGGCGACGGTGGTCTTGCCGATCCCGCCGGCGCCGGTCAGGGTGATAAAGCGTTGCTCGGGCAACTGCTGCACCAGGCTGTCGATCAGGGCCTGGCGGCCGATCATCCGCGTACGCCGTAGCGGCAGGTTGTGGCCCTGGCTTTGCGGGGCGCCGTCGTTGGGTAGGCTCATCGGTTCGATGCTCAGTGGCGCAACAAAACTGTAGCCACGCTGGGCCACCGTCACGATATAGCGCTGCCCGGCCTGGCCATCGCCCAGGGCCTTGCGCAACGCCGCCATGTGCACCCGCAGGTTGCCGTCTTCCACCACACTTTTGGGCCAGACGCGGGCGATCAATTCCTGTTTGCTCACCACATTGCCGGCCTGCTCCAGCAGGATCAGCAGGATCTCCACCGCTCGCCGTCCCAGGCGCAACGGGCGGCCGGCCTCCAACACCAGTCGCTGGTGTGGATGCACGCGGTAGGGGCCGAAGTGTACGGCCTGATCGCTTTGGTCACTCATGGTTGCCCATGCTCTGGGAAAGGGTCGGGCAAGCATATTCCAGGTGTGTACGTACCACTAGGCCGCGATCACGTGAGGTTTGTGGCGCAGTTGGTGATTTCGCCACGTCATCGGGTTGACGCCCTCGCTACGGGTGAACATGTGGCAGAAATGCGCCTGGTCGCAAAACCCGCACTCCAGGCTGATTTGCGTCAGGCTCAAGTCGGAACCGGTGATCAGTTCCTTGGCCCGCTGGATGCGCTGCTGGCGTATCCACTCCTGAGGCGACAGCCCGGTGGTGCACTTGAAGGCCCGGGAAAAATGGCTGCGCGACAGCGCGCAGGCTTGGGCCAGTTCGGCAATGGCCAGGCTTTCGCCGAGGTTGGCCAGGATCAATTGCTTGGCGATACGCTCGCGCCGAGGGCATAGGCCGCCGGTAGCGGATAAACGAGGAGCACTGTGCTCTAGTCGGGCCATGACGAAAATCCGCAGTCGATGGGAGCGTTCCCGGTGAATGGATGCAGTGTAGACGGGGCTCATCTTGTTGCCGGACCGCCTGGCTGACGAGTTAATCGTTGTTAATTTCGCCAGGTGCAGTCGCCGAAAAGACAGCACAGGTGTGCAATCACGGCAGCGTTTTGCGTGCTTATCTGTGAGCTTGCCAACCGTTTGGATACAGCCATGAACCGCAATGACCTGCGCCGCGTCGACATGAACCTGCTGGTGATTTTCGAGGCGCTGATGTTCGAGAAGAACCTGACCCGGGTCGCCGAAAAGCTGTTCATGGGCCAACCGGCGGTGAGTGCCGCGCTAGGGCGGCTGCGCGATCTGTTCGACGACCCGTTGCTGCTGCGCAACGGGCGGGGCATGGAGCCCACGCCACGTGCCGTGGCGATACTCAAGGAGCTGCAACCGGCCATGGACATCATCTCGGGCGCGGTCAGCCGCGCCAAGGACTTCGACCCCTCAACCAGCTGCGCGGTGTTTCGCATCGGCCTGTCCGACGACGCCGAGTTCGGCCTGTTCCCACCGCTGCTCAGCCAACTGCGCGAAGAGGCACCGGGGATTGTGGTGGTGGTGCGTCGCGCCAATTACCTACTGATGTCATCGCTGCTGGCCAGTGGTGAGATCAGCGTGGGGGTGAGCTACACCACCGAACTGCCGGCGAATGCCAAGCGCAAAAAACTGCGAGACATTCCCTGCAAGGTACTGCGCGGAGACGATGGCGCCGCGCCGCTGACCCTGGATGACTACTGTGAAAGGCCCCATGCGATGGTGTCGTTCTCAGGAGACTTGAGCGGCAATATCGACCTGGACTTGGCCCGCATTGGCCGAGCGCGCCGGGTGGTGTTGGCGGTGCCACAGTTCAGTGGTTTGCGGGCGTTATTGGCCGGCACACAGATTATTGCGACGGTGCCGGATTACGCCGCCTGTGCGTTGACCGAAGGCACCACCTTGCGGGCTGAGGACCCTCCGTTTGCGATTGATGCGGCGGAGCTGTCGATGGTGTGGAGCGGGGTGCATGACAATGACCCGGCGGAGCGGTGGCTGAGGATGCGGATCGCTGAACACATGTCGCGGATGCTTATTCCAACCCAGGTAGGCAAGCCCTAATGCAAGACAGTTAAGGACAACACGGCCTCTGTGGTGAGCGGGGCAAGCCCGCTCACCACAAGAGTGTGGCGGCCTTTCGTTTCCTTAACAGACTGGCATTAAGGCAAGCCCAGGCTAGATACGAAAACTCCCCACCAACTGTTTCAGCCTCTCTGCCTGCTGCTCCAGCTCCGTACACGCCAACAAGGTTGCCCGCAGATTCTCCACCCCCTGGCCGTTCAGCAGGTTGATCTCGGTAATATCCACATTCAACGCCTCAACCACCGCTGTCTGCTCCTCAGTCGCCGCCGCCACCGACTGGTTCATATTGTCGATCTCGCCAATGCGCTGCGTCACGCTACCCAGCCGCTTGCCCGCCAGGTTCACGGTGCTCACACTGGCTTCACTGTGCTGCTGGCTTTCGGTCATGGTGATCACCGAGTCCCGCGCTCCCACTTGCAGCGCTTCGATCATCTGCTGGATCTCTTGGGTCGACTCCTGGGTGCGATGGGCCAGGCTGCGCACTTCGTCGGCGACCACCGCAAAACCACGCCCGGCTTCTCCGGCGCGGGCAGCTTCGATGGCGGCGTTGAGGGCCAGCAGGTTGGTCTGCTGGGAGATGCTCTTGATCACCTCCAGGATCTGGCCGATGTTCACGGTCTTGTCGTTCAGCACTTCGATGTTGGCGCACGAGTTGCTGATCTTGCCGGACAATTCATTGATCAACTCGATGGTGCGCTCCACCACTTCGTGGCCGTCACTGGCTTGTTGGCGTGCCGCAGAGGCCTGTTGTGAGGCGACGGCAGCGTTGCTGGCGATCTCTTGGGCGGCGGCGCCCAGTTGGTTGATGGCAGCAGCCACGCTGTTGGTGCGCAGGGATTGCGCGTCTGAGTTGCGCAGTGATGAGTTGGACGCCAGCAGCACACGCTTGGCGCCTTCATTCACGCCGAGGGCCGCTGAGGACACCTCGCGGATCGAGTGGTGAATACGCTCCACAAAGCGGTTGAACGCCGTCGCCAACTGTCCCAGTTCATCCTGTGAGTGCACGTGCAGGCGGCGGGTCAGGTCGCCTTCGCCGAGGGAGATCTCTTCCATGACCTGGGTCAGTACCTGCAACGGTCGGGTGATACGCAACGCGGTGTACCCGATCAGCAACAGGCCGAGCAGGGCCGAGCCGCCACCCAGCAGCAGTTCCAGCAGTTTGCTGCGGGCGCTTTGCCCGTCCAGTTCGTGTTGCAACGCGGTGACCGGCGTCATCAGCACTGACTGGGGCACACTGACCGCGACGTTCCAGGGCGCCGCATCGGCAATCGGTGGCAGGGATTCAACGACGTTGACCTGTTGTGGATCGACAGTGCCGGTGTGCTCGGGCTGGCCCAGGCGGCTGACGTCCTGACTGTTGGCGGCGGTCACCCCGAGCGGGCTGACAACGCTGATCTGGCCCTGGCCATCAAACAGTTGCCGTGCGCTGGCTTCGCTGTTGCGTTGCAGGTCGGCGAGGTTGATGTCCAGGCCGACCACGGCGATGACCTTGCCGTTTTCCAGCAAGGGTAAGGCGACGCTGGTGACCAATTTGCGGCTGCCGGAGGACTCATCGAAATAGGGCTCCAACACGCAGGCTTTGCGGCTGTCACGGGCGCAGGTGTAGAAGGCGTTGTAGGGCGCGCCGCTGGGACCAGGGGCGGTGTTGGCGAGCAGGGCTTCGTCACCGATGACGGCTTGCAGATCGCCGGGTTGGTTTTGCACCCAATAGAGGGTAAAGCGCCCGCTGTCGTTGCTGCCCAGTGCGGGCTGGTTGGCAAAGTCCTGGTCGGCACCGTCCAGCGCATCGGGCTCGAAGATCACGTAAAGCCCGAGCAGGTCGGGCTTGTCGATCAGGGCTTGGTGAATTTGAGTGACCAATTGCTCGCGCAGTTGCTGACGGGGCAGGCTGCCTTTGGCGTGCAGTTGGCGCAGCAAGAGCACATAGCGCGACAGGCCTTGGCCGTAGTCGTGGGTTTGCATGAAGGTGCGCTGTACCTGCATCGCCTGCAGCTTGCCCAGGGCCTGCATATGTTGCTTGGCTGCACTGGCGAGCATGGCGGTGCTGGCCTGGTCGACCTGCTGGCGGCTTTGATGGGTCTGGTAGAGCGACAAGCCCATCAGCAACCCCACCACCAACAGCAGGCAGAGGCCGGCGAGCAGGGTGATCTTGCTCTGGATCGTCAGGGGTTTTATCGGCATTGAAATAGCCTTGTTGCAGCGGTGCAATGGCCTGCGCCACCGCACCGGCCGGGGTTAGAAAGTGCTGGCGAAGACCAGTTGGCTGTAGACGTTCTTGTCGTTATTGCCCAGTTGGGTGCCGCCGTGTTCGGCGCTTTTGTCCGGTTGGTAGAGGCCAACCAGCGGCATCACCGTGAGGTGTGCATTGACCCGCCACTCGGCGAACAGGTCGATCTCACGACCATCGGTATTGCCCAGCCCGCGATCAAGGGTGTCGAAGTCAAACAACACCGCGCCGATGCTGACGCTTTCCAACGGCGAGGCTTTGAGGGTGACCGACTGGATACGCGAATTGGTGTTGAAGGGGCCGGCATAGTTGCCCGCCACTTCGCCCTGGAACCAGGTGCCATAGCCACGGTTGAGGCCGTAGAACAGCGGGTCGAAGCCTTTGGAGAAGCGGCTGTAGCGGTAGTTGGCACTCGGCGCCCAGGCGAGGTCGGCGAAGGTCCAGCCCGCTTCCAGGTACCAGGCGTTTTCGCTGGCGGTGTGGGGTTTGTCCTGCTTGGCGTATTCGCCGGACAGGAACAGGTTGGTCACCCCGGCATTGCCTTGGGCGCGCAGGCTGTAGGTCTTCATGCCGTCCCGTTCCAGCTGGGTGGGCGAGGCGTATTGCTTGTCCACATCGGTGGTGTCGATGTAGGTGAGGCCCACCGTGCCTTCGGCGGCGACGTGCTCCAGGGTGGCGATGACCATCTCGGTCTTGGCCTGGGCGCGGTTGTCGGACTTAAGCCACATCAGGTCGCTGCGCCAACCCTGCTTGCCGCCCAGGCGCAATACGGCGGTCTCGTCGAAGGCCTTGCGCGCCGCCAGGTAGTAGGCGCCGCCGCGATTGTAGTCGCCTTCGCCAATGCCTTTGCCCATGTTGAGGGCGTCGCCGTTGATCAGGAAACCGTCGCCGACCACGATGTTCTGGCGGCCGAAGGACAGGTCCACGCCATCGTCGCCCAGTGCTTCGAACAACGTGCTGGAGCGCCAGCCAAGGTAGGCATCTTCGAATTTCGTGGTGCGTTCCGAACCATCGCTGAAGCCGGCGGCATCGCCGTCGCCCCAGGTGCCCGAGCTGAGCAGGTTGGCCGCGCCATAGGCAGTGCCCGCGCCCTCTAGGCCCTTGTCGAAGCTCAGGCCATATTTGATGTAGCCCTCGCGCCACGCGGATGAACCTGGGTTCAGGCGCCCGGAAGGGACGTAGCGTTCCTGGCTATGGAACGCGCCGAACACCGCTTCCAGCGTGGCGTTCAGATGGCTGTCGGCATCGCTATAGAGTTCGTACGCCTGGGCGTGGCCAGCACTGACCAACAGGGCAAGGGTCGACACACAAAGCTTGGGGGACTTGAGCATGGGGGCATCCGTTCTTGTTCGCGAACGCAGGTTTGCGCTCTTTTTCGATACTAAGGCGTGGAACTTTTGCTGCCTTGTGTGTGGTTGCCAAAGCCTTGACTGTGCTTGCCAGGGAGGTCGGTTTGGCAGCCGGGCCAAAGCATTTGGCACGCAGGGAAAACCCGCCGGTGGGGTGTGCGCCGACAATCGCGTCAAGCCCTATAGAAGCTATCCCTGCCCAACCATTCGAACAAAAGGTGAACCATGAGCAACGTTGAAATCCTGCCCCAGGTTGCTGCATTCCTTGACCGCCGCCACGGCTGCTTCATCGACGGCCAATGGGTATTCGCCGACGGCCAACACATCCCCGTGCTCAACCCGGCCACCGGACAGACCCTGTGCCAAACCCTGGACGCGCCGCTGGAATTGGTGGAACGGGCGGTACAGTCGTCCCATGCCGCGTTCAAGGCGGGCGTGTGGTCGGCCCTGCGCCCGGCCGACCGTGAACGCATCCTGCTGAACTTCACGCGCCTGGTGGAAGAACACGCCGAAGAACTGGCCCAGTTGGAAACCCTGAGCCAGGGCAAGTCGATCAACATGGCGCGGGCTCTGGACCTGAACGCCACCGTGGAATTCATGCGCTACATGTCGGGCTGGGCCACCAAGATCGAAGGGCAGACCTTCGACGTGTCGATCCCAGTGCCGCCCGGCGCTAAGTTCACAGCCTTTACCAAACGCGAGCCAGTGGGTGTGGTAGTGGGCATCGTGCCGTGGAACTTCCCGCTGATGATCGCCGCCTGGAAGCTGATGCCCGCCCTGGCCACCGGCTGTACGGTGATCATCAAGCCGGCGATGGAAACCCCGCTGACCGCTATGCGCTTGGCCGAGCTGGCGATTGAAGCAGGCATTCCGGCTGGCGTATTCAACGTGGTCACCGGTGGTGGCGCCTCGGTGGGCGGCACGCTGACCACCCACCCGCTGGTGAGCAAAGTGTCGTTCACCGGTTCCACCGCCGTGGGTAAAAGCGTCGGCGTGGCGTGCATGCAGAACATGACCCGTTTCGCCCTGGAGTTGGGTGGCAAGAACCCGATGATCGTGCTTGCCGATGCTGATATCGACAAAGCCATCCAGGGTGCAATCCTCGGTGGCCTGCTGAACAACGGCCAGGTGTGTGCGGCGGCGTCGCGTTTTTACGTGCACCGTTCGATCCATGACGCTTTCGTCAGAGGCCTTGCCGCGGCGGTGTCGGCCATGCCGATTGGCGCCGGCATGGACGCAGACGCGGTGATCAACCCGCTGGTGTCGCGCAAGCAGCAACAGGGCGTGCTCAAGCACATCGAACAGGCCCGCCAGGAAGGTGCGCGGGTGGTCTGCGGCGGCGAGTTGCTGGACGGCGAGGGCTTCTACGTGCAACCGACGATCCTGGCCGATGTGGACCACAGCATGGCCGTGGCCCGCGAAGAAGTGTTCGGCCCGGTGCTGGCGGTACTGCCCTTCGATGATGAAGACGCGGTGATCGCCCAAGCCAACGATAACCCCTACGGCCTGGCCGCCAGCCTATGGACCAACGACCTGACCAAGGCCCTGAACCTGGTGCCGCGCATTGAGGCCGGCACGGTGTGGATCAACGCCCACGTGCTGCTGGACCCGGCGATGCCATTTGGCGGGGTCAAGCAGTCTGGGATGGGGCGCGAGTTTGGGCGGGCGGTGATCGAGGCGTATACCGAGTTGAAGTCGGTGTGTATTGCCCACTGACGCCATCACCTGTAGTGAGCGGGGCAAGCCCGCTCACTACGCAAGCAAAGCAACGCCCGCACAGCCCTCCCTTCCAAATCTTTCACCTCATCATAAGAAAAACCGATACCCCCTTTAAGATTTCCCAGAGGCGGTACAAGCCCTTGCGGCCTTAGAGTCATGCCCAACGTTCCCGGTTGAGGCATGACCGCTCGGAATTTCTACAAAAATAAGAAGGTGAGAGCATGAGTAACGAGACGGTCGATATCAAAGCGTGGATCGACAACCGGCCGGTTGCCCGCTACCAGTGGCTGATCATGGCCCTGTGTTTTTTCATTGTGCTGTTTGATGGGTTTGATGTGGCGGTTATGGGCTTTATTGCGCCGTCGCTGATTCAGGAGTGGGGCCTGTCCAAGGCGGCGTTCGGCCCGGTGATGAGCGCTGGCATGATCGGCCTGGCCATCGGCGCCTTGACTGCCGGCCCGTATGCCGACCGGCTAGGGCGCAAGAAGGTGTTGCTGATTGCCGTGACCGGTTTCAGCGTGCTGAGCCTGGCCTGCGCTTTTGCGCGCAACCCCTATGAACTGGCAGGGTTGCGCCTGCTCACCGGAGTCGCGCTGGGGGCGGCGTTGCCCAACACCACCACGCTGTTGTCCGAGTACCTGCCAGAGCGCAATCGCTCGCTGTTTATCACCCTCATGTTCACCGGCTTCAACATGGGCTCGGGGCTGGGTGGGTTTCTGGCGGCCTGGCTGATTCCCCAACACGGCTGGCAGTCGGTGTTGCTGGCCGGTGGAGTTTTGCCGCTGTTGCTGCTGCCGTTCATGTGGACGCTGTTGCCGGAGTCGGCGCGTTTCCTGGCGGCACGTAATGCCTCCAGCGCACAGATCGCCAAGGTGCTGAACAAGTTGGGTGGCAGTTTCAACGCGGCCACCCGTTTTGTCCTGGCCGAGCCCCAGGCCCAGCAAAAAGCCCCGCTGCGTATGCTGTTCTCCGAGCAGTACCGCTTTGGCACCTTGGCACTGTGGGCCACCTACTTCATGGGCTTGCTGGTGATCTACCTGACCATGGGCTGGATGCCGACGCTGTTGCGTGAAGGTGGCTTGTCCATTGAACGTGCGGCAACCATCACCGGCCTGTTCCAGATTGGCGGCACGGTGGGCGCGATTGTGGTCGGCTGGGCCATGGACCGCCGCAACCCGAACGCAGTGATCGCCACGTCGTATGCCTTGGGCGGTGCGTTCATCCTGTTGCTTGGGGCGTTCAGCCTGGAGTCGAGTCTGCTGGCATTTGGCGTGGTCGCCGCTGGCTTCTGCATGAGCGGCGCACAGACCGGCCTCAACGCCTTTGCGCCGGGTTACTACCCCACAGACTTTCGCGCCACCGGGGTGAGCTGGATGCTGGGCATCGGCCGCTTCGGGGCTATATTCGGCTCCTTGATCGGCGGTGCGGTCCTCAGCCTAGGGCTTGGCCTGCCGCTGCTGTTCGCCCTGCTGAGCGTGCCGGCCTTTATCGCCGCGCTGGCGATATTGGCCAACGGGCATGCACGTCGCCGGGTCAACCGGGCATTGCTGGCGCACTAATTTATTCACATAGGAATTCGTCATGGCACGCATCATTGGTGGCCTCGCTGTCTCCCATACCCCGACCATCGGCTTTGCCGTTGATCACGACAAACAGAACGAGGCTGCCTGGGCGCCGATTTTCGAAGGCTTCGAGCCGATCAAGGTGTGGCTCAAAGAGCAGCAGCCAGACGTGCTGTTCTACATCTTCAACGACCACGTGACGTCGTTCTTTTTTGATCACTACGGCGTGTTCTCCCTGGGCGTGGATGAGCGCTACGAGGTCGCCGATGAAGGCGGCAACCCACGTGAATTACCGGGTGTGAACGGGCATGCGGGGTTGTCGCGGCATATCGGCGAAAGCCTGGTGGCGGACGAGTTCGACATGAGTTTCTTCCGCGACAAGCCGCTGGACCACGGCTTCTTCTCGCCAATGTCGGCGCTGTTGCCCTGTGATCCCGAATGGCCGGTGCAGATCGTGCCGTTGCAGGTCGGCGTGTTGCAGTTCCCGGTGCCCAGTGCCCTGCGTTGCTACAAGCTGGGGCTGGCGCTGCGCCGTGCCATCGAGAGCTACCCCGAGGATTTGAAGGTGGCCATCGTCGCCACGGGCGGTGTGTCTCACCAGGTGCACGGTGAGCGTTGCGGCTTCAATAACCCGCAGTGGGATGCGCAGTTCATCGACCTGTTGGTGAATGACCCGGTGCGCCTGACGCAAATGACCCTGGCAGAATTCGCCACCCTGGGCGGCATGGAAGGCGCCGAGGTGATCACCTGGCTGATCATGCGCGGGGCATTGTCGGCCACGGTGAACAACCTGCACCAAGACTACTACCTGCCGTCGATGACCGGCATCGCCACCTTGTTGCTGGAGAACCTCGACCAGCCGGTGCCTGCCGAGGTCAACGCGCGCCACTTGCAGCACATGGGTTACCAACTGGCGGGCATCGAGAAGCTGGAAGGTACGTACCCGTTCACCTTGGAACGCAGTGCCAAGGGCTACCGCCTGAACAAGTTCCTGCACCGCATGATCGAGCCCCAATGGCGTCAGCGTTTCCTCGAGACGCCAGAGGCGCTGTTCGAACAAAGCGGGCTCACGGAAGAAGAGCGCGACCTGCTGCGCCGCCGCGATTGGCGCGGCTTGATCCACTACGGCGCGATCTTCTTCGTGCTGGAAAAGCTCGCCGCTGTCCTTGGCGTGCCCAACCTGCATGTCTACGCGGCGATGCGCGGCCAAAGCCTTGAAGACTTCATGAAAACCCGTAACCAGCAAGTGCTCTACTCGGTGGCGGGCAAAACCCCGCGCTGATCCCTTAACCGTCCCCTTGATCGACCTCCCTGTGCCTGGCATTTCCAGGCGCAGCGGATTTTTTCAGCCAAAAAACGGATAACAATAACAATGAAAATCACCGCTAACGCCCGTACCGTCCTCAGCTTGGCCGTCGCCTGCGGATTACCCCTGCACAGCGAGGCCGCAGGCTTTGTCGAAGACGCCAGCGTCAACCTGAACCTGCGTAACTTTTACCTCAACCGCAATTTCACCAATGACGGCTACGCCCAAGGCAAGGCTGAGGAGTGGACCCAGAGCTTTATCCTCGATGCCCGTTCGGGCTTCACCCAAGGCGTGGTGGGGTTTGGCGTGGATGTGTTGGGCCTGTACTCGGTCAAGCTCGACGGTGGCAAGGGCACCGGTGGCTCGCAGTTGTTGCCCCTCGACGCAGATGGCCGCCCGGCCGACGACTTTGGCCGCTTGGCGGTGGCTGGCAAGATGAAGATCGGCAAGACCGAACTCAAGGTGGGCGAGTGGATGCCGGTATTGCCGATCCTGCGCTCGGACGATGGCCGTTCGTTACCGCAAACCTTCAGCGGCGGGCAGTTGACGTCCAAGGATATCGACGGCCTGACCCTCTATGGCGGCCAGTTTCGTCAGAACAGCCCGCGCAATGATTCGAGCATGGGCGACATGTTCATGCAGGGTAAAACCGCCTTCACCTCGGACCGTTTCAACTTTGTCGGCGGTGAATTGAGCTTCAACGACAAGCGCACCCTGGTTGGCCTGTGGAACGCGCAGTTGAAGGACATCTACCAGCAGCAATACCTGCAACTGGTGCACAGCCAACCACTGGGGGACTGGACCCTGGGCGCCAACCTGGGCTACTTCTGGGGCCGTGAGGATGGCAGCGCCCGCGCGGGCGACCTCGATAACCGCACCTTCTCGGCGCTGCTCTCGGCCCGTTACGGCGGCAGCACCTTCTACGTGGGCCTGCAAAAACTCAGCGGTGACGATGCCTGGATGCGGGTCAACGGCACCAGCGGCGGCACCCTGGCCAACGACAGCTACAACAACAGCTATGACAATGCGCGGGAAAAGTCCTGGCAACTGCGCCACGACTACAACTTTGTGGTGCTCGGCCTGCCGGGGCTGACCCTGATGAACCGTTACATCAGCGGTGACAACGTGCACAGCGGTAGCGTCACCGACGGCAAGGAATGGGGGCGTGAATCCGAACTGGGCTACACCGTGCAAAGCGGCACGTTCAAGGACTTGAACCTGCGCTGGCGCAATTCGAGCCTGCGTCGCGACTACAGCAGCAACGAGTTCGACGAGAACCGTGTGATCGTCAGCTACCCGTTAAGCTTGCTTTAATCGCTTGCCGGCTCGCTTGTCACTCGGCGGATCATGCCCATCAGGGCTTGCGCCACCGGTGAATGCAGACAGCCGTTGCGGTAGGTCAAGCCAATGGCGCGGCTGGTTTGCTGGAGTTCCAGGGGCAGGATGCACAGCTCGCCGGAGGCGATTTCCTGTTCCAACTGGTGGGCGGAAACGGCGGCGAGCATGTCCGAGCGCAACAGCAGGCCGCGGATGATTGCCATGTCGGCACTTTCCACCACCGGCCGGGGCGCGGCGATGCCGAATCCGGTAAAGCACGCGTCGAGCATCTGCCGCGCCGGTGAGCCCGCGCGCGGCAGCACCCAGCGGGCACGGGCCAGTTCTTCCTGAATAGCGGTGTGGGCGCACAGCGGGTGATCGCGTCGCGCCAACACCACCATCTTTTCCGTCAACAGCGCTTCGCCCACCAGGTCACTGGCATAGGCGGCGGAACGCAGGGCGCCGAAAATAAAGTCCACATCACCGGCACGCAGCTCGGTGGCCAGCAGGTCGAAAGGGCTCTCGTTGGTGATCACCTGGATGCCAGGGTGCGCGTCCATCAAACGCACGATGGCCTCGGGCAGGATGCGTGTGCGGCCCAGGGGCAGGGCGCCGACCTGCACCACGCCCTGCAAGGTGCCGCGGATGGCGGTGATATCGGTTTCGAGATGGCGCAGCTCATTGAGTGCGCGGCGGATCGGGAACAGGATTTCATGGCTCGCCCGGGTCGGTTGCAGGCCACGTGGCGTGCGTTCGAACAGCGTTTGCCCGCAGCCACTTTCCAGTACCTTCAGGGTCGAGCTGACGGCCGGCTGACTCAGGCCGAGCAGGCCGGCGACGGTCTGCATGTGCCGGGTTTCGCAGAGTTTGACGAACACTTGCAGGCGTCGGGCCTGGAACAGGTACAACGGCTCCACGGCGTGTTTGTCGCCGATGTCCAGCAGCTTGGGCACTGTGTCCAGCTCCGCTAGCACCCGTCGGGCCCGTGGCAGCAGGCGCACGCCAAAATCAGTCGGGCGCATGCCATTGGCATGGCGTTCGAACAACGCCACACCCAGGCGCTCTTCCAGTTCGCAGATCGAGCGGGTCACCACCGATTGTGCGCGAAACAACGCCACCGACGCCTTGGACACACTGCCGTGGTCGGCCACCCGCACAAAGGCGCGTACGTGCATCAGGCTGGGCAGTTCGTTGGAATCCATGGGGCATGCTCCGCAGGTCGGCGTTCGAGCCGGACTATGCCCGTGCCCCTTTAGCGTGGCAATAAAAAAAACGCATACCTCGAACACTCGAACGCATTACTCGGTTGGCGAGGCCGATGCGATGCTCATTGCAACCGCAGGAGGAGCATCCGCAATGACCCAATCACCTAAAACCGCGCTGGTCGTCAGCGCCCATTCCGCCGATTTTGTCTGGCGTGCGGGCGGTGCCATCGCGCTGCATGCGCAGCAAGGCTACAACGTGCACATCGTCTGCCTGTCGTTCGGCGAGCGCGGCGAGTCGGCCAAGCTGTGGCGCAAGGGCGAGATGAATGAAGCCATCGTCAAGGCCGCCCGCCGTGAAGAAGCCCAGGCCGCCGCCGATATCCTTGGCGCCAGCGTGGAGTTCTTCGACATCGGTGACTACCCGATGCGCGCCGACAAGGACACCCTGTTCCGCCTGGCCGATGTGTTCCGTCGCATCCAGCCAGAGTTCGTGCTCAGCCATTCCCTCAAAGACCCCTACAACTACGACCACCCGCTGGCCATGCACCTGGCGCAAGAAGCACGCATCATTGCCCAGGCCGAAGGCTACAAGCCGGGGGAGAAAATCATCGGCGCACCGCCCGTGTACAGCTTTGAACCGCACCAGCCCGAGCAGTGCGAATGGCGCCCCGACGTGCTGCTGGACATCACCGAGGTGTGGGACAAAAAGTACGCCGCCATTCAGTGCATGGCCGGCCAGGAACACCTGTGGGAGTACTACACCCGCGTCGCCCTGCAACGCGGCGTGCAGGCCAAGCGCAACGTCGGTATCGCCTCCAGCCGCAACATCGTTTACGGCGAGGGTTACCAGAGCCTCTTCCCGCGCGTCACGGAGAACCTGGCATGAGTGAACATATCGGCAAGACCGGCATTGTGGTGCGCAACGTGGCGCGTGCCGACGTGGCGCTGGTGGATGAGTTGCAGCGTTACGGCGTTGCCACTATCCATGAGGCTCAGGGCCGCAAGGGGCTGATGAGCCCGGCCATCCGACCGATCCAGCAGGGCACCGCGATCAGCGGTTCGGCCATCACCGTGCTGGTGGCGCCCGGGGATAACTGGATGTTCCATGTGGCGGTGGAGCAATGCCGCCCTGGCGACATCCTGGTGGTGGCGCCGAGTTCGCCGTGCACCGACGGTTATTTCGGCGACCTGCTCGCCACCTCGCTCAAGGCCCGTGGCGTGCGGGCGCTGGTGATCGACGCCGGTGTGCGCGACACCCTCACGTTGCGTGGCATGGGCTTCCCGGTGTGGTCCCAGGCGGTCAGCGCCCAAGGCACGATCAAGGAGACCCTTGGCTCGGTGAACGTGCCGCTGGTGTGCGGCGGCCAATTGGTCTACCCCGGCGACGTGGTGGTGGCCGATGACGATGGCGTGGTCATCGTGCGCCGTGCCGAGGTGCCGCAGGTGGTCGAGGCCAGCCGTGCACGCGCTGATCTGGAAGAACAGAAGGCCGTGCGCCTGGCCAATGGCGAACTTGGCTTGGACATCTACAACATGCGCGGGCGCCTGGCGCAGAAGGGCTTGCGCTATATCAACAGCCTTGACGACCTATGAGCCAGACCCGCATTCCCTGCCTGCTGATGCGCGGTGGCACGTCCAAGGGCGCGTACTTCCTCGCCCGTGACTTACCCGAAGACCCTACGCTACGCGACCGTGTGCTGCTGGCAGCCATGGGCTCGCCAGATGCGCGGCAGATCGACGGCATCGGCGGCGGCGACTCGTTGACCAGCAAAGTGGCGATCATCCAGCCGTCCACCCGCGCCGAAGCAGACGTGGACTACCTATTTGCACAGGTGCTGGTGGACGAACCGCGTGTCGACTATGGCCAGAACTGCGGGAACATCTTGGCCGGTGTCGGCCCATTCGCCATCGAGCGCGGCTTGGTGGCGGTGACGGGGGACGTCACGCCCGTGCGCATCTACATGGAAAACACCGGGCAGATCGCAGTGGCCCATGTACCCACCGCCGAGGGGGCGGTGCGTTATGCCGGAGACGCGCGCATCGACGGCGTGCCGGGGTGCGCCGCGCCACTGATCGTCGAGTTCGAAGACATCGCCGGTTCCAGCTGTGGCGCGCTGCTGCCGACCGGCAACGCGCTGGATGTGATTGACGGTATCGACGTCACCTGCGTCGACAACGGCATGCCGGTGGTGCTGCTGCGCGCCCTCGACCTGGGTTGCCGTGGCGATGAAAGCCCCGCGCAACTGGACGCAGACACCCGGCTCAAGGCGCGCCTGGAGTCCATCCGCCTGCAAGCTGGTCGGCTGATGAACCTGGGGGATGTAAGCCTGCGCAACGTACCGAAAATGTGCCTGGTGGCCCCCGCCCACAACGGCGGGGCGCTGAGTACCCGCAGCTTCATCCCCCATCGTTGCCACACCAGCATCGGCGTGTTTGGCGCAGTCAGTGTGGCGGCGGCGTGCCTGATCGACGGCAGTGTGGCAGCGGGTGTGGCCAACGTGGGGGAGGGCGATGTGCGGCAACTGGCGGTTGAACACCCCACGGGCGAGTTCACGGTGGAACTGCGCCTGAGCGGGGGGCGACTGGTGAGCTGCGGGCTGATGCGCACGGCGCGGTTGTTGATGGATGGGGTGGTATGCGTCATTTCTGACGCTGACAAAGCCCGCTAGGCTCTGGCTCTGGCTCTGGCTCTGGCTCTGGCTCTGGCTCTGGCTCTGGCTCTGGCTCTGGCTCTGGCTCTGGCTCTGGCTCTGGCTTTTGATTTGGCTTTTGATCTAAGGCGCCCCGTTAACCACGCTGGCCGAACGCAGGCTTGAATCCGTGGGCAACCCGGCAGGACGCCGGGTTAGCCGCACTGGGCCATGGATGGCCCATTGC
>NZ_JBKFTO010000027.1:0-94989 GCF_050432925.1 Pseudomonas sp. 18175 | reverse complement strand
GCGCGTGGCGGCGGCCCACGGATTCAAGCCGGAGTGAGGGCATGCCGAGCCTAGGCGAGGCACCGAGTGGTGGGGCAAGAGCCTTTTGGTTACTTTTGGGCTCTTTCCAAAAGTGACCCGCCGTAAGGGCGGAACCCTAAGCAGCCGTTACCCAAATAACGGATATGTACCCGACCAAACCGCTAAACCCAAACCTGGCCCGACTCTTGCTCTACCTCCTGATACTGCATCCCCGACCCCCATGCAGTGGAGACCTTTACCTATGCCAGTCGCCCCCAACTCCCTTCTTCAGGCTGCCCCTGCGGCCAAGCCTCAAGCACCCGCTGCCAACCCGCCGGTAGCGGCTGCGGACCCGCGGGACAAGGGCCCTGGCTTCGCTCAGGTGTTCGCCAATCAGGGCGCCAAACCCACGGTCAAAGCCGACGACAACTCGCCCAAACCCGCGCGTGACAAGCCTGCCGACGCCAGCGCCAAGCCGGCAGGCGACGACGACAAACCTGCCGCCAGCAAGCCGGCGGTTGCCGATAGCGGCAATACCTTGCCTGCCAAGCCTGACGACAGCACAAGCAAGGATGACGACGCCCCCGCCGACCCGACTCTGGTGCAGCTGCCACCCGCTGACCCTGTGGTCGACCCGGCCATGATCGCCGCCGTTACCCCGGTGGCCGTGCCGGTGCCTGTGGAAACCCCGGCGCCAGTGGCAGCGAAGGATGACAAGGCTCAGCCGGTCGTCACCGCGCCGATTGCTGCAACCGATGAGCCCAACACCGCCTTCGACCCCGAAGCCGACCCACTGGATGCGATGCCCGCCGTGCGCCTGGCGATGGAGCAGGGTGGCCACGTGTCCGCCAGCAGCCAAGCTCCGGCCAAGACCGCGCCGCCGCCGACCCTGGATCAGCCGACCGCCGCGCAGAACTTTGCCGCTGGCATGGCCAATATGGTTGACCAGCAGGCCGGCAAGGACAGCACCGAGGGTGGCGACAAAGCGTTCAGCGGCCTGATCGAGGGCGGCCTGAAGGATTTGAAAGAAGCCAGCAGCGACACCCGTGTCGATAACTTCGCCGACCGCCTGGCTGCGCTGACCCAGGCCGCCACGCCCAAGACCGCCAACGCCTTGCCGCCGGTGACCAATACCCCGTTGGCCATGCACCAGAGCGGCTGGACCGACGAAATCGTCAACCGTGTGATGTACCTGTCGAGCGCCAACCTCAAGTCGGCGGAGATCCAGTTGCAACCGGCTGAACTCGGTCGCCTGGACATCAAGGTCAACATGACCGCCGACCAGCAGGCTCAGGTCAACTTCATGAGTGCCCACCCGGTGGTGCGTGAAGCGCTGGAAAGCCAGTCAGGCCGCCTGCGGGAAATGTTTGCCCAGCAGGGCATGGGACAGGTGGACGTGAATGTGTCGGACCAGTCCCGTGGGCAGGAGCAGCAACAGCAACAACAGGCGCAGGCCGCTGGTGTGAGTCGCAGTGGTGGGCGTGGCGGCGATAGCGACAGTGGCGCCCATGCCGAGGTGGCTGAAGCGGTCGCGCCAGTGACATCTACCGTGATCGGCTCCAGCNGGCCGCTGGTGTGAGTCGCAGTGGTGGGCGTGGCGGCGATAGCGACAGTGGCGCCCATGCCGAGGTGGCTGAAGCGGTCGCGCCAGTGACATCTACCGTGATCGGCTCCAGCGCCGTTGATTACTACGCCTGATTTGAACGTCGTACAGGCCCAAATGTGGGAGCGGGCTTGCTCGCGAATGCGGTCCATCAGTCACTAATATGCTGACTGACCCATCGCATTCGCGAGCAAGCCCGCTCCCACATGGGGTCCGTTGCGTGGCGGATATCGTCGTACTCTTCCAAATCCACCAGACAACTCTGGCATAACACTTGCTCTTGCCTTTCCGTAGATCTATGAATCCCCGAATAGTGACGGATTATTGGCATGGCGAAGAGCGACGACGCAGCAAAAGCACCCGCAGGCAAAGGCAAGCTCAAGCTTATCCTGTTGATAGTCGTAGGCCTGCTCCTGGCCATCGGCGCCTCAGTGGGGGGCACCTGGTACATCATGCACAGCGGTGCGAGCAAACCGGCACCCGCCGCCGAAGCCGCCACTAACGTCAAGCAACCGGCAATCTTCGAGCCGATGCTTCCGGCCTTTGTCGCCAACTTCAATCAGAACGGTCGTCAACGCTACCTGCAGGTGAGCATCACCTTGCTGGCGCGTAACGCGTCGGACCTGGACGCCCTCAAGGTGCACATGCCCGTGATCCGCAACAACCTGGTCATGCTGTTCTCCGGGCAGAGCTTCGACACCCTGGCCACCCCGGTGGGCCAGGAAATGCTGCGCCAGAAGGTCACTGCCAGCGTGCAGGAAGTGGCCCAGAAGGAACTCGGCAAAGTCGTGGTCGAGCAGGCGCTCTTCACTAACTTCGTATTGCAGTAGGATCACGACATGGCCGTGCAAGACCTGCTGTCCCAGGATGAAATCGACGCGCTGCTTCACGGTGTCGACGATGGTCTGGTACAGACCGAAATGGCTGCCGAGCCCGGCAGCGTCAAAAGTTATGACCTGACCAGCCAGGATCGCATCGTCCGTGGACGCATGCCGACCCTGGAAATGATCAACGAACGTTTTGCCCGCTATACCCGCATCAGCATGTTCAACATGCTGCGCCGTTCGGCGGACGTGGCGGTGGGCGGCGTGCAGGTGATGAAGTTCGGTGAATACGTGCACTCGCTGTACGTGCCCACCAGCCTCAACCTGGTCAAGATCAAGCCCCTGCGCGGCACGGCGCTGTTCATCCTCGACGCCAAGCTGGTGTTCAAGCTGGTGGACAACTTCTTCGGCGGCGACGGCCGTCACGCCAAGATCGAAGGCCGTGAGTTCACCCCCACGGAGCTGCGGGTGGTGCGCATGGTGCTGGAGCAAGCCTTCATCGACTTGAAGGAAGCCTGGCAGGCGATCATGGAAGTCAATTTCGAGTACATCAACTCGGAAGTGAACCCGGCCATGGCCAACATCGTCGGTCCCAGCGAAGCCATTGTGGTGTCCACCTTCCACATCGAACTCGATGGCGGTGGCGGCGACCTGCACGTGACCATGCCGTACTCGATGATCGAGCCGGTGCGCGAAATGCTTGATGCCGGCTTCCAGTCCGACCTCGACGACCAGGACGAGCGCTGGGTCAAGGCCCTGCGCGAAGACCTGCTGGACGTTGATGTTCCACTGAGCGCCACCGTGGCCCGTCGCCAGTTGCGCCTGCGGGACATTTTGCACATGCAGCCGGGGGACATCATTCCCGTCGAATTGCCGGAAGAAATGATCATGCGCGCCAACGGCGTGCCGTCATTCAAGGTCAAGCTGGGTTCCCACAAGGGCAACCTGGCGCTGCAAGTGGTTGAGCCAATCAACCGCCGCTGATTCAAACCTAATTTATGAATGCTTGCTCCGCCGAGGACATGTAATGGCTACCGAACACGAAAACACTTCCGCCGAAGACCAGGCCCTGGCTGACGAATGGGCAGCAGCCCTGGAAGAAACCGGCGATGTTGGCCAAGACGATATCGACGCGCTGCTGGCCGCTGACGCCGCCACCGCGCCGGCCGGTAACCGCCTGCCGATGGAAGAATTCGGCAGCGTGCCGAAGAACAACGACCCGGTGACCCTCGATGGCCCGAACCTGGACGTGATCCTCGACATCCCGGTATCGATCTCCATGGAAGTGGGCAGCACCGACATCAACATCCGTAACCTGCTGCAACTCAACCAGGGTTCGGTGATCGAGTTGGACCGCCTGGCCGGCGAGCCGCTGGACGTGCTGGTCAACGGCACCCTGATTGCCCACGGCGAAGTGGTGGTGGTCAACGAAAAGTTCGGCATCCGCCTGACCGACGTGATCAGCCCGAGCGAACGCATCAAGAAGCTGCGCTGATATGAAACGCCTGATGGTGGGACTGTTAGTAGCGCTGCCATTGGGCGCCATGGCGGCGGAACCGGTAGCTCAGGCTGCGGCGGCTGCACCGGCCAGCCTCGGCGGCCAGTTGACGCAACTGGTGCTGGGCCTGTTGCTGGTGGTGGGTTTGATCTTTGTGCTGGCCTGGCTGATGCGCCGCGTGCAGCGCGTCGGCCCAGGCAACGGCCAGGTGATCGAGCTGGTGGGCTCTCGCGCCCTCGGCCCACGGGACCGGTTGGTGTTGGTGCAAGTGGGTGACGAACAGATCCTGCTGGGCATCACCCCCGGTCGCATCACCCCGTTGCATGTGCTCAAGACCCCGGTCAACGTGGATCAGGCCCAGCCTGCCACGCCAGAATTCGCCCAGCGCCTGATGGAATTGCTGGGCAAGGATCAGAAGGATAAGAAGTAATGCGCGTTTTATTGACGCTCATGCTGTTGTTGGCGGCGCCTTTGGCGCTGGCCGCCGACCCATTGTCGATCCCGGCGATCACCCTGGGCACCAATGCGGCGGGCGCACAGGAGTATTCGGTCAGCCTGCAGATCCTGCTGATCATGACGGCGCTGAGTTTTATCCCGGCGTTTGTCATGCTGATGACCAGCTTCACCCGCATCATCATCGTGTTTTCGATTCTGCGTCAGGCCCTTGGCCTGCAGCAGACACCGTCGAACCAGATCCTCACCGGCATGGCCTTGTTCCTGACGCTGTTCATCATGGCGCCGGTGTTCGACAAGGTGAACCAGCAAGCCTTGCAGCCCTACCTCGCGGAAACCATCACGGCCCAAGTCGCCATCGACAAGGCCCAAGGCCCGATCAAGGACTTCATGCTGTCGCAGACCCGCTCCAGCGACCTTGAGCTGTTCATGCGCCTGTCCAAGCGCACCGACATCGCCACCCCGGACCAGGCGCCGCTGACCATCCTGGTGCCAGCGTTTGTGACCTCGGAATTGAAGACCGCTTTCCAGATCGGCTTCATGATTTTTATCCCGTTCCTGATCATCGACCTGGTGGTGGCGAGCGTGCTGATGGCCATGGGTATGATGATGCTGTCGCCGCTGATCATCTCGTTGCCGTTCAAGATCATGTTGTTTGTGCTGGTGGACGGCTGGGCGCTGATTATCGGCACCCTGGCCGGCAGTTTCGGCGGGGTATAGCGCTATGACTCCAGAAGTTGCCGTCGACCTGTTCCGTGAAGCACTGTGGCTGACCACCATGATGGTGGCGGTGCTGGTGGTGCCCAGCCTGTTGGTGGGCCTGCTGGTGGCGATGTTCCAGGCCGCCACCCAGATCAACGAACAGACCTTGAGCTTCCTACCGCGCCTGCTGGTGATGCTGATCACCCTGATCGTTGCAGGTCCCTGGCTGGTGCAAACCTTCATGGAATACATCCTGCAGCTGTACGGCAGTATTCCCCAGTTGATCGGCTGACCCGATGCAGTCTTTGCTGGCATTGACCGACGTCCAGATCAGCACCTGGGTGGCGTCCTTTATCCTGCCGCTGTTTCGCGTGACGGCGATGCTCATGGCCATGCCGGTGTTCGGCACGACCCTGGTGCCACGCCGCGTGCGCTTGTATTTTGCGGTGGCGATTACCGTGGTGATCGTGCCTGGGCTGCCGCCGATGCCGCCGGTCAATGCCATTGACCTGAGTGCGCTGTTGTTGATTGCCGAGCAGATCCTGATCGGTGCCATGCTGGGGTTTTCCCTCTCGTTGTTTTTTCAGGCGTTCGTGATTGCCGGGCAGATCATTTCGATCCAGATGGGCATGGGCTTTGCGTCCATGGTCGACCCCACCAACGGCGTGTCGGCGGCGGTGATCGGGCAGTTCCTGACCATGCTGGTGACCTTGCTGTTCCTGGCCATGAACGGCCACTTGGTGGCGTTTGAGGTGTTGACCGAGAGCTTCACCACCTTGCCGGTGGGCTCGGGGTTGGTGGTCAATCATTTTTGGGAAATGGTCGGGCGCCTCGGCTGGGTATTGGGCGCCTCCTTGTTGCTGGTGCTGCCGGCGATCACCGCGCTGCTGGTGGTCAACATCGCCTTTGGCGTGATGACCCGCGCCGCGCCGCAGTTGAACATCTTCTCCATCGGCTTCCCCTTGACCCTGGTGTTGGGCATGGGGATTTTCTGGATCGGCCTCGCCGACATTCTCAATCAGTATCAACCGCTGGCGAGCGACGCCTTGCAGTTTTTACGTGATCTGGCACGGGCGCGCTGAGCATGGCCGAGAGCGAGAGTGGTCAGGACAAAACAGAAGACCCCACGGAGAAACGCAAAAAGGACTCCAGGGAAAAGGGCGAGATTGCCCGCTCCAAAGAGCTCAACACGGTTGCCACCATGATGGCCGGCGCGGGCGCGTTGCTGATCTATGGCGGTGGCCTGGCGCTGGACTTGATGGAGTTGATGAAACACAACTTCGCCTTGCCCCGCGAAGTGCTGCTCGACCCCGGTGCCATGGGCCAATACCTGCTGCACTCGGGCAAGATCGCGATTCTGGCGGTGCAGCCGATCCTCATCACGTTGCTGCTGGCGGCGCTGATCGGCCCGGTCGCCTTGGGCGGCTGGCTGTTTGCCGCCGGCAGTATGGCGCCCAAGTTCAGCCGTATGAACCCGGCTGCCGGGCTCAAGCGCATGTTCTCGGCCAAGGCGTTGGTCGAGCTGCTCAAGGCCTTGGCCAAGTTCATCCTGATCCTGTTTGTGGCGTTGATGGTGTTGACGTCTGATATCGACGATTTGCTGCGCATCGCCCATGAGCCGCTGGAGTCGGCGATCATCCACAGCGTGCAGGTGGTGGGTTGGAGTGCGTTATGGATGGCGGCCGGGCTGATCATCATCGCGGCCATTGATGCGCCGATCCAGTTGTGGGAAAGCCACAAGAAGCTGCTGATGACCAAGCAGGAAGTGCGCGACGAACACAAGGACCAGGAAGGTCGCCCAGAGGTCAAGCAGCGCATTCGCCAGCTACAACGCGAGATGTCCCAGCGCAAGATGATGGCCTCGGTGCCCGATGCCGATGTGATTATCACCAACCCGACCCACTACGCCGTGGCCCTCAAGTACGACCCGGAGAAAGGCGGCGCGCCGATGTTGCTGGCCAAGGGCAGCGACTTTACCGCGTTGAAAATCCGCGAAATTGCGGTGGCCAACGACATCCTGCTGTTGGAGTCGCCGGAGTTGGCGCGGTCGATTTTCTACTCCACCGAGCTTGAGCAGGAAATCCCTGCCGGCTTGTACCTGGCGGTTGCGCAGGTGCTGGCGTATGTCTATCAGATTCGCCAATACCGGGCGGGCAAGGGCAAGCGGCCGGATCCGCTCAAGGATCTGCCAATCCCGCCGGAATTGCGCCGGGATTCCTAAGACATTGTGGTGAGCGGGCTTGCCCCGCGCTGGGTGGCGAAGCGGCCCCAAACCCAAGCACCTTGGTCTTTCTGATACACCGCCGCGGCCTTATTGGGGCGGCTTCGCCACCCAGCGCGGGGCAAGCCCGCTCACTACATAATCCACCTACCACTCGTCGTAAGTCTGTGTCTACCTGTCAACTTTGACAGTAGTCAGCCGGCCTGTCTGAAGGTTTCATTGCGATAGGTGCTGCGCAGGATTGGAGAATGGTTTTGAAGGTGGTGAGAGGTACTGTCAAATTTTATGACCAACGAACGGGCCTGGGGTTTATTGCCTTGATGGGCGAGGAGGACGTGCCGGTGGATTTCGAGAGTTCCAATAACGTTCTGCTTGCAGTGGGTCAGCGAGTGGAATTTCAGATGATCCATCGACCCTGCGGCGTGTTTGCGTCCGGCGTCAAAGTAATCCAGCAAGTACGTGATGCAGATGTCAGGAGAGCGGCAATGACAGCAGGCACAGTGAAATGGTTTAACGCGGAAAAGGGGTTTGGGTTTATTAAGCCGGATGATGGGGGGGCAGACGTTTTTGTCCACTATTCGGCCATCAGCAGCGATGGTTACAAGACGCTTGAAGAAAATCAAAAAGTTGAATTCGAGATAACGCAGGGGAAGAAAGGCCCTCAGGCCGCGAACGTCAGCGTCCTACCAGCTTCATGATCGTTCCCGCTGGGCGGTGCAGGAACGATCGGTCATCAGGCCGTTAAGTGCTCGCTATCCTCCAGCACTCTGTCAGCCAGCAGCTTCGCGAGCCCAATCAACTGCGCAACGCCCAGTGCGCCTTCGCGTTTTACCCCGTCCAATTCAAAGGCAAAGTCACTCATCAGTGCCTCGGCCGAGGCGCCTGCCCACTGCGTTTGCAGCGGTGTGCGGAGACTAGAGAGCGGCTTTCCTAGGGGCCACCTCAAAACCTTGTCAGAAATTTCCTCGATAGTACCGGTTATGCGCACATCCAAGTGTGGGAGGGGGCTTGCCCCGATGGCGGTGGTTCAGCCAGCATATCTGGTGCTGATCTGCCGCTATCGGGAGCAAGCCCCCTCCCACATTTATTTTTGCGCACCATCCATGTTCCCGGCGGCCAACGCAAAGTTGGAAGGCTTCTTGCAATACCGCCTTCAAGTCGCCTACTGGCGTCAAAACTTTGCTTCAAGGAACACGAGGAATACCGGTGGTAGATCGCTCTCAAATGCTCAGCACGGCCCGTGGCACCCTGACTGACCTGTCGCGGGGCAATCTGGGTGTGCCGTTGTTGTTGCTGGTGATGCTGGCAATGATGATGTTGCCGATGCCGCCGTTCCTGTTGGACGTGTTCTTCACCTTCAACATTGCCTTGTCCGTCGTGGTGCTGCTGGTGTGTGTGTACGCCCTGCGGCCGCTGGACTTTGCGGTGTTCCCGACCATCCTGCTGGTGGCCACGCTGCTGCGGCTGGCGTTGAACGTGGCTTCGACCCGTGTGGTGATGCTCCACGGCCAGGACGGCCACGCCGCCGCCGGTAAGGTGATCCAGGCCTTCGGTGAGGTGGTGATCGGCGGTAACTACGTGGTCGGTATCGTGGTGTTCGCGATCCTGATGATCATCAACTTCGTGGTGGTGACCAAAGGTGCCGGGCGGATCTCCGAGGTGAGTGCGCGGTTCACCCTCGACGCCATGCCCGGCAAACAGATGGCCATCGACGCCGACCTCAACGCCGGCCTGATCGACCAGAACCAGGCCAAGTCGCGCCGCCTGGAAGTGGCCCAGGAAGCCGAGTTCTACGGCTCCATGGACGGTGCCAGCAAATTCGTGCGCGGTGACGCCATTGCCGGCCTGCTGATTTTGTTCATCAACCTCATTGGCGGCATGGCGGTCGGGATCTTCCAGCACGGCATGACGTTCGGCGATGCGGGCAAGGTGTATGCCTTGCTGACCATCGGTGACGGTTTAGTGGCGCAATTGCCATCACTGTTGTTATCTACAGCAGCGGCCATCATGGTGACCCGTGCCTCGGGCTCCGAAGACATGGGCAAGCAGATCAGCCGGCAGATGTTTGCATCCCCCAAGGCGTTGGCCGTGGCGGCGGCGATCATGGCGATCATGGGTATCGTGCCGGGCATGCCCCACGTCTCGTTCCTCAGCATGGCCGCCTTGGCAGGCGGTGCAGCGTATCTGTTCTGGAAGAAGCAGAACCAGGTCAAAGTCATTGCCCAACAGGAAATCGCCCGCCAGCAAGAACTGCTGCCATCCCCGGCCCGCGCCCAGGAAACCAAGGAGCTTGGCTGGGATGACGTGACCCCGATCGACATGATCGGCCTGGAAGTGGGCTACCGCTTGATCCCCCTGGTAGACCGCAACCAGGGCGGCCAATTGCTCGCCCGGATCAAGGGTGTGCGCAAGAAGTTGTCGCAGGACTTGGGTTTCTTGATGCCCACTGTGCATATCCGCGACAACCTCGACCTGGCCCCCAGCGCTTACCGCCTGACCCTGATGGGCGTGATCCTGGCCGAGGCCGAGATCTACCCGGACCGCGAGCTTGCGATCAACCCAGGGCAGGTGTTCGGCAGCCTCAACGGCATTACCGCCAAAGATCCGGCTTTTGGCCTGGACGCGGTGTGGATCGAAATCAGCCAGCGCAGCCAGGCGCAGTCCCTGGGTTACACCGTGGTGGACGCCAGCACGGTGGTCGCCACTCACCTCAACCAGATCCTGTACAAGCACTCCCACGAGCTGATCGGCCACGAGGAAGTCCAGCAATTGATGGGTTTGCTGGCCAAAGCCTCGCCAAAACTGGCCGAAGAACTGGTGCCGGGCGTGCTGTCGTTATCGCAGTTGCTCAAGGTATTGCAGGCGCTGCTGGCCGAACAGGTGCCGGTGCGCGATATTCGCAGCATTGCCGAAGCTATCGCCAACAACGCCGCTAAGAGTCAAGATACTGCCGCCCTGGTGGCCGCGGTGCGCGTCGGATTGTCGCGTGCAATCGTGCAAAGCATTGTAGGCACTGAGTCTGAGCTGCCTGTGATCACCTTGGAACCAAGGTTGGAACAAATATTGCTCAATAGTATTCAGAAGGCAGGGCAAGGCCAGGAAGAGGGCGTTCTGCTGGAGCCAAGCATGGCTGAAAAACTGCAGCGTTCGTTGATCGACGCCGCACAGCGCCAGGAAATGCAGGGCCAACCGGTGATTCTGCTGGTGGCAGGCCCAGTCCGAGCGATGTTGTCGCGGTTTGGACGCCTGGCAGTTCCGAATTTGCACGTTTTGGCTTATCAGGAAATTCCTGACAACAAGCAAGTGACTATCGTCGCGACAGTAGGGCCCAACGGCTGAGGTAGTGGGTTATGCAAGTGAAGCGTTTTTTCGCCGCCGATATGCGTCAGGCCATGAAACTGGTTCGTGATGAGTTGGGCGCCGACGCCGCGATTATCGGTAACCGTCGTATTGCCGGCGGTGTCGAGCTGACGGCTGCCCTGGATTACACCCCCCAGGCGCTGGCACCGCGTGTGCCGAACATGGAGCTCGAAGACGAGCTGCGCAAGACCGCCTCACGTATCGTCTCGGCCCAGGCCGAACTGAGCATGCGTGGCGACAGCGATGCCACCACCAATCGCCAGTTGTTTGCCGGCCTGCCGCTGACGGCTGCCGAGCCGCTGGTTGAGCCGACGTTCAAGGAACCGCCGCGTCCTGCAGCGCCAGCCCAGGCTGCTGCCGTCGATCAGCGTGTATTCGACTCGATGCGCTTTGAGCTCAATGGCCTGCGCGAGCTGCTGGAAGTGCAACTCGGCTCGTTGGCCTGGACCCAATTGCAAGGCAGCAAGCCGCAACAGGCCAACCTGTGGCGCCGTCTGCAACGCATTGGCCTGTCCGGCCCGTTGTCCCGCGACCTGTTGGCACTGACCACCGAAATCGAAGAACCCCGCCAGGCCTGGCGCATGTTGCTGGCCCATTTGGCGCGCATGATCGCAACCCCGGAAATCGAACCTCTGGAAGAGGGCGGTGTGATTGCCATGGTCGGCCCTGCCGGCATGGGCAAGACCACCACCCTGGCCAAGCTGGCGGCGCGTTACGTGCTCAAGTACGGCGCGCAGAATATTGCGCTGGTGAGCATGGACAGCTACCGCATCGGCGCTCAGGAGCAGCTCAAGACTCTGGGCCGTATCCTCAATGTGTCGGTGACTCACGTCGACCCGGGCCAGTCCCTGGCCAACGCCCTCGACCCACTGCTGCGCAAGCGCGTGGTGCTGATCGACACCGCTGGCCTGCAAGCCAGTGACCCGGCCTTGCGCATGCAACTCGAAAGCCTGGCCGGGCGTGGCATCAAGTCCAAGAATTACCTGGTGCTTGCAACCACCAGCCAGAAACAGGTGCTTACCGCTGCGTACCACAGTTACAAGCGCTGCGGGCTGGCCGGTTGCATCCTGACTAAACTCGATGAAACCGCGAGCCTGGGCGAAGTGCTCAGCCTTGCCATCAGCCATGAATTGCCGGTCGCCTACCTGACCGACGGGCCGCGGATTCCAGATGATTTGCATCTGCCGCGCCGTCACCAATTGGTCAGCCGGGCGGTCAGCGTGCAAATGCAAGACGAGCCTAGCGAGGAAGCGATGGCCGATATGTTCGCGGACCTGTATCACAACCCGGCCAAGCGCGTGGGCTGAGCAACACGAACACAGTGCACTGTATCTACATCGATGGTCTGCAAGCGATTCACGCGGCCAAGCCATGTAGCCTGCGACTAAGCAAGACAAGGTAACGGAATAAAATGGGCAGCATGCATCCCGTACAGGTGATCGCGGTGACCGGCGGCAAAGGTGGCGTCGGGAAAACTAACGTGTCAGTGAATTTGTCCCTGGCCCTGGCAGAGCTTGGCCGTCGTGTCATGCTGCTGGATGCTGACCTGGGGCTGGCGAACGTTGACGTTCTGCTGGGACTGACGCCCAAACACACCCTCGCCGATGTGATCGAGGGCCGTTGTGAGCTGCGCGATGTGCTGCTCCAGGGGCCCGGTGGCATCCGCATCGTACCGGCCGCTTCGGGCACCCAGAGCATGGTGCACCTGAGCCCGGCCCAACATGCCGGCCTGATCCAGGCCTTCAGTGATATCGGCGACAACCTCGACGTGCTGGTGATCGACACCGCCGCCGGGATCGGCGAGTCCGTGGTCAGCTTCGTGCGCGCCGCGCAAGAAGTCCTGCTGGTGGTCTGCGATGAACCCACCTCGATCACCGACGCCTACGCCTTGATCAAACTGCTTAACCGCGACTACGGCATGAACCGCTTCCGCGTGCTGGCCAACATGGCCCAGAGCCCGCAGGAAGGTCGCAACCTGTTCGCGAAGTTGACCAAGGTCACGGATCGCTTCCTCGATGTCGCCTTACAATACGTCGGCGCAGTTCCCTATGACGAGTGTGTGCGCAAGGCCGTGCAAAAGCAGCGTGCGGTCTACGAAGCGTTCCCTCGTTCCAAATGCGCACTGGCGTTCAAGGCCATTGCCCAGAAGGTCGATACCTGGCCGTTGCCTGCCAACCCTCGGGGGCATCTGGAGTTTTTCGTCGAGCGATTGGTGCATCAGACGAGCGCAGGACCCGTGCTATGACAGCGACCGGCTACAACGCGTACAAGAAGTCTGCCCGTGACAGCCAGGGCGAGTTGATCGAGCGTTATGCGCCGCTGGTCAAGCGCATCGCCTATCACTTGCTGGCCCGCCTGCCCGCTAGCGTGCAGGTCGAAGACTTGATCCAGGCCGGCATGATCGGCTTGCTCGAAGTGTCGACCAAATACGATGCGAGCAAAGGCGCGAGTTTCGAGACGTATGCGGGTATCCGTATCCGTGGCGCGATGCTCGATGAGGTGCGTAAAGGTGACTGGGCGCCGCGTTCGGTGCATCGCAATACGCGCATGGTCAGTGACGCAATTCGCGCAATTGAAGCAAAAACCGGTCGCGACGCTAAAGATCACGAAGTTGCGGCCGAACTCCAATTGAGTCTCGACGATTACTACGGGATTTTGAACGATACCTTGGGCAGCCGCCTGTTCAGTTTCGACGACCTCTTGCAGGACGGCGAACACGAAGGGCTGCACGAGGATGGCGCGAGTGCTCATCTTGAGCCGTCGCGCGACCTGGAGGATGAACGCTTCCAGGGGGCGTTGGCGGACGCGATAGCCAATTTGCCGGAGCGTGAGCGACTGGTGTTGGCGCTGTACTACGACGAAGAGCTGAACCTCAAGGAAATCGGTGAGGTCCTGGGGGTCAGCGAGTCGCGGGTCAGCCAGTTGCACAGCCAGTGCGCAGCCCGCTTGCGGGGGCGTTTGGGAGAGTGGCGAGCGCGCTGACAGGCAGTGTGGGGACACTGCAGACAAGACCGTGATCGCCCTGGGCGTTTGCGGGTTTGCTCCGTGGTGCCCTGGGCAGTCCTTTTTGTGTAATGCCTGTTGATTGAAATGGCGCGTCCAGGTGCTGGGCGCGTTTAAGACTGCTTGGAGGTCGAATTGGACAAGAACATGAAAATCCTCATCGTTGATGACTTCTCAACGATGCGGCGGATCATAAAAAACCTGTTGCGTGACCTTGGGTTCACTAACACGGTCGAGGCGGATGACGGCATTACGGCGATTCCGATCCTCAACAGCGGGAGCATCGACTTTCTGGTAACGGACTGGAACATGCCAGGCATGACCGGTATCGACTTGCTGCGCCACGTGCGCGCTGACGAAAAGCTGCGCAACCTTCCTGTGCTGATGGTGACCGCCGAAGCCAAGCGTGAACAGATCATCGAAGCCGCCCAGGCTGGGGTAAACGGTTACGTGGTCAAACCTTTCACTGCATTGGCGCTGAAAGAGAAGATCGAAAAAATCTTCGAACGCATCCACGGCTAATGCCATCGCGGGGGAGCTATGGAGCATAAAGAATCATCCCAGGGCGACTTTGAGTCGACCCTGAAAAAGCATGCTCACCAGTTGGTCGACAGCCTTGAAAAAGGCCAGTTCGGCGACGCGGTGCAGTTGATCCATGAGCTCAACCAGACCCGTGACCGCGGCCTGTACCAGGAAGTGGGCAAGCTCACACGCGAGCTGCACAGTGCGATCGTCAATTTCCAGATTGACCCGCATATGCCCCAGGCCGAAGAAATTTCCCAGATCACGGATGCCACCGAACGCCTGTCCTATGTGGTCAGGCTGACTGAGGCGGCGGCCAACCGCACCATGGACCTGGTGGAAAACGCCACGCCCCTGGTCAATGGCATGGCCACTGAGGCACAGGCTTTGAGCCACGACTGGGGCCGCTTTATGCGCCGCGAAGTCGGGGCTGAAGAGTTTCGTGAACTGGCACGTCGGGTCGAAGGGTTCTTGTCACGCAGCGAGCAGGAAAACCGCACGGTTTCCAGCAACCTCAACGACATTCTGCTGGCCCAGGATTACCAGGACCTCACCGGCCAGGTGATCAAGCGCGTGACCCAACTGGTCACCGAAGTGGAAAGCAATTTGCTCAAATTGGTGCTCATGGCAGGCCAGGTTGACCGTTTTGCCGGCATCGAACATGACCGCGCAGCGATCCTCTCGGAAAAAGATCCACAAAAACATCTCGCCAAGGGTGAAGGTCCGCAGATTCATGCCGATAAACGTGAAGACGTTGTATCGGGTCAAGATGATGTCGATGACCTGTTATCCAGTTTAGGCTTCTAAGGAGCACCCACATGAGCTTCGGCGCCGATGAAGAAATCCTTCAGGATTTCCTTGTAGAGGCCGGCGAAATTTTAGAGCAGTTGTCCGAGCAACTGGTCGAGCTGGAAAGCCGACCGGATGATGCGAACCTGCTCAATGCAATTTTTCGCGGTTTTCACACTGTAAAAGGGGGCGCCGGCTTCCTCCAGCTCCATGAGCTGGTGGAGTGCTGCCACATCGCCGAGAACGTGTTCGACATCCTGCGCAAGGGTGAGCGTCACGTCGATTCGGAATTGATGGACGTGATTCTCGAAGCACTGGATGCGGTCAATGGCATGTTCAGCGAAGTACGCGAACGTGCCCCGATCACGGCGGCTACCCCGCAACTGCTGGCCGCCCTGGCACGTTATGCCGAGCCGGCCGACACCTCGGCTGCGCCTGCGGTCGAAGCGGTGGCGGAGCCTGTGGTTGAGGCGCAGCCGGATGTGACTGATCACGAGTTCGAACAGCTGCTCAACTCCCTCAGTGCCGTCAAGGCCGAGGCAGAAGCGCCAGCCGTTGCTCCCGTGGCCGCGCCGACCAGCGAAGACATTACCGACGCAGAATTTGAATCCCTGCTCGACCAGTTGCACGGCAAAGGCCAGTTCGCTGCCGACGCCGTGCCACCGGCCGCTGTCGTGGAAGCCCCGGCTGCCAGCGCCAGCACCGACATCACCGACGACGAATTCGAAGCGTTGCTCGACCAACTGCACGGCAAGGGCACCTTTGTGGCCGATGCTTTGCCTGCGGTCGCCGCCACTGCCGCTGCACCTGCTGTTGCAGAACCTGCGGGCGACGGGCTGATCTCCGATCACGAATTCGAGTCCCTGCTGGACGAATTGCACGGCAAAGGCAAGTTCACCGAAGTAGCCCCGGCCGCTGCGGTGGCCACGGCTGCACCAGTTGCCGCCAAGCCTGCCGCCGCCAAGCCCGCTCCAGCCCCGGTTGCTCCAGCTGCCGCTCCGGCTCCAGCACGTGCAGCGGCTGCGGCACCGGTCGCGGAAAAACCTGCCAGTGAAGCCGAAACCACCGTGCGGGTTGATACCGCGCGCCTGGACGACATCATGAACATGGTCGGCGAACTGGTGCTGGTGCGTAACCGCCTGGTACGCCTGGGTTTGAGCAGTGGCGATGAAGCGATGCAAAAGGCCGTGTCGAACCTCGACGTGGTGACTGCCGACCTGCAAACCGCCGTGATGAAAACCCGGATGCAGCCGATCAAGAAAGTCTTCGGCCGCTTCCCACGCCTGGTTCGTGACCTGGCGCGCCAGCTCAAGAAAGAGATCAACCTGGAACTGGTGGGCGAAGAAACCGACCTCGACAAAAACCTTGTCGAGGCTCTGGCCGACCCGCTGGTCCACTTGGTACGCAACGCCGTCGACCACGGCGTGGAAACCCCGGAAGAACGCGAAGCCTCGGGTAAATCCCGTGGCGGCAAAGTGATCCTGGCGGCGGAGCAAGAAGGTGACCACATCCTGCTGTCGATTACCGATGACGGCAAAGGCATGGACCCGACCATCTTGCGCAATATTGCAGTCAAGCGTGGCGTGATGGACAAGGACGCCGCCGACCGCCTGACCGACACCGAGTGCTACAACCTGATCTTCGCCCCTGGCTTCTCGACCAAGACCGAGATCTCCGACGTGTCGGGCCGTGGCGTGGGCATGGACGTGGTGAAGACCAAGATCAGCCAGCTCAACGGCTCGATCAATATCTACTCGACCAAGGGCCAGGGCTCGAAGATCGTGATCAAGGTGCCGTTGACCTTGGCGATCATGCCGACCCTGATGGTGATGCTGGGCAACCAGGCGTTCGCTTTCCCGTTGGTCAACGTCAACGAGATCTTCCACCTCGACCTGTCGCGCACCAACGTGGTGGACGGCCAGGAAGTGGTGATCGTGCGCGACAAGGCGTTGCCACTGTTCTACCTCAAGCGCTGGCTGGTGGCTTCGGCCAAGCATGAAGAGCAGCGCGAAGGCCATGTGGTGATTCTCTCCGTGGGCACCCAGCGCATCGGCTTTGTTGTTGACCAGTTGGTTGGCCAGGAAGAAGTGGTCATCAAGCCTTTGGGCAAAATGCTGCAGGGAACCCCGGGCATGTCGGGTGCGACCATCACCGGTGACGGTCGGATCGCGCTGATTCTCGATGTTCCGAGCATGCTCAAGCGTTACGCCGCTCGGCGTATTTGATTCTGGTGGGGTAGGGCGGTTTGCCCGCCCCGCCTAACGGAGTGTTTATGGCAGTCAAGGTCCTGGTGGTGGACGATTCGGGTTTCTTCCGCCGCCGCGTCTCGGAAATTCTTTCCGCCGATCCAAGCATCCAGGTGGTCGGTACGGCCACCAACGGTAAAGAGGCGATTGATCAAGCCATTGCGTTGAAACCGGACGTGATCACCATGGACTACGAGATGCCGATGATGGATGGCATCACGGCAGTTCGGCACATCATGCAACGCTGCCCAACCCCGGTATTGATGTTCTCCTCGCTGACCCACGAAGGCGCCCGGGTCACCCTGGATGCGCTGGACGCCGGCGCGGTGGACTTCCTGCCGAAGAATTTCGAAGACATCTCGCGCAACCCCGAGAAGGTCAAGCAACTGCTGTGCGAGAAAGTCCACAGCATTTCCCGCAGTAACCGTCGCAGCCTGTTCAGCACGCCAGCACCCGCACCGACACCTGCTCCGGTTGCTGCACCGACGTCATCGTTCGGTCGCCCGGCCCCCGCGCCGGTTGCACGCCCAGCTGTGGCGCCTGTTCGCGCGGCGGCTCCGGCGGCGGCTCACTCGCCTGCGCCGAAACGCAAAGCCTATAAGCTGGTGGCTATTGGTACGTCCACGGGCGGCCCGGTTGCCCTGCAACGTGTGCTGACCCAGTTGCCGGCCAACTTCCCGGCGCCGATCGTGCTGATCCAGCACATGCCTGCCGCGTTCACCAAGGCCTTCGCCGAACGCCTGGACAAGCTGTGCCGCATCAGCGTCAAGGAAGCCGAGGATGGCGACATGCTGCGTCCTGGCCTGGCGCTGCTGGCCCCGGGTGGCAAGCAGATGATGGTAGATGGCCGTGGCGCGATCAAAATCCTGCCGGGCGATGAGCGCCTGAACTACAAGCCATGTGTGGATATCACCTTCGGTTCGGCAGCCAAGTCCTACGGTGACAAAGTTCTGGCGGTGGTCCTCACCGGCATGGGCGCCGACGGCCGTGAAGGCGCGCGCCTGCTCAAGCAGGGCGGCAGCGCGATCTGGGCCCAGGACGAAGCCAGCTGCGTGATCTATGGCATGCCCATGGCCATCGTCAAGGCAGACCTGGCTGACGCCATCTACAGCCTGGACGACATCGGCAAGCATCTGGTGGAGGCCTGCCTCTGATGGATGTCTTGAGCCTGATCGGCATCATCATGGCGTTTGTCGCGATCATTGGCGGCAACTACCTCGAAGGCGGCCACTTGGGTGCCCTGGCCAACGGCCCGGCGGCGCTGATCGTGATCGGTGGCACCGTGGGCGCGGCGTTGTTGCAGTCGCCCCTGAGTTCGTTCAAACGCGCCATGCAGATTGCGGTCTGGATCATTTTTCCGCCGCGCGTGGACCTGGCCGGCGGTATCGATCGCGTGGTCAACTGGAGTCTCACCGCCCGCAAGGAAGGCCTGCTGGGCCTGGAAGGCGTGGCCGATGCCGAACCCGACAGCTATGCGCGCAAAGGCCTGCAATTGCTGGTGGACGGCGCCGAGCCGGAAGCGATCCGCAGCATCCTGGAAGTGGACTTCTACACCCAGGAAAGCCGCGATATCAACGCGGCAAAAGTGTTTGAAAGCATGGGCGGCTACGCGCCGACCATCGGCATCATCGGTGCGGTGATGGGCCTGATCCACGTGATGGGCAACCTGGCCGACCCTTCGCAATTGGGCAGCGGTATTGCCGTGGCGTTTGTTGCCACCATTTACGGCGTGGCCAGTGCCAACCTGGTGTTGTTGCCGGTGGCCAGCAAGCTCAAGTCGATTGCCATGCGCCAGTCGCGTTATCGCGAGATGCTGCTCGAAGGCATCTTGTCGATTGCTGAGGGCGAGAACCCGCGCTCCATCGAATTGAAGCTCCAGGGCTTCATGGATTGATGCGTATGACCATCCCTGTAGGAGCGAGCTTGCTCGCGAAAATCGTCAACGATAACGCGGGTATCCTGGAAGATCGCAGTGTCTGTGGGTTTTTCGCGAGCAAGCTCGCTCCTACAGGGGGTGTGTATTGTGGGGGGAACTGCCTGTGAGCCGTCGCCGTCGCGAGCCTGAAGAACACGTCAACCACGAACGGTGGCTGGTGTCCTATGCGGACTTCATCACCTTGCTGTTCGCGTTTTTCGTGGTGATGTACTCCATCTCGTCGATCAACGAAGGCAAGTACAAGGTCATTTCCCAGGCGCTGATCGGGGTGTTCAACGACGCTGACCGCGCCCTCAAGCCGATCCCCATCGGCGAAGAACGGCCCAAGACCGTCACCCCGGCCAAGCCGTTGGTCAACGACAGCGATGAAACTGCCGCTGGCGTGGGCGGCACCAGCGACCCGCTCAAAAGCATCGCCGATGACATCAGTGCCGCGTTTGGCGACCTGATCAGCTCCAACCAGATGACCGTGCGCGGCAATGAGTTGTGGGTAGAGATCGAGCTCAATTCCAGCCTGTTGTTCGCCAGTGCCGACGCGCTGCCCAGCGACCAGGCGTTCACCATCATCGACAAGGTGGCGGCGATCTTGCGGCCGTTCGAGAACCCGATCCACGTCGAAGGCTTTACCGACAATTTCCCCATCAGCACTGCGCAGTACCCGACCAACTGGGAACTGTCCTCGGCACGCGCCTCAAGCATTGTGCGCATGCTCGCGATGCAGGGTGTAAACCCCGGGCGCCTGGCCTCGGTGGGGTATGGCGAGTTCCAGCCGGTGGCCAATAACGCCACGGTGGAAGGCCGTGCGAAGAACCGCAGGGTCGTGCTGGTGGTGTCGCGCAATCTGGATGTACGCCGCAGCCTGACTGGCACCGGCACCGCCAATGCAACACCGGACGCGGCCTTGAAGCGTGCTGGCACACAAACTGCACCGGCTCCTGCAAAGCCGCCGGTTCGTCAGGGCACCGTCAATACTCCGTCACCGGCTCAATAACCTAATGCAATGTCTCGGTCGCGCCTGTGCCCGCCGGGAGGAACCAACCGAATGAGAGTCTGGGCAGTTGCCAATCAAAAAGGTGGGGTCGGCAAGACCACCACCTCCATCGCCCTCGCTGGCTTGCTGGCCGAGGCGGGCAAGCGCGTGGTCGTGGTGGACCTGGACCCCCACGGTTCCATGACCAGCTATTTCGGCTATGACCCGGATGCGCTGGAACACAGCAACTACGACCTGTTCCTGCACAAGGGCAGCGTACCGGCGGACCTGCCGGGGCAACTGCTGCTGCCCACCAGCAACGAAAGCATTTCCCTGCTGCCGTCCAGTACCGCCCTGGCCACCCTTGAGCGCCAGTCGCCGGGGCAGAGCGGGCTGGGCCTGGTCATCGCCAAGACCCTGGCGCAACTGTGGCAGGACTTCGACTACGCGATCATCGACAGCCCACCGTTGTTGGGTGTGCTGATGGTCAACGCCTTGGCGGCCAGCCAGCAGTTGGTGATCCCGGTACAGACCGAGCACCTGGCGGTCAAAGGCCTGGAGCGGATGGTCAGCACCCTGGCGATGATCAACCGTTCGCGCAAGCAGGCGCTGGCGTACAGCATCGTGCCGACCTTGTTCGACCGCCGTACCCAGGCGTCCCTCGGCACCCTGCGCGTATTGCGCGACGCCTATCCCGAGACGATCTGGAACGGCTACATCCCGGTGGACACGCGCCTGCGTGACGCCAGCCGCGCCGGCCTTGCGCCGTCGCAGTTCGACCCGAAAAGCCGTGGTGTGCTCGCCTACCGCGCATTACTCAAACACCTGCTGTCCCAGCAGCTTGTGGCGCAGGTGGCGTAATGAACCGGCCCATCGAATTCAAGACCCGGCCCCAACTGGCACTGGAATCCTATCTGGATGCGTTGCTCCAGGACGCGACCGCAGAAGAACTGCCTGAGCCGATCCTGGTGCTTGAACCGGTCGCTGCCCTGGATGAGTTCCAGCTGGCTGTGCTCGAAGAGCAAGCCCGCGATGCGAAAGTGGTGTCGATCGTTGCACCGGTGGTGGTGCCGGTTGCGCCGGTGATCGTAGCGCCGGCAGTGGTCGAGCCGGTGGTGGAAGTGCACCGCCCGCCGAGCATCACGCCGCCGCCAGTGACCGGTGATGATCGCCCGGCATGGGCCGCCGAGCCGTTCGAATGCCTGCTGTTCGACGTCGCCGGGCTGACCCTGGCGGTGCCGCTGGTGTGCCTGGGTTCGATTTACTCCTTGGAGGGCCAGGAGCTGACGCCACTGTTCGGGCAACCGGAATGGTTCCTCGGCATCCTGCCCAGCCAGGCGGGTAACCTCAAAGTCCTCGATACCGCGCGTTGGGTGATGCCCGACCGTTACCGCGACGACTTCCGCCAGGGCTTGCAGTACGTGATCTCGGTGCAGGGCTACGAGTGGGGGTTGGCGGTGCATCAAGTCAGCCGCTCGTTGCGCCTGGACCCGAACGAAATCAAATGGCGCAGCCACCGGGGCCAGCGGCCTTGGCTGGCGGGCACCGTGATCGAACATATGTGCGCGTTGCTGGACGTCGCCGAACTGGCCGAGTTGATCGCCAGCGGGGCCGTCAAGTCGATGCCACAGAACAAACACAGTTGATTGAACAATAGAGCCGTGCGCAAGTACGGCCAATGAAGCACACACGCCGTACGTAAACGGCATTTGAAGGGGTCAGGGGTATGAACAAGTCAGCGTCCGCACAAGGTTTGGATGATCCGATCCTGCAATGGGTGACCTTCAAACTGGACAACGAGTCCTATGGCATCAACGTGATGCGCGTGCAGGAAGTGCTGCGCTACACCGAAATCGCTCCGGTACCGGGTGCGCCAAGCTACGTGTTGGGTATCATCAACCTGCGCGGCAACGTGGTGACTGTGATCGACACCCGCCAGCGTTTTGGCCTGGTACCGACCGAAGTCAACGACAACACCCGTATCGTCATCATCGAAGCCGACAAGCAAGTGGTCGGGATCATGGTCGACAGCGTGGCCGAAGTGGTTTACCTGCGCCAATCGGAAGTGGAAACCGCGCCGAACGTGGGTAATGAAGAATCCGCCAAGTTCATCCAGGGCGTGTGCAACAAGAACGGCGAACTGCTGATTCTGGTTGAGCTGGACAAGATGATGAGCGAAGAAGAATGGTCGGATCTGGAGAACATCTGATTGTTTCTTGAAGCTGTGGTAATTGTCCTGGCCCTGCTGTGGGCCGGGACGCTGGCATTTGTGCTGCGCTACATGCGCCAGCAGCGCGAATTGGCCTTGCAACAGGCCGAGCGCGACGCTGTGCGTGATCGGCGTGTGTTGGAGTTGGTCAAGCGTGTCGATCACTACCAGCAAAGTGCGGTGAAGGTCGGGGATGAGGTGCATGAACTGCGCGCCATTCTCGCGCCGTTGCCCGATAAGCTGGCGCAGATTGAGCAGCGTGACCCGTCCAGCCTGTCATTTGCCCAGGCGGCGAAGCTGGTGGGCATGGGCGCGACGGTGGATGAGCTGACCCAGTCGTGCGGCCTGACCCAGGCTGAGGCGCAGTTGATGAGCAAGTTGCACAAGGGCTGATCCCAGGTTGTACCCTGATCAAAATGTGGGAGCGGGCTTGCTCGCGAAGGCGCAGTGTCAGTCACCAGATAAGGCGACTGAGTCACCGCTTTCGCGAGCAAGCCCGCTCCCACATTTGTATCTCTACTCTTCAGAGAATTATTTTCCAGCCCCACGACCTTTTACCTCTCACTGGCGGTCCACATCCTTCAAGCATCTTTGAATCCAGGAGTAACCCACCTATGACCACCCCCAAGGCCCTGTTGATCCTTCACGGCAAGCAAGCCCTCAACGAGGACGTGCGCACCGCCGTGCAGGCCAGGCGGGAGCTGGGCTGGGAGCTGGCGGTACGGGTGACCTGGGAGGGCGGCGATGCCCAGCGGCTGGTCAACGAAGCCCTGGATGCGGGCTATACCCACATCATTGCCGGTGGCGGCGACGGCACCCTGCGCGATGTGGCAGAGGCCATGGCCCAGGCCAAGACCGATGCCAGCCTGGTGCTGATGCCCCTGGGCACCGCGAATGACTTCGCCCGCGCCGCCGGTGTGCCGCTGGAGCCGGCCCCGGCCCTGGCGCTGCTGGATGTGCCGGCCCGGGCGATCGATCTGGGGCAGGCCGGGGGGCAGGTCTTCCTCAACATGGCCACCGGCGGATTTGGCAGCCAGGTCACCGCCAATACCTCCGAAGACTTGAAGAAAGTGCTGGGAGGCGCCGCCTACCTGTTCACTGGGCTCACGCGCTTTAGCGAGTTGAAAGCCGCCTATGGCGAGCTGGAAGGCCCGGATTTCCACTGGAAGGGCGAGCTGCTCGCGCTGGGTATCGGCAACGGGCGCCAGGCGGGCGGTGGGCATGTGCTGTGCCCAGGCGCCATGGCCGACGACGGTTTGCTGGACATCAGCATTCTGCCGGCACCTCAGGAGGTCGTGGGTACGTTGCGCACACTGATGACCGACGGCGGCATGGATAACTTGTTCGTGCGTGCACGGCTGCCGTGGGTGGAGATCAAAGTGGCCGAAGGGTTGTACATCAACCTCGATGGTGAGCCCCTCAAGGGCGATGACTTGCGTTTCGCCGCGCTGCCCAAGGCCCTGCGGGTGCACCTGCCGGTGGATTCGCCCTTAGTCGTCCAGGCTGATGATTTGCTCGCGCACCGCAAATAGCACCAGGCCCGCCACGTCGAAAATTTGCAGGCGCTTCATGATTTGCGAGCGGTGAGCCTCTACGGTCTTGATGCTCAGGCCCAGGCCGTGGGCGATCTCACGGGTGGACTTGCCCCGCACGATCAGCCGCAGGATCTCCAACTGGCGCGCCGTAAGGTTATGGCTATGGCCTGCGGGCGTGGTCGGCCCCTGGCTGCGTACCAGCGCCTGGTTGATCACGGTGTGGGCGATGGCGGGGCTCAGGTAGCGTTCGTTGTTGCGCAAGGCCAGCAGCGCGTGTTCAAGCTCGTTGGCGGTGGTGTCCTTGAGCAGGTAGCCGTGGGCGCCGGATTCCAGTGCGCGCATGATCAACTCGGGGTCGGTGTGCATCGACAGGATCAGCACGCGGCTCTTGGGATAGGTGCGCTTGAGCTGCTGCAAGGCGTCCAGGCCGCCGGTGTGCTTCATTGACAGGTCCAGCAGCACGATATCGGGTTGCAACGCGCTGAATTGCTCCAGCAATTGCGCGCCGTCGCTGGCTTCGCCAATCACCGTATAACCAGGAATGTCCTGGACCAGTGCACGCACGCCGGCCCTGATCAATGCGTGGTCATCCACCAAGAGTAATGTGCAGGTCACTCGGGAGCCTTAGGGGCACTGGCCCGTTCGAGGGCGCGGGGCGCCCAGGGGAAAAGTGCGTCGATGCGCGTGCCTTCGCCAGGTTGGCTGCTGACGGACAGCGTGCCCCCCAGCTGGTCGACCCGCTCAGACATCCCGGCCATGCCACGCTGACCCTCCCGTCCGGGATTGAGGGCGGGCGAAAACCCCTGGCCGTCATCACACACCATCAGCGACAGGCCTTCGGGCAGGCGTTGCAGGCGTACCAGCAGGTTGTGTGCCTGGGCATGGCGGAGCATGTTGGTCACCGCTTCCTGGGTGACGCGAAAAGCCGCCACGGCCACTTCCTCGGGGATGCCGGTGAGCCGTTGCTGGCATTCCAGGCTCCAGTGGATGGGGGTGTTTTCCAGGGTTTTGAGCAGGTGCGCACGCAGGCTGGCTTCCAAGCCCAGGCTGGCGAGTTGCCGGGGGTTGAGGATGGCCGACACGTCGCGCACCTTGGCCAGGGTCTCATCGAGAGTGCTGCCCAGCACGCTGCATTGGGCTTGCAGTTCCTGCGGCAGGCGGCGCTTGAGCCATTCACTTTGCAGCTTGGCGGCGGTGAGCAATTGGCCGATGTCGTCGTGCAGTTCACGGCTTAGGCGATGGCGTTCGTTTTCCTGCACTTGCAGCAGGCGGTCGGCCAACTCCTGGGGCTGGAACCGGATGGCTTTGCGTGAGCGCCATTGTTGCAGGCCCACCACCACCAGGGTGGCCAGGTTCAGCAGCACCAACAACGGCAAGACTGCGCAAAAGCTGTAGGCCCACAGGCTCAGCAGCAGCGAGCCAACGCACAGGGCGAGGACGAGACGGCGGGCATTGCTGCGGGACGCGGACCTTGCGATGAGTGTCTTGAGGTTGGCGTACATAGCGGAGGGAGCCAATGAAGGTTCGCTGCGGGAAGAGCGGTCACGGCGGCTGACGGGGCTCTGTTTGGAATGCGTTATCGAATCGGTTTTATGCATGATGAAGTTGAGTCACTTCGAGCGGGGCAATAGTACCACCACTATTACCGTTGGTCGCCTGGCGCCGTGCCTGGACGGGTTTATTCATCACACAAATGCCCCGGGCGGTAATCCCAGAGTTCATCAAAGGGGGAGTTGTATTGTTTGGCGGCGTTTGTATCGTTATTGTGGTTAATGGCTAATTGATATCTTTGCCGGCGTAACTGAGTCGCAGCGGGTTAGTTGCTTGTGTCGCTTTCAGATAAGCCATGATTGGAATGCGACCTGATATCCACTCAAGAAGACGCGTGGTGTATTCGTTGCTGCGGCTTTGAACTGAAATCTTTCTGTGGGATTTGCAGCGTGACAGTTGCAATCAACGTCGCTTGCTCGCTGTCATCCATCCCCAGTTCGCCGGTGCGGGTATCGATCAGTTCCAATTGCCATGCCAACAGTGACAGGCAGGCATGCAGTGCATCCAGCGCCTGGTCATGCAACTGCAAGGGGCTGGCGGCATTGGCGATCAGGTACTGGATATGCCGGGAAAACTCGCTGATGGCCTGCAGGGCCAGGGTGTCGGCTTTTTCGGCCAGCCTGGCCAAACTGGTTTTCATGCAGTCGATCGCGTCACTGTCATCGCGGATCAGGTGCAGGTGGTTCAAACACTCCTCCGACTTGGCCAGCAACATTTCAGCTTCAAGCAAGAACTCGGGAAGTGTGGTTTGCCATTCAATTGCGCTGTTCATCATGCAAGTCTCCACAACGTAAGGTCGGGTGATGAGATGCCGCACCGGGTGAATGGCTTAAAACTAGCGCTGAAATATGACTGAAATCTGTAGGGGGCTTCTGATAATTCAGTAGGACGTTTATTAGAGTAAAGGCGACGACGTTGCGCGGCCCTCGCAAGCAGGGTCCATTGCACAACTTCAGTTGCCGTCATATCAAGGTCTGAAAGGCCCGCGGGCTGGGGGCTTGGTATGGCAAACAAAAGCCTGACTCCATTCATGCAATGAGAATGGCGTCACATTAATGGCTATTAGATATTGCGAATATCAGGTTGGGCCTGATTGTGCATAGGGGAATCCCTTATATAGCGGAACCTTGCGTCGGTTTGAGTGTCGCGCAACGTTGCTGCACTGCCATATGGAGAGGCCTGAGCAGTAAAGCATGATGTCAGTGTGACATCAACGAGTTTGCGTGGCATTTTACGGGGGTCAAGATCTGGCGCTCGCCGCCGATAAACACCTGTAGGAGCGAGCTTGCTCGCGAAGCACTCAAAGACGCCGCGTTGCCTCAGAACGCACGTATTTTAGTAAGCAGCACAACCCCTTAGCGCATCAGGAGCTTTTAATGGCCGGCATTCTCGACACGGTAGATCAACGCACGCAACTGGTCGGTGAGAATCGCCTGGAGATCCTCATGTTTCGTCTGGCCGGGCGGCAGCTGTTCGCGATCAACGTGTTCAAGGTGCAGGAAGTGCTGCAACTGCCCAAATTGACCCTAATGCCCCAGCGCCACCCGTTCGTGTGCGGCGTGGTCAACCTGCGTGGCCAGACCCTGCCGGTGATCGACCTGTCCCAAGCCATCGGCATGCGCCCACTGGTGCCAGGCCCCAACAGCACCATTATCGTCACCGAGTACAACCGCTCGGTGCAGGCGTTCCTGGTGGGTGGCGTTGATCGCATCGTCAACATGAACTGGGAAGCCATCCTGCCGCCGCCGACCAGCGCCGGCCGCCAGCATTACCTGACGGCCATCAGCAAGGTCGACGACCAGTTGGTGGAAATCATCGACGTGGAAAAAGTCCTGGCTGAAATCGTGCCGTACAACGCCAAGGTTTCCCGCGAAAAACTCGAAGACCCGGTGCTGGAACGTGCCCGTGGTCGTGAAGTGCTGTTGGTGGACGACTCCAACGTCGCCCTGTCGCAACTGCGTGGCACCCTCGGCCAGCTTGGGCTGAAGATGCACATCGCCAGCGACGGCCTCAAGGCATTGAACATGCTCAAGGCTTGGGCCGACAGCGGCGTGGTGATGACCGACAAGCTGCTGATGGTGTTCACCGACGCCGAAATGCCTGAGATGGACGGCTACCGCCTCACCACCGAGATCCGCAACGACCCGCGCCTGCGTGGGCTTTACGTGGTACTGCACACCTCGCTGTCGGGCAGCTTCAACGACTCGATGGTGAAGAAGGTCGGCTGCGACAACTTCCTCTCCAAGTTCCAGCCGGACAAGCTGGTGGACGTGGTGCGTGAACGCCTGATGCTGGACGAAGTGCCTGCTTGACCTTAGGGTGGCATCTTTAACCCTCAGGAATGCAGGCCCATGCTTCGTCTCAGCGCGTTGTACCGTTACCCCTTGAAGTCCGGCAAGGCCGAGGCCTTGCAGCAGATCGGCCTGGACAAACTGGGGCTTTGCGGTGATCGACGCTGGATGCTGGTGGACGAGGCCAGCGGGCGTTTCCTCACCCAGCGTGCGGTGGCGAAGATGAGCCAACTGTCGGCGCTGTGGAACAGCAACGGCGGCCTGACCCTCAGTTCCCCGGGCCATGGGCCGCTGGACGTGACCCTGCCCGGCAGCGATGCCCAGTTGCGCGGCGTGACCATCTGGCGTGACACCTTGCGCGTGCCGGACGCCGGCGATGCGGCCGCCGCCTGGGTCAGCGACTTTATCGGCAAGCCGACGCGCCTGGTGCAAGTGCCGGTGGAACGCGCCCGCAGCACCGAGGCTGGTTTTGGCAACGACGACGACAAAGTCGGTTTTGCCGATGGCTTCCCCTTGCTGCTGATCGGCCAGGCTTCCCTGGACGACCTGTCCCAGCGCATTGGCCGGCCCATGGAGATGCTGCGTTTTCGTCCCAACCTGGTGATTGAAGGCAGTGATGCCTTTGCCGAGGACGGCTGGAAACGCGTGCGCATTGGCGACGTGGAGTTTCGCGTGGTCAAGTCCTGTTCACGCTGCATCCTCACCACCATCGACCCGGCCACTGGCGAGCGCACGGCCGACCGCGAACCCCTGGCGACGCTCAAGACCTATCGCGAACAGGACGGCGATGTGATGTTCGGCCAGAACCTGGTCAACGATGGCATCGGCCAGTTGGCTGTGGGGATGCCGGTCACGGTCCTGGAATAAAAAAGCCCGTCTCCTGCGAGACGGGCTTTTTTTTGACCGGGTAAACCTTAGCCGCGGTATTCGCACAGGTAAGCGGTGTCTACGGCAACCTTGAGCTGGAACTTGCTGTTGGCCGGAACGTTGAACTGGCTGCCGGCGGCGAAGGTTTCCCACTCGGCGGCGTCTGGCAGCTTGACGGTCAGGGCGCCGGACACCACGTGCATGATTTCACGCTGGGCAGTGCCGAATTCGTATTCACCCGGGGCCATCACGCCGATGGTCGCCGGACCTTCTGCGGTGCCGAAAGCGATCGACTTGACGGTGCCGTCGAAGTACTCGTTGACTTTAAACATGGGTGAATCCTCGGAAAAGGGTTGACGCTTTACTGTAGGAGCGAGCTTGCTCGCGAAAAACCCAAGAGCGCCACTGGGTGCCAGGTTTCCCGCGTTATCGTTAACGACCTTCGCGAGCAAGCTCGCTCCTACGGTTCAGCAACAAGAAAATGGGCGCTCAGTATGCCCAAGGGCAGGGGAGCTGCCTAGACTGGCAAAATCAGCGGCAACAGGCGCGCGGTGTTGCGCGCGTCTTCCAGAGCCCGATGTTGTTGGCCATGAAACTGCATCCCCGCCAATTGCAGCGCACCGTTGAGCCCCAGGGGCTTGTCCAGGCGCCGGGCCTTGGCGAAGCGCTGCTTGAGGTTTACATGGGGCGTGTCGGCCAGTGCGCTGGCCAGGCCATGGCGTTGCCACTCCAGCTCCAGTTGCCGGCGATCGTAATCGCCCCAACTGGCCCAGCCTTCCAGGCGCGGCTGGTGCTGGCCCAGCCAGCGTTCGAACAACGGCCACACCTCGGTGATCGGTGCGGCGGCGTCGATGTTGGCCTGGGTGATATGGGTCAGTTGACGGCAGAACGGCGTCAGCAAGGGCCGGCGCAGCGGCCGCACAAAGCGCTGGAAATGATCCAGCTCGCGCCCCTGGCGGTTCACCAGGCTCGCACCGATCTCGATGACTTCCATCTCCGTCACGGGCCAGCCGCCTTCATCCGTCGTGGCTTCAAGGTCAATAATCAGCCAATGAGGCATGGTGCAGGTTCCCGTACTCATCCTTTCTTGATGGGGATAGAGCGTAGCCCGGCCTTGTAGTTCCGCCCAGCGGGTTATTCGATTTCCACCAGCACCTGGCGATTGCGCACCTGATCGCCTGCTATTACCTGCACGTCCTTGATCACACCGTCGATACCGGCGGTCAGCGGATGCTCCATTTTCATGGCTTCGAGCACCAACAACAGCTGGCCTTTGCTGACGCGCTCGCCGGTACTGACGCGAACATCGACGATGGCGCCGTCCATCGGTGCCTTGACCCTGCCGCTGCTGGCGTCGGCCTGGCGGCGGGCGACCTGCTGGGTGCGGTTGGTCACGGTCAGGCCCGGTAGCCACAACTGGTTGCCGTCGAGGTGATAGGCGATGCGGCGGCGGATACCGTTGAGCACCAGGGTGGCGTGACGGCCGTCGCCAGTGAGTGGTAACGGGTCAGCGGTGACGCTGTGGATCTCGTCATACGCCTCCAAGCGGTAGGTGCAAGGTTCATTGGCGTTGTTGCGCCAGCCTGCCAAGTGTTGGGGATGCGGGCTCGCGCTGTGTTGGTAAAACAGCGCGGCGGCCAGGGCGAGTTGTTCTGTTGACGCGCTCCGGGGTGGAATCTCGCTGAAGTGTTCGGCGATAAAACCGGTGCTGAAATCGCCCGCGATAAAGTCTGGATGCTTGAGTAGGTCCACCAGCAAACGCTGATTGGTGGTCACCCCCAGCAGTAACGTGTCTTCCACCGCCCGCAACAGCTTGCGCCGCGCCTCTTCGCGGGTACTGCCGTGGGCGATGATCTTGCCCAGCATCGGGTCGTAGAACGGGCTGATGCGCTGGCCTTCAACCACGCCATGGTCGGTGCGCACACCGGGCGCCGGTTCCCAGCGCAGCACGTCGCCGGTTTGTGGCAGGAAGCCTTGGGCTGGGTCTTCGGCGTACAGGCGCACTTCCATGGCGTGGCCAGTCAGCGTCACGTTCTCTTGGGTCAGCGGCAGCGGTAGGCCGGCAGCGATCTGCAACTGCCAACCCACCAGGTCGAGGCCGGTGATCAGTTCGGTGACCGGGTGTTCCACTTGCAGGCGGGTGTTCATTTCCAGGAAGTAGAACTGGCCGTTGCGGTCGAGCAAAAACTCCACGGTGCCGGCGCCCACGTAGTTCACCGCTCGCCCGGCCTTGAGGGCGGCTTCGCCCATGGCTTGGCGCAGGTGCGGCGTCATCACGGGGCAGGGGGCTTCTTCGATGACTTTTTGATGGCGGCGCTGGATCGAGCAATCCCGTTCGCCAAGGTAGATCAGGTTTGCATGGTGGTCGCCGAACAGTTGGATCTCGACATGGCGTGGGTCGATCAGCGCCTGTTCGAGGATCAGTTCGTCACTCCCAAAGGCGTTCAGCGCCTCGGAGCGCGCGGTGCGCAGTTGCTCCACGAGCTGGTCGCGCTGGTGCACCAGGCGCATGCCCCGTCCGCCGCCGCCGCCGCTGGCTTTGATCATCAGCGGATAGCCGATGCGCTCGGCTTCTTGTTGCAGCGTGGCGTCGTCCTGGTCGCTGCCCTGGTAGCCGGCAATGCACGGCACACCCGCGTCGAGCATGGCGAGTTTGGACAGGCGTTTGCTGCCCATCAGTTCGATGGCCTCAACGCTTGGGCCGATAAAAATCAGGCCTGCCGCCACACAGGCGCGGGCGAAGTCGGGGTTTTCCGAGAGGAAGCCGTAGCCGGGGTGGATGGCGTCGGCGCCGGTTTTTTGGGCGGCGTCCAGAATCGCCGGGATATTGAGATAGGACTGTTGGACGGGGGCGGAGCCGATGTGCACGGCTTCATCGGCCATCTGCACATGCAGGGCCTGGGCGTCGGCGTCGCTGTAGACGGCTACGGTGCGATAGCCCATGGCTTGGGCGGTGCGCTGGATGCGGCAGGCGATTTCGCCGCGGTTGGCGATGAGGATTTTGGTGAATTGGCGCATTGGGTTTTCCCTGGGCTCATGGGGTGTTTGTTCGGGCCTCTTCGCGAGCAAGCCCGCTCCCACATTGGATCGGGTTCACAGATTTCTATTGGTGAATACAGTCAAGTGTGGGAGCGGGCTTGCTCGCGAAAGCGTCATTTGCACCACCTAGGCTTTCTTTTCTGCACAAATGCCTGAGTACCCTCAATCCCTTCTTCACCTCTGACGGCCTCGGCAAACCACTGCGCGCCCCGATCCAACACCCCCTCAAGCGGCTCATCCACACTCGCCAGCAACAGCGCTTTTGTGCGCCCATTCGCCCCCGGCGCGCACCGCAGCACATGCCCCAACACCTCATCCAAACGCTCGGCCAACGCCTGCGGGTCACGCTCGGTAAAGTGCACCACCCCCAACCGCTCAGCCTCAACCCCATCAAACCGCGCCGCCGTCAGCGCCAGCCTACGGGCCTGGGTCAGGCCGATACGCTTGACCACAAATGGCGCAATCTGCGCCGGTAGCAAGCCCAGGCTGGTTTCCGGCAAGCCGAACTGGGCCTGGTGGTCGGCAATCGCGATATCACTCACGCAGGCCAAGCCGAACCCGCCGCCCAGCACCGCGCCTTGCAGCACTACGATCACCACCTGGGGCACGGTTTCAACGGCTTGCAGCAAAGTGCCGAATGCGCGGTTCAGCGCCTCTAATTGATTGCCTGCGCTGACCAGGTCCTTCACATCCGCCCCGGCGCAAAAGTGCCCGCCGGCGCCGCTGATCACCACGGCCCGCGTTTGCTCATCCAACTGCGCCAGTACCGCGCGCAGTTCGTTGACCATTTCCAGGCTCATGGCATTGCGGCTTTCGGGACGGTTGAGGGTGATGTGCAGCACACCGTTATGGGGTTCGAGCAACAAGGTGTTCATGGCTTTTTCCCCGGCAAGGTGCCCATCAGTTTGCAGATGATGCCCAGCATGATTTCGTCGGCACCGCCGCCAATCGACACCAACCGCACATCGCGATAGGCCCGCGCTACCGGGTTGTCCCACATAAAGCCCATACCGCCCCAATATTGCAGGCAACTGTCGCTGACTTCGCGGCCCAGGCGCCCGGCCTTGAGCTTGGCCATCGAGGCCAGGCGCGTCACGTCCTGGCCCTTGATGTACTGCTCGGTGGCTTGGTAGACCAGCGCACGCAGGCACTCGATTTCGGTAGCCAGTTCGGCCAGGCGGAAGTGGATGACCTGGTTGTCGATCAGCGCCTTGCCGAAGGTCTGGCGTTCCTTGCAATACGCGATGGTGCTGTCGATGCAGTGCTCCAGGCCCTTGATCATATTGGCCGCGCCAAACAGGCGTTCTTCCTGGAACTGCAGCATCTGCATCATGAAGCCCGCGCCTTCGTGGCCGATGCGGTTGCGTTGGGGGATGCGCACGTTGTCGAAGAACACCTGGGCGGTCTCGGAGCTGTGCATGCCGAGCTTTTCCAGGGGCGCGCTGAGGCTGATACCGGGGGTGTTCATCGGCACCATGATCAGCGATTTGTTGATGTGCGGCTTGTCGTCGGAGGTGTTGGCCAGCAGGCAGATAAAGTCAGCGCTGGGGGCGTTGGTGATCCACATCTTGCTGCCGTTGATCACGTAGTCGTCACCGTCCTTGCGTGCATGGGTCTTGAGCCCCGCTACATCGGAACCTGCGCCGGTTTCCGAGACGCCGATACAACCGACTTGCTCGCCGCTGATGGCCGGGCGCAGGAATTGCTCGCGCAGTTCATCGCTGCCAAAGCGGGCGAGGGCGGGGGTACACATGTCGGTCTGCACGCCGATAGACATGGGAATGCCGCCGCAATGGATGGTGCCGAACTCTTCGGCGGCGACGATGGAGTAGCTGTAGTCCAGGCCCATGCCGCCAAATTGTTCCGGCTTGGAGATGCCCAGCAGGCCAAGCTCGCCGGCCTTGCGGAAAATGGCGTGGATGGGAAAGCGCCCAGCTTTTTCCCATTCGTCCACGTGGGGGTTGATCTCGCGGTCGACGAATGCGCGTACGGTGCGGCGCAGTTCCTGATGTTCCTGGGTAAAGATCATTCTTATTGTTCTCCGGTTAGAAACGCGCCACACCAAAGCTGTTGGGTTGCAACTGCCGCACCTCGGCCTCGTGGCAGATATCCAGCAAAAAACCGAGCAAGGTCCGGGTGTCCCGTGGGTCAATCAGCCCGTCGTCCCATAGGTTGGAGCTGCCATACAACGCGGTGGACTGGCTGTCGAGCTTCTGCGCGGTGACCTGCTCCAACATGTCCAGCACCTTGGGATCAGGCACCAGGCCGTCCTTCAATTGCTTGGCCTCAGTGACAATGCGCAGCACCTTGCCCGCCTGGGCGCCGCCCATCACTGCGGTGCGGCTGTTAGGCCAGGCGAAGATAAAGCGCGGGTCCAGCCCTCGGCCGCACATCGCATAGTTGCCGGCACCGTAGGAGCCACCCACCACAATCGTCAGTTTAGGCACCCGGGCATTGGCCACCGCCTGGATCATCTTCGCGCCGTGCTTGATCACCCCTTGTTGCTCCGACTCGGTGCCCACCATGAACCCCGTGGTGTTGTGCAGGAACAGCAGCGGCGTGCGGCTCTGGTCGCACAGCTGGATAAACTGCGCAGCCTTGCTGGCGCCCTTGGGCGTGATGGGGCCGTTGTTGCCGACCACGCCGACGGCACGGCCCTGGATATGCAAGTGGCCGCACACGGTGTGGGGGTCGAACTCGCTTTTGAATTCAAGGAAGTTGGACGCGTCTGCCAGGCGGGCGAGGATTTCGCGTACGTCGTAGGGTTTTTTCGGGTCGTCGGGGATCAGGCCCAACAACTCTTCGATGGGGTATAGCGGCTCTGCGTAAGCTTTTTTGGACGAAGCCTGCAGGCGGTCATTCCACGGCAAGGCGCTGACTATTTCGCGCGCGATACGCACGCCGTCGGCATCGTTTTCCGCCAGGTACTCAGCGGTGCCGGCGACTTGTGCGTGCATCTCGGCGCCGCCCAGTTCTTCATCCGTCGCGACTTCGCCGGTCGCGGCTTTAAGCAGTGGCGGCCCGGCCAGAAACAACTTGGCCTTGCCGCGCACCACCACCACGTAGTCCGACAACCCCGGCTGATACGCCCCGCCCGCCGTGGCCGAGCCGTGCACCACGGTGATCTGTGGCAAGCCCATGGCCGACAGGCGTGCCTGGTTGGCAAAGCTGCGGGCGCCTTCGACGAAGATCTCGGCGGCGTAGTTGAGGTTGGCGCCGCCGCTTTCGGCCAGGGTCACCACCGGCAGTTTGTTCTCCAGGGCGATCTGTTGCAGGCGCAGGGATTTTTTCAAGCCGCTGGGTGAAATGGTGCCGCCCTTGATCGCACTGTTGTTGGCCACCACCAGCATGCGCACGCCGCTGACGTAGCCGATGCCGGCAATCAGGCCACCGCCCGCGGCGCTGCCGTCCTTGTCATCGTGCAGCTTGTAGCCGGCCAGGCTGGCCAATTCCAGGAACGGCGCGCCGGGGTCCAGCAGCAGGTTGAGGCGCTCGCGGGGCAGCAGTTGGCCGCGCTTGTCGAATTTGGCTTTGGCCTCCTGGGCTTTGTCCAGCAGGGTCTGTTCCAGTTGTCGCAGGTGCTGGATGCCGACCAGCATGGCCGCGCGGTTTTGCGCGAACTGGGCGCTGTGGGGGTCGATCAGGGATTCAATCACCGGCATAGGTTATTGCTCCGCCTTGAGCACATCGGGCAGATACGCGCGGTGGAAGCCGTTGAACGGCTCACTGGTTGGCTGCGCCTTGTGCAGCGGCCAGGCGCGGCTGCCCAGGCTGGCGGCGCCATCAATGCGCAGGGTGCTGCCGCTGATAAACGCAGCGGCGGGGCTGAGCAGGAACACGATGGCGGCGCTGACTTCCGACTCGGTGCCGATGCGCTTGAGCGGCACATGTTCACGCAAGGTCGGGATCACCGCCTTGAAGGCGCCCTCGTAGGTGTCCATGCCGCTGGAGGCGATCCAGCCCGGCGCCACGGCGTTGACCCGCACCCCGGCGCAGCCCCATTCGAAGGCAGCGGTCTTGGTGAAGTTGTCCATGCCCGAGCGCGCCGCACCGGAGTGGCCCATGCCGGGCATGCCGCCCCACATGTCGGCGAGCATGTTGACGATGGCGCCGCCGTGCTTGCTCATGGACTGGTTGAACACTTCCCGCGCCATCAAGAAGCCGCCCACCAGGTTGGTGCGCAGCACGGTTTCAAAGCCTTTTTGATTGATCGAGGCCAGCGGTGACGGGTATTGGCCGCCCGCGTTATTCACCAAACCGTGAATCGGGCCATGACTTTGTACGATCAGACCTACGAGCGCCTTCACCGCCTCTTCATCGCGAATATCACAGGCCTGCCAATCGGCGTTGCCGCCGTCTTCGGCTATCTCTGCGGCGACTTTCTGCAGCTTTTCTGGCGTGCGGCCCACCAGCATCACCCGCGCACCCAGGGCGGCCAGTTCATGGGCGGTGCAGCGGCCAATACCGCTGCCGCCCCCGGTGACAATCACGGTCTGCCCCTGGAACAGGTCGGCTTTGAAGATCGAGTCATAGGCCACGGCAACGCTCCTTTTAGGTGAGTGAGTCGGCGATGTGTTGCGGCACGGCAATGGGGATTTCCAGCAGTTGCTGGGCGAAGGCCTTGCCCTGAGGGTCGATGCGCAGGCTGGCGATACCACCGCCGCCCAAGGCGTTTTCCAGCAGGAAGTTGAGGCTGTGGCTGCCGGGCAAATACCAGCGTTCGACGCGGCCGTGGAGCGGGTCGAGCACGTGGCTCATCCACTCGACGATCACCTCAGGCGTCAGCGCTTCGGCGATCCACGGCAGGTACTCGGGCGCGCGAGCGATCACGCCGATATTGCTGTGGTTGCCCTTGTCGCCGGAGCGGGCCACGGCGAGTTTGACCAGGGGCACGCTGGCATCGGCAAGGCCTTGGGGCTTGGGCGGCTCCAGCGCTTCGCCGGGCGTGATGAACCCTGGCGCAACGGGCAGTTCGCAATGATGGCGCTGGCCCTGGAACTCGACCACGGGCGTGCAAAAAGACTTATAGATCAGGAATGAAAACAAACGGATCAGCGGGTACACCGTGGGCCGCCCGCCGACGATCCCGGTAAGCCCAGGCGCCATGCCGGTGGCGGCCTGGGCGATCTCACGGGCGAACAACACCAACGCGGGTTTGCTCGGATGCCGTACCGCCAGCTTCACCACCACTTCGCGGCAGTCGTGGCGCCTGGCGTGTGGGCCGTAAGTGGCTTCGCTGCCCAGCAATTCAATATTCACGTCGGTGTAGGGTGCCCAGCCGCGCTGGCTGAATAACTCAGCGGTCTTGTGGATGATCGCCTGGGCGACCCGCTCGGCCTTGGCCACCGCGTCGATCCCGGCGATCAGGCAACTGGCGGTGCAGCGAAAGCCATCAGGGTAGGTGGCGCTGACTTTGTACTGGTCGGTGGGCGGCAGGCCTTTGGCGCCGTGCAGGCGCACCTGGTGTTTACCTTGTTGCTGCAATGTGACCTGGCTGAAATCGCAGATCACATCCGGCAGCAAGTAAGCCCGTGGGTCGCCGATTTCATACAGCAGTTGCTCGGCCACGCTGAGTTCGCTGATCAGCCCGCCGGTGCCCTCGACCTTATTCACGGTGAACTGCCCATCGGCGCTGACGTCGACGATGGGGAAACCGATGTGCTCGTAGTCCGGCACGTCGCGCCAATCGGTGAAATTGCCCCCCGTGCACTGCGCGCCGCATTCGATGATATGCCCGGCCAGTGCGGCCTGGGCGAGGCGGTCGTAGTCGTGCCACGACCAGTTGAATTCATGCACCAGCGCCGCGCTGACCACGGCGCTGTCCACCACGCGCCCGGTGATGACGATATCGGCGCCCAGTTCGAGCGCCTGGGCAATGCCCGGTGCGCCGAGGTAGGCATTGGCCGATACGCACAGGGGCGGCAGCGGCGTGCCGTTGAACATGTCGGTGATGGGGTGGAGTTTTTTGAGCTGGGGTTGCAGGTCGTCCCCCAGCAGCACGGCGATTTTCAGCGGGACATTGGCCGTGTCGCAGGCCGCTTGCAGGGCGGCGGCGCAGGCTTGGGGGTTGATGCCGCCGGCATTGCTGATCACGCGGATGCCCTGGCGCTGGATATCTGCCAGCAGCGGCGTGAGCACCTCGACAAAATCCGTGGCGTAGCCCATTTGGGGGTCTTTCATGCGTGCACCGGCGAGGATCGACATCGTGACCTCCGCCAGGTAGTCGAACACCAGGTAATCCAAGGCACCGCCGTGCACTAATTGGGCGGCGGCGGTGCAGGTGTCGCCCCAGAAGGCGCTGGCGCAGCCGATACGAACCGTCTTGCTCATGAGAAATCCGTCTCCAAGTGGCTATTGTCGAGACTACCAAGCAAGCGCTTGGTTTGTAAACTGCGGACACAAGTTTCAGCCAAGCGCTTGCTTGGGTGGCGGCCACGGCCTAAATTGCCGGCCAAGACGTCGGTAGAAGTGAAGGTGAGGAGAGCAGCATGGATGAGCAAAAAGCCCTGCGGGTGATGCGCACCATGGTCGATGGCGGCCAATTGACCGACCCCGACAGTGCCCGGGGCAAGCTGCTGCAAACCGCGGCTCATTTGTTTCGCAATAAAGGGTTTGAACGCACCACCGTGCGCGACCTGGCCAGCGCGGTGGGTATCCAGTCGGGCAGCATCTTTCATCACTTCAAGAGCAAGGACGAGATCCTGCGGGCGGTGATGGAGGAAACCATCCACTACAACACCGCGATGATGCGCGCCTCCCTCGAAGAAGCGGCGAACGTGCGCGAACGCGTGTTGGCGCTGATCCGCTGCGAATTGCAGTCGATCATGGGCGGTAGCGGCGAGGCCATGGCGGTGCTGGTGTACGAGTGGCGCTCGCTGTCGGCCGAGGGCCAGGCCCAGGTGCTGGCGTTGCGCGATGTGTATGAGCAGATCTGGCTGCAAGTGCTGGGGGAGGCCAAGGCGGCGGGCTATATCAAGGGTGATGTGTTTATCACGCGGCGTTTCCTCACAGGGGCCTTGTCGTGGACCACCACCTGGTTCCGTGCCGAGGGCAGCCTGACCCTTGAGCAACTGGCCGAGGAAGCCTTGCTAATGGTTCTGAAAGCCGACTGAGGCGCAAGCTATTAATTTGACGGTGGAAAGTTGTCTCGCCGGACGAAAACGCCTAGCTTATCGCCATCAGAGTATCGAACGGTGTGTGCCTTAATGTTTTCGCCATGGCGGCTGGCTGCAGGACTGACTTTATGGGCACTGGGCGCCGCATGGTGGCTACCGGCAACGGCGGCGCAACTGGTACGCATCGGCGCGGCGCACTTCCCGCCCTACACCGTGCGCCCCGAGCAGGGCGCCGACACCGGGTTGCTGCCGCAACTGGTCGAAGCCCTTAACGCCTCGCAAACCGACTACCAGTTTGTGCTGGTGCCCACCTCGATCCCCCGGCGTTTCAGGGATTTCGAGCAGGGTCGGGTCGATATGGCCATTTTCGAAAACCCCGCCTGGGGTTGGCAGAAAATCCCCCACACCAGCGTCGATATGGGCCTGGAAGACGCAGAAATATTCGTCGCCCAACGTGAGCCTGGCCGCAGCCAGGATTATTTCGCCGACCTAAACGGTAAGCGCCTGGCGGTATTCAGCGGCTATCACTACGCCTTCGCCAACTTCAACCCCGACCCCAAATACATGGCCGAGCACTTCAACGCCACATTGACCTACTCCCATGACAGCAACCTGTTGATGGTCGCGCGGGGGCGTGCGGATATCGCACTGGTGACCCGCTCGTACCTCAGCGATTTCATGGTGCGCAATGCCGAGATGTCCGGGCAGTTCATGGTGTCGGAGCGCATTGACCAGGTGTATCACCACTACGCGTTGTTACGGCCCAAGGCGCCGATTAGCGGCGAGGCGTTTGCCGGATTGCTCAAGCGCCTGCGGGACAGCGGCGAGATGCTGAAAATTTTCGAACCCTACCGCATCGATGTGATGCCCACGCCCTGATGGGGCTAAATTTGCGCGCTTGGCTCACGTCACTTCTCTATCTGTCGACGATTATCGTGAGCCCCTCCCATGTCCAATCTGAATGACCTGTCGCTCCTGCCGTTGCCGGCCGGGCCTGCCTTGAATGCCGATGAAACCCAAAGCCACCTGAGCCTGACGCTGGAAGGCCAGCCGCTGGCGCGCCTGCGTCTTGAGCGGGGCGATGAATTGCATGTGTATTTGCAGGACGCCAATCACGTCGCACCGGTGCGTGCCTTGTGGGCGGCCAGTTACTGGTTGTTCGTCAAGGAGCCGGCCCGCCAGCGTCTGGTCTGGCACCTTGAGCATGCGGCCGACGATGCGCTGCGCAGTGGCCTGTTGGTCGCCACCGAAGTGGCCGGCCAGTTCTATTGCGAGCGCACGCTGTTCTGGCAACTGCCCCAGCCGTGGCTTGGGCAATCTGTGAATGGCAGCTACCCGCAGCAGATGGTCATCAGTAATAGCAAGCGCCACCCAGCTCGTGCACCCAAGCCCCGTGGTGAAGTTTACCGGCGTTATGACGCACGCCTGGGGGCATGGATTTCCTTGCGCACCGTGGAGATCGACGTGGACCTGGCGCGCTTCAACCGCTGGCAGAACAGCGCCCGCGTCGCCAGTTTCTGGCAGGAAAGCGGCAGCCTCGAACAACACCGCGAATACCTGGACAAGCTGGAGGCCGATCCCCACACCCTCACGCTGATCGGTTGCTTCGACGACGAGCCCTTTGCGTATTTCGAAGCCTACTGGGCCAAGGAAGACCGCATCGCACCGTTCTACGACGCCGCCGACTACGACCGTGGCATTCACATGTTGGTGGGGGAGGAACATCACCGTGGCCCGCATAAAGTCGCGAGCTGGCTGTCGGCGCTGGTGCACTACCTGTTCCTGGATGACCCACGCACCCAGCGGGTGGTGGCGGAACCGCGTGCCGACAACGCGAAGATGATCGGGCATATGCAGAACCAGTGTTTCCACTGCGAGAAGGAATTCGACTTCCCCCACAAGCGTGCGGCGCTGATGATGTTGGGACGTGAGCGGTTTTTTGATCGGTGTGGGTTGGTCTGATCCGCACTGGCAAATGACCTGTGGCGAGGGAGCTTGCTCCCGTTGGGTCGCGAAGCGGCCCCAGTTTTTTACCCAAAGACTGGGACTGCTGCGCAGTCCAGCGGGAGCAAGCTCCCTCGCTACAGTTTTTCGAAGTCTCTACACCCGCCGCGCAAACGTATCGCTATGGCTGCCCGACACCTTGCGGCAATGCACCAGCGCATCGCGAATCATGAAGTTCACCAACGTCGGCGACACCCCCAGTTCCTTGGCGATGTCCTTTTGCGGCACGCCGTGCAGGCGGTACATCTCGAACGCATATCGAGTGCGCTGCGGCAGCTCGGTCAAAGCGTCGGCGATGTTTTCCAGGGTGTTGAAATTGATGTGGGAGGTTTCCGGTGAAGCGCCGTGGATGACCACATTCAAGCCTTCCTCTTCGGTCCCCGAGTATTTGAGTTCCAGCGCCTGCTTGCGGTAGTGGTCGATCGCCAGGTTGCGCACGATCTGGAACAGGTAGCTGAGCTGGGCCTTGAACGAGGAGGTGATCGTCGGTGCTGATTGCAACCGGAAATACGCGTCTTGCACCACGTCTTCGGCGCGAGAGCGGCAGCCGGTAATACGTGCTGCGATCTTCACCAGGATGAGTCGATTGTCGACAAATGCCTGGAGAAGAGGTGAGTCACACCTGCCTGTGGATACTGGTTCCGTCATGGAATTCACCTTGTTGCTAAAGAGGTTAGGGGAGGGCGTCCTTGCTGAGGCCTCCTACACATCGGGCAACAAATTAGGCTTAATGATAATGATTGTCAAATGAGAAGACGAACTAATCTTATGCCTTCCCGGAAGGTGTGAACCCGCTCTCGCTGATCCCCGCGACTAATTATTTGCCAGCGCCGTCCGTTCTCATGGGTGACAGGCTCGTTAGTAAAACGGCCAAGGATCAGCACCCGCAGGAGGGCGAGATGGGTTTCTATCGTGCAGAGGGCGTGTTTCAGTGTGGAGTCTTCCCGCGATGAGCGCGCCGACTCGACTGCGTCTGTTTTGCCTGCCTTACTCGGGCGCCAGTGCCATGGTGTATGCGCGTTGGCGCCGGGCAATGCCGGCCTGGTTGCAGGTGTGCCCGTTGGAGCTGCCGGGGCGTGGCATGCGCATGGACGAGCCGTTGCAGCGCGACATCAAGGCCCTGGCAGCACAACTGGCCGACGAAATCAGCCGCGACCTGAGCACCCCCTACGCGTTGTTCGGCCACAGCCTTGGTGGCCTGCTGGCGTTTGAGCTGGCCCACGCACTCAAGGTCCGCAACGCCCCCGCACCCTTGGCGTTGTTCGCTTCCGGCACCGCCGGCCCGGCCCATCGCGATGTCAGCGAATACGCCATCGAAAAGACCGATGAACAACTGATCGCCCGCCTGCGTGAACTGCAAGGCACTGCCGAAGAAGCGCTGGCCAACCCTGAGTTGATGGCGCTGATGCTGCCGATCCTGCGTGCCGACTTTTTGCTGTGCGGCAGCTTCACCTACGGCGAGCGCGAGCCGCTGGGCATGCCGATCCATGTGTTCGGCGGCAAACAAGACAGCGTGTGCGCCGACCAGTTGCTCGACTGGCAAGCCGACGCCTCCAGCGGTTTTTCCCTGGACATGTTCGACGGTCACCACTTCTTTCTGGTGCAGCACGAAAGCGCGGTGTTGCGCTGCATACGCCGCTACGCCGACGAGCACCTGGCCCGCTGGCGCAATGGCGTGGCGCGGCAACTGATCGCCGGCTGAACGCCCCCGCTCTCTGTTTTCAAGTAAGCCCCGATTTCCCCGTAAGCCGATTTCAGGCAGGAACCCCATGATGGACGCCTTCGAACTTCCCCGCACACTGGTCCAGTCCCTTCAACGTCGTGCCGCACAGACCCCGGACCAGGTGGCTCTGCGCTTCCTGGCCGAGTCTGCCGAGCAGAACGTTGTGCTCAGCTACCGCGACCTGGACAGCCGCGCCCGTACCATCGCCGCCGCCTTGCAAGCCAATGCTGAACTGGGCGACCGAGCGGTGCTGCTGTTCCCCAGTGGCCCGGATTATGTCGCGGCGTTCTTTGGGTGCCTGTACGCCGGGGTGATCGCCGTGCCGGCCTATCCGCCGGAGTCCACCCGTCGTCATCACCAGGAGCGTTTGCTGTCGATCATCAGCGATGCCGAGCCGCGCCTGCTGCTGACCATCGCCAGCCTCGCCGAGGGCCTGGCCCAGATCGAAAATGCGCCGCCGGTGTTGATCGTCGACCGCTTGGACAGCGCCGGCAATTGGGTCGCCCCCGACCTGCAACCTGACGACATCGCCTTTTTGCAGTACACCTCCGGCTCCACCGCGTTGCCCAAGGGCGTGCAAGTCAGCCACGGTAACCTGGTGGCCAACGAAGTGCTGATCCGCCGTGGTTTTGGTATCGACCTCAACCCCGACGACGTGATCGTCAGTTGGCTGCCGCTGTACCACGACATGGGCCTGATCGGCGGCCTGCTGCAACCGATTTTCAGCGGCGTGCCGTGCGTGTTGATGTCGCCGGCCTACTTCCTCGGCCGCCCGTTGCGCTGGCTGGAGGCGATCAGCGAATACCGCGGCACCATCAGCGGTGGCCCGGATTTCGCCTACCGCCTGTGCAGCGAACGGGTCAGCGAGTCGGCCCTGGAACGCCTGGACCTGAGCCAATGGCGCGTGGCCTATTCCGGCTCCGAGCCGATCCGTCTCGACACCCTGGAACGCTTCGCCGACAAGTTCGCCCCCTGCGGTTTTACCCCAGACAACTTCTTCGCCTCCTACGGCCTGGCCGAAGCGACCCTGTTCGTCGCCGGTGGCAGCCGTGGCCACGGCATTCCGGCCATGCGCATGGATGAGCAGGCGCTGGCCGCCAACCGCGCCGAGCCAGGGCAGGGCACGGCGATCATGAGTTGCGGCACCAGCCAGCCGGAACACGCGGTGCTGATCGTCGATCCCAATACCCTTGCAGAGCTACCCGACAACAACGTCGGCGAACTGTGGGCCACCGGGCCGAGCATCGCCCACGGCTACTGGCGCAACCCCGAAGCCACCGCCAAGACCTTCGTGCAGCACGAAGGTCGCACCTGGTTGCGCACCGGTGACCTGGGCTTTATGCGCTTTGGCGAGGTGTACATCACCGGCCGCTTGAAAGACCTGCTGATCGTGCGCGGCCACAACCTGTACCCCCAGGACATCGAGCAAACCATCGAGCGCGAAGTGGAAGTGGTGCGCAAGGGCCGGGTGGCGGCGTTTGCCGTGAATGACCAAGGCCTGGAAGGCATCGGCATTGCGGCGGAAATCAGCCGCAGCGTGCAGAAAATCCTGCCGCCCGAAGCGCTGATCAAGGCGATTCGCCAAGCCGTCGCCGAGGCCTATCAAGAGGCGCCAAGCGTGGTAGTGCTGCTCAATCCCGGCGCGTTGCCAAAGACCTCCAGCGGCAAAGTGCAACGTGCAGCGTGTGGCCTGCGCCATGCCGATGGCAGCCTCGATAGCTATGCGCAGTTCCCCGATGTGCAGGCCCAGGCCGATGATGCTGCATTGGAATCCGAACTGCAAAACCAGATTGCTGCGATCTGGTGCGAACAGTTGCACGTCACAACCGTTGCGGCTGATGACCACTTCTTCCTGCTCGGCGGCAACTCCATTACCGCCACTCAGGTGGTGGCGCGCCTGCGGGATAAGTTGGGTCTGGAGCTGAACCTGCGCATGCTGTTCGAAGCGCCAGTGCTCTCGGCGTTCGCCGCCCATGTCGCGCAATTGCAGCACGACGGTGGCGTTGCCCAAGGCGCAATCCACAGCCTGTCGCGCCAGGACGAACTGCCCCAATCCCTGGCCCAGAACCGCCTGTGGATCACCTGGCAACTGGACCCCCACAGCAGCGCCTACACCATCCCCGGCGCACTGCGCCTGCGCGGCGAGTTGGACGAAGACGCGGTGCGTGCCAGCTTCCAGCAGTTGGTCCAGCGCCACGAAGCGCTGCGTACCCGTTTCTATGAGCGCGATGGCCAAGCCTTCCAGCGTGTCGACGCCAAGGCCGATTTCGAGCTGCAAGTCATCGACCTCAGCGACCTGCCCGTCGCCGAGCGTGAGGCCCGCGCGCAGCAGATCCGCGAGGACGAAGCCCACACCCAGTTCGACCTGGAAAAAGGCCCGCTGCTGTGGGTGACCCTGGTGCGCCTGGACGATGAGGATCACCAACTGCTGGTGACCCTGCACCACATCATTGCCGATGGTTGGTCGCTCAACATTTTGATCGACGAATTCTCGCGCCTGTACGCGGCTGCGAGCCAAGGCCAAGCGTTGGAATTGCCACCCCTGGCTTTGCAATACGCCGATTACGGCAGCTGGCAGCGCCAATGGCTGGCCGAGGGCGAAGGCCAGCGCCAACTGGCCTACTGGAAAACGCAGTTGGGTGAAGAGCACCCCACCCTCAGCCTGGCCACCGACCATCCGCGCTCGGCGCACCACCGCAACAGCGCATCACGCCATACCGTACGCCTGAGCACCGGCCTCAGCGACGCGATTCGCCAGACCGCCCAGGCCAACGCGTCCACGCCGTTCATGCTGTTGCTGGCCGCGTTCCAGACCTTGCTCTACCGCTACAGCGGCCAGCGCGATATCCGCATCGGCGTGCCCAATGCCAACCGCCCGCGCCAGGAAACCCAGGGCCTGATCGGCTTCTTTATCAACACGCTGGTGTTGCGCGCCGAGCTGGATGGGCGCTTGCCATTCGATCAACTGTTGGCTTCCACCCGCGAGACGGCCATGGCCGCCCAGGCCCACCAGGACCTGCCGTTCGAACAACTGCTGGAAGCCTTCCCCCAGGCCCGCGAACAAGGCCTGTTCCAGGTCATGTTCAACCACCAGCAACGCGACCTCAGCGCCCTGCGCCGTCTGCCAGGCATGCTCGCCGATGAGCTGCCATGGCACAGCCGCGAAGCCAAGTTCGACCTGCAACTGCACAGCGAAGAAGACCGCAACGGGCGCCTGAGCCTGTCATTTGACTACGCCGACGAACTGTTCGAAGCCCGCACCATCCAGCGCCTGGCCGAGCACTTCACCCAACTGCTACAAACCGTGTGCGAGCAACCCCAGCACGCCATTGGCGACCTCCAGCTGATGCAACAAGACGAGCAGCAAGTTTGGAGCCAGGCACCGTGCGCGCCCGCCGAGCAATGGTTGCCCGAGCTGCTTAACCAGCAAACCTCGGACGCTACCGCACTGGTCTGGCAAGACGGCAGCCTGACCTTTGCCCAGCTGCACACCCAGGCCAACCGCCTGGCCCATTACCTGCGTGACAAAGGCGTCGGCCCGGACGTGTGCGTGGCTATCGCCGCCGAGCGTTCGCCGCAACTGCTGATCGGCCTGCTGGCCATCATCAAGGCCGGCGGCGCCTACGTGCCGCTGGATCCGGATTACCCCGCCGACCGCCTGGCCTACATGCTCAAGGACAGCGGCGTGCACCTGCTGCTGACCCAGACTTCACTGCTGGAACAGCTGCCCGCCACCGAAGGCGTGGGCGTGATCGCCATGGACAGCCTGCACCTGGACAGCTGGCCGACCCAGCCACCGGGCCTGCACCTGCACGGTGACAACCTCGCCTACGTGATCTACACCTCCGGCTCTACCGGCCAGCCCAAGGGCGTAGGCAACACCCACGCGGCCCTGGCCGAGCGCTTGCAGTGGATGCAGGCCACTTACCAACTCAATCAAACCGATGTGCTGATGCAAAAGGCACCGATCAGTTTTGACGTGTCGGTGTGGGAATGCTTCTGGCCGCTGATCACCGGTTGCCGCCTGGTACTGGCCGGCCCCGGCGAGCACCGCGACCCGCATCGCATCGCGCAGCTTGTACAGCAGCATGGCGTGACCACGCTGCACTTTGTGCCGCCGCTGTTGGCGCTGTTTATCGACGAGCCGCTGGCCGCCGAATGCACCAGCCTGCGGCGCCTGTTCTCTGGCGGCGAAGCCTTGCCCGCCGAGTTGCGCAACCGCGTATTGGCGCAGCTACCAGCGGTGCAATTGCACAACCGTTATGGCCCGACCGAAACCGCGATCAACGTGACCCACTGGCATTGCCGCGCTGAAGACGGCGAGCGCTCGCCGATTGGCCGGCCGTTGGGCAACGTGATCTGCCGTGTGCTCGATGAACAGCTCAACCCTGTACCGCTGGGCGTGCCGGGTGAGCTGTGCATCGGTGGCCTTGGCCTGGCCCGGGGTTACCTCGGCCGTGCCGGGTTGACCGCCGAGCGTTTTGTCGCCGACCACCAGGGCACACGCCTGTATCGCACTGGCGACCGCGCGCGCTGGAGCGCTGATGGTGTGCTCGAATACCTTGGCCGTCTCGATCAGCAGGTCAAGCTGCGCGGTTTCCGCGTGGAGCCGCAAGAAATCGAAGCGCGCATGTTGGCCCTGGACGGTATCGCCCAGGCGGTGGTGCTGGTGCGTGACGCGCAGTTGATCGGTTACTACACCGCCCATGGCGAGCTGGATGAAGATCAGGTCAAAACCGCCCTGGCCGCCGAATTGCCGGAGTACATGGTGCCCGCGCTGTTGATGCGCCTGGACGCCATGCCCCTGAGCCCCGCCGGCAAACTGGACCGTCGCGCACTGCCTGCACCTGTGTGGCAGACCCGCGAACACATCGAGCCCGAAACCGCGCTGCAACAGCAGATCGCCGCGATCTGGCGCGAAGTCCTCGGCCTACCACGCATCGGCCTGCACGATGACTTTTTCGCCCTCGGTGGGCATTCGTTGCTGGCCACGCAAATCATCTCCCGCACCCGCCAGGCGTGTGACGTCGAGCTGCCGCTGCGCACCCTGTTCGAGGCCAGTGAACTGGGCGCGTTTGCCGAGCAGGTCGGGTTGATCCAAGCGTCGGGCCAGCGTAACCAGCAAACCGCCATTGCCAAGGTCGACCGCAGTCAATCGGTGCCGCTGTCCTATTCCCAGCAGCGCATGTGGTTCCTGTGGCAGATGGAGCCGGACAGCCCAGCCTACAACGTCGGCGGCATGGCGCGCCTGCGCGGTGTGCTGGATGTGGGGCGTTTTGAGGCGGCGTTGCAGGCCTTGATCATGCGTCACGAAACCCTGCGCACTACGTTCCCGAGCGTGGATGGCGTGGCCTATCAGAAGGTCTCGGCGCAAACCGGGCTGCGCATGGATTGGCAGGACATTTCGGCGTTCAGTGAAGCCGAGCGCCAGTTGCGCTTGCAGCAACTGGCCGATCACGAGGCCCACACCCCGTTCAACCTGGAAACCGGGCCGCTGCTGCGCGCCTGTGTGGTCAAGGCCGGCGAGCAGGAACACTACCTGGTGCTGACCCTGCACCATATCGTCACCGAAGGCTGGGCCATGGACATCTTTGCCCGTGAACTCAGCGCGTTGTACGAAGCCTTTATCGATGAGCGCACCTCGCCGCTGGCGCCGTTGCCGGTGCAGTATCTGGATTACAGCGTGTGGCAGCGCCAGTGGCTGGAGGCTGGCGAGCGCCAGCGCCAACTGGATTACTGGACCGCGCAACTGGGCAACGAACACCCGCTGCTGGAACTGCCCGGCGACCGCCCGCGCCCGCCGGTGCAAAGCCACCAGGGCGAGTTGTACCGCTTCGATTTGAGCGATGACCTGGCCGCCCGCGTACGTGCCTTCAATGCCGAGCGCGGCCTCACCCTGTTCATGACCATGACCGCCACCCTGGCCGTATTGCTCTACCGCTACAGCGGCCAGACCGACCTGCGCATCGGTGCGCCGGTGGCCAACCGTATCCGCCCGGAAAGCGAAGGGCTGATCGGTGCGTTCCTCAACACCCAGGTGCTGCGTTGCCAGCTCAATGGGCAGATGAATGTGGCCGAGCTGTTCGAGCAAGTGCGCCACACCGTGATCGAAGGCCAGTCCCACCAGGACCTGCCGTTCGACCACCTGGTGGAAGCCCTGCAACCGCCACGCAGTGCGGCGTATAACCCGCTGTTCCAGGTGATGTGCAACGTGCAGCGCTGGGAGTTTCAGCAAAGCCGCCAACTGGCCGGCATGACCGTGGAATACCTGGCCAACGATGCCCGTGCCACCAAGTTTGACCTCAACCTGGAAGTCACCGACCTCGACCATCGCCTGGGTTGCTGCCTGACCTACAGCACCGACCTGTTCGACGAGCCACGCATCGCGCGCATGGCTGAACATTGGCGCAACCTGCTGGAAGCCCTGATCGCCAACCCGCAGCAGCGCCTGAGCGAATTGCCGTTGCTGACGCAGGACGAACAACGCGCCTTGCAGGACAGCCTGGGTATCGAAAAGGGCGAGCATCGCCTCGACCAGTGCATCCACACGCTGTTCAGCCAGCAAGCCGCGACCCGTGGCGATGCACCCGCGCTGACTTTCGCCGGGGCAACCCTGAGCTACCGCGAACTGGACGAACGCGCCAACCGCCTGGCCTGGATGCTGCGTGAGCGTGGCGTCGGCCCGCAGGTGCGCGTCGGCCTGGCGCTGCCGCGCTCGCTGGAAATGGTCATCGGCCTGTTGGCGATCCTCAAGGCTGGCGGCGCCTACGTGCCGCTGGACCCGGAATACCCGCTGGACCGCCTGCATTACATGATCGAAGACAGCGGCATCGGCCTGTTGCTCAGCGATGCGGCGATGTTCGAAGCCCTCGGCGAATTGCCCGCCACCGTAGCCTGCTGGTGCCTGGAAGATGACCTGCCGGTACTCGCCAATTACCCGTCGGGCGAGTTGCCATTTATCAGCCTGCCACAGCACCAGGCGTACCTGATCTACACCTCCGGCTCCACCGGCAAACCCAAGGGCGTGGTGGTGTCCCACGGCGAAATCGCCATGCATTGCGCGGCGGTGATCGAGCGTTTCGGCATGCGCCCGGACGACTGCGAATTGCATTTTTATTCGATCAACTTCGACGCCGCCACCGAGCGTCTGCTGGTGCCGCTGCTCAGCGGTGCGCAGGTTGTATTGCGTGCCCAGGGCCAGTGGGATGCCGAAGAAATCTGCGGGCTGATCCGCACCCATCGCATCAATATCCTCGGCTTTACCCCAAGCTACGGCAGCCAGTTGGCGCAGTGGCTGGCGACCCAGCAACAGACCTTGCCGGTGCGCATGTGCATCACCGGCGGTGAAGCGCTCACCGGTGAACACTTGGCGCGCATCCGTGCGGCGTTTCAGCCAAAGGTATTCTTCAACGCCTATGGCCCGACCGAAACCGTGGTGATGCCGCTGGCCAGCCTGGCTCCGGAGCAGTTGGAGGAAGGCGCGGGCAGTGTGCCGATTGGCAGCATTATCGGCGACCGTGTGGCCTACATCTTTGATGCCGACCTGGCATTGGTGCCCCAAGGCGCGACCGGCGAGTTGTATATCGGCGGCGCCGGGCTGGCCCAGGGGTACCACGAGCGCCCCGGCATGACGGCCGAGCGCTTTGTCGCCGATCCGTTTACCAATAACGGCGGCCGTCTGTACCGCACCGGCGACCTGGTGCGCCAACGCGCCGACGGTTTGGTGGAGTACCTGGGGCGGATCGACCATCAGGTAAAGATTCGTGGCTTTCGCATCGAACTGGGGGAAATCGAAACCCGTCTTTTGGAACACGAAGCGGTGCGTGAAGCGGTGGTGCTGGCGCTGGATTCGCCGAGCGGCAAACAGCTGGTGGCCTACCTGGTCAGCGATGCTGAGCAGGGCGCTCTGCGCGATGCGTTGAAAGCTCATCTCAAGGCGCAACTGCCGGACTACATGGTGCCCGCGCACCTGATCGTGCTCGACAGCATGCCGCTGACCGCCAACGGCAAACTCGACCGTCGTGCCTTGCCAGAACCCGACCCCGAGGCCAATCGTCAACAGTACGTGGCGCCACGCAACGAGCTGGAGCACACCCTCGCGGCGATCTGGGCGGCGGTGTTGAACGTGCAGCAAGTCGGCCTCGACGATAACTTCTTCGAACTCGGCGGCGACTCGATCCTGTCGATCCAAGTGGTGAGCCGTGCGCGGCAGGCGGGCATTCACTTCAGCCCGCGGGATTTGTTCCAGCACCAGACCGTGCAAACCCTGGCCGCCGTTGCCACGCGCTCCGAAAAGGTCACGGCGGAGCAGGGCGTGCTGACCGGCAGCTCGGGGCTTACGCCGATCCAGCATTGGTTCTTCGACACCGACATTCCCCAGCGTCAGCACTGGAACCAGGCGTTGTTGCTCAAGCCGCTGCAACTGCTGGAACCCCATCGCCTGGAGCAAGCGCTGCTGGCAGTACTGGAGCATCACGACGCCCTGCGCCTGAGCTTCACCCCGCGCGACAGCCAGTGGCACGCCGAACACTTGGCTGTGCCTCAAGGCGGCGTGCTGATGCAGGCCCAGGTGCGTGACCTGGCGCAGTGCACCGCGCTGTTCACCGACACCCAACGCAGCCTTGACCTGCAACACGGCCCGCTGCTGCGCGCCTTGTTGGTAGACGGCCCCGAAGGCCAGCAACGCCTGCTGATCGCGATCCATCACCTGGTGGTGGACGGCGTGTCGTGGCGCGTACTGCTCGAAGACCTGCAAACGGTGTACCGCCAGTTGAGCGACGGCCAGTCCGTCAGCTTGCCGGCCAAGACCAGCGCGCTGCGCGACTGGGCGTCACGCTTGCAGGCTTATGCCGGCAGCGAATCCCTGCGCGAAGAACTGAGCGTGTGGCAAGACCAGTTGGCCGGCCCTGCGGTGGGCTTGCCGGTGGACCGTCCTCAGGGCGCGTTGCGCAACCGCGATGCCGACACCGTCAGCGTGCGCCTGGATGCCGAACACACCCGCCAATTGCTGCAACAGGCCCCAAGCGCTTATCGCACCCAGGTCAACGACCTGTTGCTGACCGCGCTGGCCCGCGTGTTGTGCCGCTGGAGCGGCCACGCCTCGGCGTTGATCCAACTGGAAGGCCATGGCCGTGAAACCCTGTTCGATGACATCGACCTGACCCGCAGCGTCGGTTGGTTCACCAGCGCCTATCCGCTGCGGCTGACCCCACAGGTGGAGCAGGGCGCGTCGATCAAGGCGATCAAGGAGCAACTGCGCGGCGTGCCGCACAAAGGCTTGGGCTATGGCGTGCTGCGTTATCTAGCAGACGACCTGATCCAACAGAGCATGGCCGCGCTGCCGCGCGCCGAGATCACCTTCAACTACCTCGGCCAGTTCGACCAGAGCTTTGGCAGCGAGGCGCTGTTCCATCCGCTGGACGCGTCGGCGGGCATCGCCCATGACCCGGACGCGCCGCTGCCCAATGCACTGAGCGTCGACAGCCAGGTGTACGGCGGTGAGCTGGTGCTGCGCTGGACGTTCAGCCGTGAACGCCACGATCAACACACCATCCGCGAACTGGCTGAGGCCTACCTTGCCGAGCTGCAAAGCCTGGTTGCCCATTGCCTCAAGGACGATGCTGGCGGCCTGACGCCGTCCGACTTCCCGCTGGCGCGCCTGACCCAGCCGCAACTGGATGCCTTGCCGGTGCCGGCCAGCGCTATTGAAGACGTGTACCCGCTCACGCCGATGCAGGAAGGTTTGTTGCTGCACACCCTGCTGGAGCCGGGCACCGGCCTGTACTACATGCAGGACCGTTACCGCATCAACAGCGCCCTAGACCCCGAGCGTTTCGCCCAGGCCTGGCAAGCGGTGATCGCCCGTCACGAAGCCCTACGTGCGTCATTCTGCTGGAACGTCGGCGAAGACATGCTGCAAGTGATCCACAAGCCGGGCAGCACGCCGATTGAGTATCTGGATTGGAGTGCTGACCCAGAAAGCGAACAGGAACCGCGCCTGCAAGCCTTGCTCAAGCAAGAGCGCGAAGCCGGCTTCGATCTGCTCAACCAGGCACCGTTCCACCTGCGCCTGATTCGCGTCGGTGCCGAGCGTTACTGGTTCATGATGAGCAACCACCACATCCTCATCGATGCGTGGTGCCGTTCGCTGCTGATGAATGACTTCTTCGATATCTACATGGCCATGGGCGAAGGCCGCGAGGCACAATTGGCTACACCGCCGCGTTATCGCGACTACATCGCCTGGCTGCAACGCCAGAACCTCAATGAGGCGCGCCAGTGGTGGCAGCAGAACCTGCAAGGCTTCGAGCGCACCACGCCGATCCCGAGTGACCGCCCGTTCCTGCGTGAACACGCCGGCCACGGTGGCATGGTGGTGGGCGACTGCTACACCCGCCTCGATGCCCGTGACGGCGCGCAACTGCGTGAACTGGCCCAGGCCCATCAACTGACCGTCAACACCTTTGCCCAGGCAGCATGGGCGTTGGTACTGCGTCGGTTGAGCGGCGACCGTGACGTGCTGTTCGGCGTTACCGTGGCCGGTCGCCCGGTGGAAATGCCCGAGATGCAACGCACCGTCGGCTTGTTTATCAACAGCATCGCGCTGCGGGTGCAGCTGCCCGAGGACGATCAACCGTGCAGCGTGCGCCAGTGGCTGAGCGGCTTGCTCGACAGCAATATGCAACTGCGCGAGTACGAATACCTACCACTGGTGACCCTCCAGGAACACAGCGAACTGCCCAAGGGCCAGCCGCTGTTCGACAGCCTGTTCGTGTTCGAGAACGCGCCGGTGGAAGTCTCGGTGCTGGACCGCGCCCAAAGCCTGAATGCCACCTCGGACTCTGGCCGCACTCACACCAACTTCCCGCTGACGGCGGTGTGCTACCCCGGCGATGACCTGGGCTTGCACCTGTCCTATGACCAGCGCTACTTCGATGAAACCACCGTGCAAGGCATGCTCGGCGAGTTCAAGCGCCTGCTGCTGGCGCTGGTGCAGGGCTTCCATGGCGACATGGCCGACCTGCCGCTGATTGGCGCGCAGGAACGTGAGTTCCTGGTGGACGGCTGCAACCAGAGTGAGCATGACTACCCGCTGGAGCGCAGCTATATCGAGCTGTTTGAAGCGCAGGTGGGCGAGCATCCACAGCGCATTGCTGCCAGTTGCCTGGACCAGCAATGGAGCTATGCCGAGCTGAACCGGCGCAGTAACCGCCTGGGGCATGCGTTGATCAAGGCGGGTGTGGGCCTGGATCAACCGGTGGCCTTGCTGGCTGAACGCAGCCTGGACTTGCTCGGCATGATCATCGGCAGCTTCAAGGCCGGTGCCGGTTACTTGCCGCTGGACCCTGGCCTGCCAAGCCAGCGCCTGCGCAGCATCATCGATTTGAGCCGCACGCCGTTGCTGGTGTGCACCGAGGCGTGTCGCGAACAGGCGCAGGTGCTGTTGGATGAGTTCTCCTGCGCTGGGAGACCGAAGCTGTTGGTGTGGGAGGTATTGGATGAGCATGACGACAACCCCGGTATCTACAGCGGCCCGGACAACCTCGCCTATGTGATCTACACCTCGGGCTCCACCGGCCTGCCCAAAGGCGTGATGGTGGAACAGCGCGGCATGCTCAATAACCAGTTGAGCAAGGTGCCGTATCTGGACCTGAGCGATGCGGATGTGATCGCACAAACCGCGTCGCAAAGTTTCGATATTTCCGTGTGGCAGTTCCTCGCCGCGCCGCTGTTTGGCGCACGGGTGGACATTGTGCCGAACGCGCTGGCCCATGATCCGCAAGGGTTGCTGGAGCATGTCCAGGCACAAGGCATCACCGTGCTGGAGAGCGTGCCATCACTGATCCAGGGCATGCTCGCCCAGGACCGTATCCGCCTCGACGGCCTGCGCTGGATGCTGCCGACCGGTGAAGCGATGCCGCCGGAGTTGGCGCACCAGTGGTTGCAGCGTTACCCAGAGATTGGCCTGGTGAACGCCTATGGTCCGGCGGAATGCTCGGACGACGTGGCGTTCTACCGCGTCGACCTGGCATCGACCCGTGGCACCTACCTGCCGATTGGTACGCCAACGGACAACAACCGCTTGTACCTGCTCGATGGCGCGCTGGAGTTGGTGCCGCAAGGTGCGGTGGGGGAACTGTGTGTCGCGGGTACTGGCGTGGGCCGTGGTTACGTCAGCGACCCGCTGCGCACCGCGCCGGTGTTTGTGCCGAACCCGTTCGGCGCGCCGGGGGAGCGCTTGTATCGCACCGGTGACCTGGCACGGCGGCGCAGTGATGGTGTGTTGGAGTACGTAGGGCGGATCGATCATCAGGTGAAGATTCGCGGTTATCGCATCGAACTGGGTGAAATCGAGGCGCGTCTGCATGAGCAGGCGGAAGTACGCGATGCAGCAGTGGGCGTGCAGGAGGGCGTCAACGGTAAGCACCTGGTCGGCTACCTGGTGGCTGCCAATGAGGCGCTGAACCCAAGCGAACGCCTGGACCGCATCAAACAGCGCCTGCGCGCCGAACTGCCGGAGTACATGGTGCCGCTGCACTGGCTGTGGCTGGAGCGCCTGCCCCTGAATGCCAACGGCAAACTCGACCGCAAGGCGCTGCCTGACCTGGACATCGGCCAGTTATGCAGCCAGGACTACCTGGCGCCGCGCAACGAACTGGAGACCACCTTGGCGGCAATCTGGGCTGAGGTGTTGAAGGTTGAGCGGGTAGGGGTGCAGGACAACTTCTTCGAACTGGGCGGGCATTCGTTGCTGGCCACGCAGATTGCGTCGCGGGTGCAGAAGACCTTGCAGCGGGATGTGCCACTGCGAGCGATGTTTGAGTGCAGCACGGTGGCGGAGTTGGCCGAGTATATCGACGGGTTGGCGGCCAATGAGATCAGTGCCGAGAAGGTGGATCGGTTGAGTGATTTGATGGCTGAGCTGGAGGGGCTTTAATCTCCATCGTTTGATAGGGCCTCTTCGCGAGCAAGCCCGCTCCCACATTTGACGGTGTTCACAGATAGAAATGTGTGAACCCAATCCAATGTGGGAGCGGGCTTGCTCGCGAAAGCGTCCGCCCAGGCGCCGCTTATTTAGGCCCCATGATCTTGGCCAGCTTATCCGGCGACGGCGCCCCCTGCTGTTGCTGCAACCCACCCTTGTCATCCAGATAGAAAATCGCCGGCGTCGCCGACAACTCCAGTTCATCCATCAACTTCATATTGGCATCGAGCTTGGCCTCGATATCCGCCGGGATCTTGGCCAGTGCCTGCAACTTGCTGCCCTTGCCGGCGGCTTCGTGTTCTTCCAGGGCTTTTTGCGGGTCTTTGGCTGCGAACAGCGCGGCGGACTTGGCCGCGCTGTCTTCGCGGATGATGCCGACCATGATGTGGCGCAACTGCACCTTGCCAGCCTTCACCCACGGGCGGGCCTGTTCCCAGAACATGTTGCAGTAAGGGCAATTGGGGTCGCTGAACAGGTAGACGATGCGTGGCGCGTTTTTGTCGCCGTCCTGGATCCAGCTGCTTTTTTCCATCTTGGCCCAGACTTCCTTGGCCATCGGCGCGTACACCAGTTTTTCCAGGGGCGCGCTGCTCAGGTCGTTGCCTTGGGCGTCGTACAGGTTGCCGGCGAGCACGCTTTTGCCGTCGGCGGTCAGGTACAGCGCCATGCCACGGTTCTGGTATTGCGCGGCGTAGCCGGTGAGGCCGCTGGGGGCATCGAACTTGCCGAGGATCTTGGCGCCCTTGGCCTCGATCTGTTTGATCGGTGCCGGCCAGTCTTCGGCATGGGCTAGGGTGGCTGCAAGCGTCAGTGGCAGCAAGGTCAGCAGGTGGCGGAGGCTTGGCATGTGGGTTTCCTTTGTGTCGCAGTGTCGAAGGGTTCCAGGGCGCGGGCCAGGCTGGCCTGGGACAACTCGCCCAGGTGGCTGTTGATCAGCCGGCCGTCAGCGCTATAGAACAATGTAGTAGGCAGGGCCATGGAGCCCACGGCCTGGCCGAGACGGCCGCTGCCGTCGAACAGCATGTTGTCCAGGGTCAGGCCCTGGGTGGCCAGGAAGGTGCTGACGCTCTGCATGCTTTCGGCCTGGTTGACGAACAGGAACGTCACGTCAGGGCGTTGGTGTTGTGCGCGTTCCAGCACCGGCATCTCGCGCCGGCACGGCGGGCACCAGGTGGCCCACAAGTTGACCACCAGCGGGCCACCTTTGTAATCGGCCAGTTGCACCACGTCGCCGTTGGCGTTGCGCAGGGTGATATCCGGTAGCTGCGTGCCCCTGTCATACAGGTTCAGCGCCAGGCTGGTCATGCCCCAGAACACCAGGCCGGTGAGCACCCCAGCACTCAGTGGTTTGCGCAGGGCCGGGCGGCGCCAGCCGTAGGCCAGCGCACCGAGCACCAGCACGATCACGCCGGGCCAGGCCAGGAAACCGCCGTCGCGCAGGTCGACCATCTGCAGCCAGTCGTTGCGGTATTCGCTCCAGTACATCAGCACAAAGCTGATGCGCGCCGCCAGCATGCCCAGCAAGAACAGGCTGAACAGCACCGATTCGGGGTTTTCACCGCCACGCTTGGCCACGCGCCAGCCCACCAGGGTGGCGAGAATCAGCGCGCTGATCAGCAGGATGTGATTCAGGGCGATGGCGAAGGTGCCGATGGTGAGTGTCAGCATCAGAGCGCGTCTCGGGTTTGCGTCCAGCGTTGCAGGAAGGCGGTGGCGTCCATTTCGCCGGTGATGCGTTGGGCACGGCGTTCTTCACCGTCCGGGCCGATCCACACGAAACTCGGTGGCCCTGGCACCTTGTAGCGGCCGAGCAGCTCACGGCTGGCGGCGTTATCGGCGGTGACGTCCAGGCGCAGCAGGCGCACGCCTTTGAGGGCGTCCATCACTTCGGGTTTGCCGAATACTTGTTTTTCCATGATCTTGCACGAGACGCACCAGTCGGCGTAATAGTCCACCAGCACCCACTGGCCCTGGGCCTTGGCGCTGTCGAGCTGGCTTTGCAGCACGGCGGGATCGCTGATGGTCATGAAGGCGTCGTGAGCGCTGGGCCCGGCGGCAATCCGCGAGCCGCTGTAGACCTTCAACGGTTGCCACAGGTCATCGCTGCCGCCCGCTGCGCCCACCACCAGCACTGCGCCCCACAGGCCCAGCAACAAGGCGCCGGCCCCGAACACCTTGGCGACCAAGCCGTATTCACGGGCGAGCGTCCAGCCGCAGTACGCCATGACTAGGGCCAATGCGCCCCACAGGCCGATCCACAGGCTGGCATCGACCACCGGGCGAATCATCAGCACGGCGGTGCCCAGGAACAGGAAGCCAAAGATGCCCTTGAGCACGTTCATCCAGGTGCCGGGCTTGGGCAGGAAGCGATTGCCTACGGTGACCAGCAACAGCAACGGGATGCCGATACCAATACCCATGGCGAACAGGATCAGGCCGCCATGCAGCGCATTGCCGCTTTGGGCGATATACAGCAGGGCGCCGGCCAGGGGCGCGGTCATGCACGGGCCCACCAGCAGGCCGGAGAGGGCGCCGAGGATCCCGGCACCTACCAGGCTGCCGCCGCTTTGCAGGCGGCTGGCGTTGTCCAGGCGGTCACGCAGGAAGGCAGGCAATTGCAGTTCAAAGAAGCCAAACATCGGCAGGGCGAGGATCATGAACAGCGCGGCGAAGCTGCCAAGGATCCACGGAGTCTGCAGCAGCGCGGCAAGGTTGCTGCCGGCCAGCGCGGCCAACACACCCAGCACGGCGTACACCAGCGCCATGCACACCACATAGCTGCTGGCCAAGGCAAAACCGCGACGCGGGCTGGCGCCACTGCCGACTACCAGGCCAGCCAGGATCGGCAACATCGGCAACGAACACGGTGCAAACGCCAGCAACAGGCCCAGGCCGAAGAACACCAGCAGGCTCCAGCCCAGACTGCGTTGTTGCAGGCCGCTGGCCAGGCTTTGGTCCTGGGCTTGAGCGGTGGCCGCGACAGCCGGGTTGCCACCCAGGTCCACGGTCATCGACTGCGGCGGGTAGCACAGGCCTGCATCGGCGCAGCCTTGCCAGCCGAGTTTGACTTGGCCGGTGACGCCGGCGGGGATCTTCACCTCCAGCCCCTGGCGATACACCTCTTGCTCGCCGAAGAACTCATCGCTATGGGCTTCGCCCTGGGGGAGCGTCGGCTGTTCGGCGAGCCCGTCGAACTTCATACGCTGCTTGTACAGGTAATAACCATCGGCAATCTGCCAATACAGCTGGGTCTCGCCGCTTTCCAGGCGCTCGGAGGTAAAGGTGAAGGCCTTGCCCACCGGGAGGAAGTCAGGTTTTGTTTCAAACGGGTTGCCCGGTGACGCCTGGGCGAATCCCGCGAACAACACCAGCAGAAAGGTAAAAAGATGCCGCATGGTCAAGCCTTAGTTCGATGCAAGTGAGGCACACAATGTGTGGCGTTGATTAACCGATGATTAACCGGGGCTATTCTAGAGGGAGTGTGGCGCGTTTAGCGGCATAATCTGCGCTTAATCCATTGGCCGTTTAATCCCCCCATCTTTCATGAAGGGTTCAGCATGCACGTACTGGTCTGTGAAGACGACGAACTGATCGCCAGCGGCATCGTGGCTGGCCTCACCGCCCAGGGGTTTACCGTGGAGCGCGTAGGCTCGGCGTCGGCAGCGCGGGCCATGCTCAAGGCTGCCACGTTCGACATCATGGTGCTGGATTTGGGCTTGCCGGATGAGGACGGCCTCAAGCTGCTGCAACAACAGCGCAGCCAGGGCCTGGAGATTCCGGTGCTGATCCTCACTGCCCGGGACTCGGTGACCAACCGCGTCGACGGCCTGCAAGCCGGCGCCGATGACTACCTGCTCAAGCCCTTCGACTTGCGCGAACTTGCCGCCCGCCTGCAAACCCTGCTGCGGCGCGTGGCGGGGCGCAGTGTCAACCTGATCGAACATGGCCGCCTGGCGTACGACCCGAGTAGCCGCGAAACCTTTTTGGGTGGCGAGCCGGTGGACCTGTCCCGCCGCGAACAGGCCCTGCTGCAAGCACTGCTGCACAACAAGGGCCGCGTGCTGTCCAGTGAGCAACTCAAGGACAGCGTCTACGGCTTCAACGATGAGCTGGAAAGCAATGCGTTGAACGTGCACATCCACCACCTGCGGCGCAAATTGGGCAATGGCATCGTCGAGACTGTGCGCGGCCTTGGCTACCGCCTGGGCCCGGCGGATGGTGGAGAAGACGTCTCGTGAAAAGCCTGCGCCTGCGCCTCACATTCAAGCTGGGCGCCGCGTTTGTGTTGATCTGGGCCCTGGCGGCGGCCTGGATGCTCAACGACTTGCGCAACCAGATGATGTTTTCCCTCGACCAACGCCTGGTGGCCTCCGCACGCATGGTGGCGGGGCTCACTGAGCAGATGCCGGGCCTGGCCAGCGTAAGCAGTAGCACGCACTTTCACTCTGCCCAACTGAATGTACCGGGCGGCATGGCGTGCCAGGTCAGCTCCTTGCGTGGCGAAATCCTGGCGCGCAGCCATGCCACGCCGGACGAGGGCCTGGAGTCGCGCAGGAGCGGCTTTCATGATCAGGTCATAGACGGTGTCGGTTGGCGCAGCTTTACCCTGTCCCGTGGCGACCTGCTGATCACCACCGCCGACCGCCAGGTTGAGCGTGAGGCGTTGAACCTGTCGATCCTGCTGGCGGCCTCGGTGCCGGTGGGCGTGGCCATGCTGGGCTGCCTGTGCCTGCTGTGGCTGGGCATCGGCCAGAGCCTGCTGCCCCTCAACCGTATGCGTGACGCGCTGATGCGGCGCAGCGCCGACTCCCTGGAACCGTTGCAGATCCACCCGCTGCCCAGCGAACTCAAGCCACTGCTGGACACCCAAAACCAACTGTTGCAACGCATCGCCAAAACCATCGAGCGTGAGCGCCGCCTCACCGGCGACGCCGCCCATGAGCTACGCAGCCCGTTGACGGCGATCAAGACCCACCTGCAAGTGGCACGCATGACCGACGGCGCCGCCCGCGACCAGTCCCTGGCCCATGCCGAGGAGGGCGCCGATCGCCTGCACCGTACCTTGGAGCAATTGCTGTTGCTGGCGCGTGTCGAGGGCAGCCTGTCGTTCGACGATGGCGTGCAGTGCAGTGCCGAGGACGTTGCACGGTTGGCCATCGAAGATGCCAATGCCGGTGACAACCAACGCATCGACCTGATCCTGCCGGACAACCTCAGCGACACCCCGGTGGAAATGCCGGTGGGCCTGGCCGTTGCGGCGTTGCGTAACCTGTTGGATAACGCCCTGCGCCACACCCCGGCGGACACCCGCGTGCAGCTTCATGTCTTGACCGCCGACAAACAGGTGGTGTTTCGCGTGCGTGACCATGGCCAACAGATATCTGCCGAGGACCTGCAATACCTGACCCAACGCTTCTGGCGCAACGGCAGCAGCGAAGGCTGTGGCCTGGGGTTGGCCATCGTACAAGCGATTGTCCAGCGCTGTTCCTGCTCGCTGACCTTCGACAGCCAGGCCGATGGCTTGCGCGTAGACCTGGGTATGCCACTGCGACACTGATTGTCTTTCTCTCAAGCACCCACAAATAGTTACCGCCCTCCTCAAGTTCAAGCCTTCAGGATGACGGTAATTTTTTTGCGCTTGAACGGGCCGAAAGACTCGGCCTGAATTGAAAAGGACGGTTCTTATGTTGGTCATCGATACCAGTTTTCCTGCCCGGGGCTTCAACGAACGAAATGGTGAAACGGTGCGGCAGGTGGTCCTGCATTACACCGCGGCACCCTTTGCCTCCTCCCTGCGCACCCTGACCCAGGACGGGGTCAGCGCGCACTATTTGCTTCCCGACCCCGATGAACCCGGCTACCGCGCCGCCGGTTATGACGAACTGCGCGCCTTTCGCCTGGTGGACGAGGGCAAGCGCGCCTGGCATGCCGGGGTCAGCCACTGGGCTGGGGGCGATAACCTCAACAGCCGCGCGATTGGCATTGAGATCGTCAACCTGGCGCGGGATGACGCTGGCGTGTTCAGCTTTCCGGCGTATGGCGAAGAACAGATCCGGGTGCTGACCGCGCTGCTTCGCGACATACTCGGGCGCTATCCGCAGATCGGTCCTACGGACATCCTCGGGCATTCGGACGTGGCGTACTGGCGCAAGAGCGACCCGGGGCCACGGTTGCCGTGGCGGTGCCTGCATGCAGCGGGCGTGGGGGCCTGGTTTGACGAGCCGACGCGGGCGATGTACCAGCGCAGGTTTTGCGTTGGGTTGCCGCCGGAGGTCGAGGTGGAGCGCGCGTTTCAGCGCTATGGGTACAAACCGGCGCAAAATCGCCAGGCGTTTGAACTCAGGACCCGGGCCTTTCAGATGCACTTCCGGCCCAGGGATTATTGCGGGTTCCTGGATGCAGAAACCTGCGCGATTTTGTACGCCCTGAATGAAAAATACCGTGGTCTTTAAGTAAGGTGATCAACCTGTAGGAGCGAGCTTGCTCGCGAAAAACGTCAACGATAACGCGTGGAATCTGGATAAACGCGGTGCCTTGGAGTTTTTCGCGAGCAAGCTCGCTCCTACAGTGGTTGGCTCATATCCATCAGTTAGCGACCATCGTCCCTAAATCCTTCCCGTGCTGGTGCGTTTCCAGAACAGGAATCAGATGAGGGATCGAGTAATGTCCGTCGCTATCAGCCATATCGAAGACACCCAGCTTCACGAAACGCTCTACCAGTTCGAAGAAACCCCGCTGCTGGCCCGCCAGCGCCAGCAGGAGTCCAACGCCCGCAGCTACCCTCGGCGGATCCCCCTGGCGCTCAAGCGCGCCAAGGGCATCTATGTCGAAGACGTCGAAGGCCGCACCTTTATCGACTGCCTGGCCGGCGCCGGCACCCTGGCGTTGGGGCACAACCACCCGGCGGTGATCGAGGCGATCCAGCAAGTGCTGGCCGACGAATTACCGTTGCACACGCTGGACCTGACCACCCCGGTCAAGGACCAGTTCGTCCAGGACCTGTTCGGCCTGCTGCCGGCCGAATTCGCACGGGAAGCCAAGATCCAGTTCTGCGGCCCCACCGGCACCGATGCGGTGGAAGCCGCCTTGAAGCTGGTGCGCACCGCCACGGGCCGCAGCACCGTGTTGTCGTTCCAGGGCGGTTACCACGGCATGAGCCAGGGTGCCCTGAGCCTGATGGGCAGCCTGGGGCCGAAGAAACCCTTGGGCGCCTTGCTCAGCAGCGGCGTGCAATTCTTGCCATTCCCCTACGACTACCGTTGCCCGTTTGGCCTGGGCGGCGCAGAAGGTGTGCGGGTCAACCTGCATTACCTGGAAAACCTGCTCAATGACCCGGAAGCCGGCGTGGCGTTGCCCGCAGCGGTGATTGTTGAGGTGGTGCAGGGCGAGGGCGGGGTGATTCCAGCGGATCTTGACTGGCTACGCGGCCTGCGTCGCATCACCGAGCAGGCTGGCGTGGCGCTGATCGTCGATGAGATCCAGAGCGGTTTCGGGCGCACCGGCAAGATGTTTGCCTTTGAGCACGCCGGCATCATTCCGGATGTGGTGGTGATGTCCAAGGCCATCGGCGGCAGCCTGCCGCTGGCGGTGATGGTGTACCGCGACTGGCTCGACACCTGGTTGCCGGGCGCCCATGCCGGCACCTTCCGTGGCAACCAGATGGCAATGGCAGCGGGTTCGGCGGTGATGCGCTACCTCAAGGAGCATGACCTGGCCGGCCACGCGGCGGCCATGGGCGAGCGCCTCGGCGAACACCTGCGCATCCTGCAACGCGACTTCCCGCAACTGGGGGATATCCGTGGTCGTGGGCTGATGCTGGGCGTCGAATTGGTGGACCCGAACGGCACGCCAGACATCCAGGGCCACCCACCGGTGCATCGTCAATTGGCGCCGCTGGTGCAGCGTGAATGCCTCAAGCGCGGCCTGATCCTGGAGCTGGGCGGCCGGCATGGCAGTGTGGTGCGTTTCCTGCCACCGCTGGTGATCACCGGCGCCGAAGTCGACCGCGTGGCCGAGATCTTCGGACGTGCCCTGGCGGCCGCGGTCGCCAGCCTCTAATTTTTTCACGCCTTGGTACGTTTCTACAGATATCAGCGCTGCGCGTATCGCGCAGCCGACTTTTTAGCGATGGAGAACAGCAATGACCTCAGTATTCGACCGCGACGACATCCTGTTTCAGGTAGTGGTCAACCATGAAGAGCAGTATTCCATCTGGCCAGACTACAAGGCCGTGCCGGAAGGCTGGCGCACCGTGGGCAAGAGCGGCCTGAAGAAGGAATGCCTGGCGTACATTGAAGAGGTGTGGACCGACATGCGTCCGTTGAGCCTGCGCCAGAAGATGGACAGCGCTGCGATCGCGTAAACAACGCCGATCAAAATGTGGGAGCGGGCTTGCTCGCGAAGGCAGTGTGTCAGTCAAATCTATGCAAACTGACACACCGCCTTCGCGAGCAAGCCCGCTCCCACACAAGCCCGCTCCCACATTGGGACGGTGGTGCCTTCTAGGTATTCTTCTCTTTGTCTAATCCGCCCGAACCCGCCGTCACCACCTGCACACTCAAACGCGGCGTAGCCAGATCCAACCCCGCCTCATCCAGATGCCGCTTCAACGACAGGTTGAACGCCCGTGACACTTCCCACTGCTTGATCGGCGCCGTCTTGAAACGGGCCCGCAGGATCGCGCTGCCTGACTCAAAACTCTCTACCCCCTGAATCTCCAGCGGCGACCAGATATTGCGGCGCTGTAGCGGATCGTTGCGCATTTTCTGGCCGACATCACGCATCAGCTTGATCGCGTCGTCGATCTCCATGTTGTACGGGATCGCCACGCGGAAGATCGCGTAGCCAAACTCCCGCGAGTAGTTCTTGATGCTCTTGATCTCGCTGAACGGGATGGTGTGCACGATGCCGTCGATGTCCCGCAGGCGCACGGTGCGGATGGTCAGGCCCTCGACGGTGCCCAAGTGGCCGCCCACATCCACGTAGTCATCAATAGCCAGGGAGTCCTCGATAATGATGAACAGGCCGGTGATCAAGTCCGCCACCAGCGACTGCGCGCCAAAGCCGATGGCCAGGCCGATTACACCAGCACCGGCCAGCAACGGCGTGACGTTCATGCCCATGTTGGCCAGGGCCACGATGGCCGCGATGATAAAAATGGTCACGAACAGCACGTTGCGGATCAGCGGCATCATGGTCTGTGCGCGCGCATTGGCCAGGCCTTTGCGCGATCGAGTCAGGGCGTGGTGGATCGCGGTGTCGCTGAGGATCCAGATCAGCCAGGCAAACAGCAATGTGCCGGCCAGGCCGAACAGCTTGACGCTGACTTCGTGGCCATCGCCTTCGGTAAAGCGAATCAGCGACAAGCCCCACACCCGCAGGCCGAGCTCGATAAACACTAGCCATACCACCAGATGTGCCAGGGTGTAGACGAAGCTCTTCAATCGCTCCGAGTACAGCGCGTGGCGCTTGTGCCCACGCTGCGGCTTGAGAGCGTGCCGGCGCACGAGGCCGTTGATCACCATGCACAACACCAACAACACCGTGCACAACAGCGATTGGCGCAACGCGGTACTGGTGTCGCCAGCAGAAACAAACGTGGCAAACAGCGAGATGCCCACCAGCAGCAACGCCGGGATGTACCAGAAGGAGCCAATGATTTCGATGGTGTCGCTCAGGGCGCGGCGAGTCAGACGACGCGACAGCGGCTGGTTGCGGATCAGGTGGGCGATGGGCCGACGAAAACGCAGGATAAACACACCGGTGGACAGCGCAGCCATCACATTGGCGACGGTCGCAGCGGTATGGGACAAATGCTGGCCCAGGGCTTGGACCAGGCGTGGGTCACTCAAGGCTTCGCCAAAGGCGGCAAAACTGCCGATCCACCACAACGGGCGGAAAGCCTGATGGCGCAGGATGTAAAGCGCCCGGTGACGGTGGGGGCCATCGAGCAGGGAAAAGGCGATCACGCAGATCGCCGAGAAACAGGTGCCGACCACCAGCGCGTAGGCCAGCACCATCGCCAGGGATTTGCCCAGGGATGAGGGCAGCGCGTAGCTCAGGTACACGGTGATCACCAGGGCGATCAGCCACGGACCCAGTTTGCGCAGGGCGAAGCGCACCATGTCCCAGGTACGTGGGTGTTGCGGCAGTTCTTCGGGCAGGCCGAAACGTTCGCGTACGCGGTGGCTGAGCCAGATCAGCGCGTAGGCCAGCAGGCTCCACACCGCAAGGATCAGGGCAAAACCAAAAATGATCGGCAGCCATTCGTTGGCCGGCAGCATCAGTGCGTTGAATTCATCCTTGGCCTGATCGATCTCGTTGGACCAGCGCCCCAGCGGGCTGTCATCCCCAGTAAATTGTGCTTCCAGGCTGGCCAGGGTGCCGCCGATCAAACCCAGAACGCCTTCCTCGGCGGCGGGTTGGGCTTTTTGCGTGGCGGCGCGCAGCTTTTTCAGGTCGCTCAGCAGTTGGGTGCGCTGCTGGTCGTTCTCCAGGGTCTTGATCACCTCGTCCAGCGACTGCCCCAGCGGCACTTCGGCTTGGGGTTGGGCCTTGTTGCCGCTGCCGAGCAGGCTGGGCAAGCCTACGGCGTGGGCAGGCGCGAGCGGCAGCAAGGTCAGCAGGGCGATCAGCAGGTAGCAGGGCAGGGCAAACAGACGGGAGAGCACTAGGCGGTCAACCTTGAAAACGACGGGTTGACCGAGTGTACGAGGGCAAGGGTCATTCGGCCAGTTTGGCGAGGATTTTGTATACCACAGTGCCCAGGATCAACAGCATGCCGATCCACATGCCAAACACACCGAGGGGTTTGTCACGGAAGTTGAAGCCCACAGCCAGCAGGATCATGCCGATCAGAATAGGGATAAGCATGGCGTGGAAGGAGGACATGGAGATCATGGTGCGACGGCCTTGTCGGAGTGGGAATAGTGACAAGTCTAGGCCGGATTTTTGGAAGTGGGAGTGATATGAGTCAGGTTAACGCAGAACCAAATGTGGGAGCGGGCTTGCTCGCGAAAGCGGTGTGTCAGTCAACAGATTAATCGACTGACCCACCGCTTTCGCGAGCAAGCCCGCTCCCACATTTTGGCCGCAACCAGCCTTTCGATCAGGGCAGGTCGCGACTCGCGTAGAACGCCCCCAACACCTTCACCAAATGCGCCAGGTCATGGCTACCACACAGCTCCCGAATCGAATGCATCGCAAACGTCGGCAAACCAATGTCCACGGTGCGCACGCCCAAATGGCTGGCAGTGATCGGGCCGATGGTGGAGCCGCAGCCCATGTCGCTGCGCACCACGAAGCTTTGCACCGGTACTTCTTCGGCCATACACAGGTGACGGAAGAACCCGGCGGTTTCGCTGTTGGTGGCGTAGCGCTGGTTGCTGTTGACCTTGATCACTGGCCCGGCGTTGAGCTTGGGGCCGTGGTTGGCGTCGTGCTTGTCGGCGTAGTTCGGGTGGATGCCGTGGGCATTGTCAGCCGATACCAGCAGTGATTTCTGAATGGTGCGTACGAATTCATCACCCTCTGGCAACAGGCGGCGCAGGGTCTGTTCCAGCATCGGGCCATCGGCACCGCAGGCGGAGCACGAGCCGACTTCTTCATGGTCGGTGCTGACCAGCACGCAGGTTTCATCGGTCTCGCTGGTGAGCAAGGCTTGTAGGCCGGCGTAGCAGGACAGCAGGTTGTCCAGGCGCGCGCCGGCGATGAAGTCGCCATTGAGGCCGATGACCGCAGCGCCTTGGGTGTCGTAGAAGCTCAGCTCGTAGTCGAGCACCACGTCGGCGTTCAAGCCATGTTCGCGTGCCAACTGCTCGGTGAGCACGGCGCGAAAGTCCACGCGCTCGTCACCGGCAAATTGGGCGAGGATCGGCGGCAGTTCGGTCTGGGCATTGATCGCCCAACCCTGGTTGGCCTCACGGTTCAAGTGAATGGCCAGGTTGGGGATGATGGCAATCGGCAACTTGAAGTCGATCAACTGGCTTTCGACCTTGCCGTCGCGGCGGAAGGTCACGCGGCCGGCCAGGGACAGGTCGCGGTCGAACCACGGCGCCAGCAGTGCGCCGCCGTAGACTTCCACCCCCAACTGCCAGAAACCCTGACGTTGCAGCTCAGGCTGAGGCTTGACCCGCAGGCACGGGCTGTCGGTGTGGGCGCCGACCAGGCGGATACCGCCTTGCAGTGGCGAGTGGCGGCCGAGCTTGAAGGCGATGATCGAGGAGTCGTTACGGGTGACGTAATAGCGCCCGTTGGCCTCGGTGGTCCAGGTTTCGCGCTCGTCGAGGCGCTGGTAACCGGCCGCTTCCAGGCGCTGGGCCAGGGCAGCAGTGGCATGAAAAGGAGTAGGGGAGGCCTTGAGGAAGTCGATCAGGCCTTGATTCAACGCTTCGCGCATAAATAGCTCCAGACAGCAATGCGCGGAGTTTACCGTCGGTGGCGGAAAGTGCACAGAACAAATGTGGGAGCGGGCTTGCTCGCGAAGGCGGTGTGACAATCAACCTATTCGGCGACTGACACTCCGCTATCGGGAGCAAGCCCCCTCCCACATTTGACTGTATTTGCAGCTTTAGAAAGGTGCTGGGCACTCGAAGCGCAAGCGCTCGCCGCTTTGCGGGTGGGTGAAGCTGAGCATGCTCGCATGCAGGCACAGGCGCGGCCACGCAGCCAGGGCTTGTTCATGGGCATACAACCCATCACCCAACAGCGGATGACCGATAGACAGCATATGCACGCGCAACTGGTGCGAACGCCCGGTAATCGGCGTCAACTCCACACGGCACCAGTCGCCACAGCGCTCGAGCACTTTCCAGAAGGTCAGCGCGTGCTTGCCGAACTCGTGGTCCACCACGTGGCGGGGCTTGGTCGGCGGGTCGTAGCGCAGGGGCAGGTCGATACTGCCGCTGTCCAGTTCCGGTTGGCCCCAGGCCAGGGCGGTGTAGGCCTTTTCGGTCTCGCGGTCGTGAAACTGGCGGGACAGTTCGCGGTGCGTATCGGCATCGCGGGCCAGCAGGATGATCCCCGAGGTTTCCCAGTCCAGGCGATGGACGATGCGGGCTTCGGGGTAGCCGTTTTCCTGCAGGCGGGTGATCAGGCAGTCCTTGTTGTCGTCGGCGCGGCCAGGCACCGAGAGCAGCAGGGTCGGCTTGTTCACCACCAGGACAGCGTCGTCCTGATGGAGGATGTGGATGTTGGACAACGGCATTAAACAGCCTCGTAACAAACGCCAACGGCGGCTCGCCCACCCGGTTCCCGTAAAGGGCGCAAGGTGTGCGAGCCGCCGTGACGGCCGCCTGTTCGCTTAACGATCAGGCAGGGTGATATTGAGTTCCAGAATCGAGCAGCTGCCGTCGTTTTCCAGGGCGACGTGTACATCGTCGTTCCCGATATTGACGTACTTGCGGATCACCTCGACCAGTTCCTTCTGCAAGGCTGGCAAGTAGTCCGGCGTGCTGCGTTGGCCGCGTTCGTGCGCCACGATGATCTGTAGACGCTCTTTCGCTACCGACGCGGTACTTGGCTTTTTGTTGGCCCGAAAGAAGTCGAGAAATTTCATTGTTTAGTTGCCTCCAAAGATACGCTCGAAGAATCCCTTCTTCTTAACATCGAGGAAGCGATGTTCCACGGTCTTGCCCAGCAGGCGATCAACCGCATCGCTGTACGCCTGGCCGGCGTCGCTCTGGTCGTCAAGGATGACCGGAACACCTTGGTTGGAGGCTTTCAGGACTGCCTGGGATTCTGGAATCACGCCCAGCAGGGTCACTGCAAGGATTTCCTTTACGTCTTCAACACCCAGCATTTCGCCGTTGCTGACGCGCTCAGGGTTGTAGCGGGTGAGCAGCAAGTGCTCCTTGATCGGGTCCTGGCCTTCTTCGGCGCGCTTGGATTTGCTGGCCAGCAGGCCCAGCATGCGGTCCGAGTCACGTACCGATGACACTTCCGGGTTGGTCACCACGATGGCTTCGTCGGCGAAGTACATCGCCAGGTGAGCACCGGTTTCGATGCCGGCCGGGGAGTCGCACACCACGTATTCGAAGGTGTCTTTGAGCTCAGCCAGGACTTTGCCTACGCCTTCTTTGGTCAGCGCGTCTTTGTCGCGGGTCTGGCTGGCGGCCAGCACGTACAGGTTCTCAAGGCGCTTGTCCTTGATCAGGGCCTGTTGCAGGTTGGCTTCGCCGTTTACCACGTTGACGAAGTCGTACACCACGCGGCGTTCGCAGCCCATGATCAGGTCGAGGTTACGCAAACCGACGTCGAAGTCGACGATGACTGTTTTGTGGCCGCGCAGAGCGAGACCGGTACCGATAGCGGCGCTGGTGGTGGTCTTACCCACACCACCCTTGCCGGATGTAACCACGAGAATCTTGGCCAAGGTGTTTCACCCCTAAGGAAAAAGGACTTTTCGGTCCCTGAAAAACATCTCTTGGAACTCGCTGCAGGCGGACAGCCTTTGTAGGAAAAAGATGTGGTTTGCGCGAGGCAAACGCCAACTTCCAGTTATTCCTACACAAGTATTGCCGGTTTCGCTGTGCTATCAGAGTTTAGAGATGCTTGGAAAATGCGGCAGTATCCGTTAAAGACGGATGATGTTCAACAGATCGCCCGACAGGCTGACTTGCACCCCGGCCCCCCACAGCGGATCACGGCGCAAATCTTCGGAAACCTTATACCTGCCTGCGATGGACACTAGCTCAGCGGTCAATTGCTGGCAAAAAATCCGGGCCTTGGTATCACCCTTGATGCCGGCCAGGGCACGGCCGCGCATCGGGCCGTATACATGGATGTTGCCATCGGCGAGAAGTTCCGCCCCGGGACTGACCGAGGAAATCACCACAAGGTCGCTGCCTTCGGCGTAAATCTGCTGCCCGCCCCGTACGGGGGAGGTGATGATCTTTGTAGGCTTGATCGTCGGTGCCGGTGGTTTTTCCGGTTTTTTCTTCTCCTCGCCGACCAATGGTTCCAGAGGACGCTCCCGCGCACCGGACGGTGGCAGTACTGGCAGTTCAATGGCTATGGCGGCGGCGATGTCTTCGATCCGGCTGGCGCGAATCGCCAGGGTGCGCAGGCCGTGGGAGCGGCACACACGCATCAGGCCGGGCAAGTCGATGACGCCTTGGCCAGCGGGCAGCTTGTCCAAGGCCAGCACCAGCGGGGCATTGTTGAAGAAGTTCGGTGCCAGGGCGACCTTGGCGGCCAGTTGGCGGTCCAGGGCGTCGAGGTCGTTGCGGGCCAGTTCCAGCACGGTGATGGCGAGCATGCTGCCTTTCAGCTGGAACACGGGATCTTGGTCTAGCGGTTCGGTTTGGCTCATGGTCGGCAAAAGCGGCTTGTCACGAAAAGTGTCGAGACTTATAACGAGAACACTCACTGGCCGCAAGCCGAGTCGAACCGTTGTAGAATGCGCGGCCCTTGTCTTTACCGGAATCTGTAATGGATCGCCCGCGTTTTCGAGCTGTATTTTTTCACCCGCGTTTTTGGCTGTTATGGCTAGGACTCGGCTTGCTGTGGCTGGTCACACAGCTGCCGTACCGCGCGCTGCTGGTGATTGGCCGCGTGCTGGGTGCGGGAATGTACCGTGTGGCTGGCGAACGTCGCCGCATTGCTGCGCGAAATCTGGAGCTGTGTTTCCCGGAAAAATCCGCCAAAGAGCGTAAACATTTACTAAAAGAAAACTTTGCCTCCACTGGCATCGCCTTCTTTGAAATGGCCATGAGCTGGTGGTGGTCGCGCCAGCGTTTGGCGCGCCTGGCCCATGTCGAAGGGCTTGAACACCTCAAACAGGCCCAATTGGATGGCAAGGGCGTGATCCTCATGGCCCTGCACTTCACCACCCTGGAAATCGGCGCCGCCCTGCTGGGGCAGAAGCACACCATCGATGGCATGTACCGTGAACACGGCAACCCGCTGTTCGACTTTATCCAGCGCCGTGGCCGCGAGCGCCACAACCTTGATTCCCTGGCCATCGAACGCGAAGACGTGCGCGGCATGCTCAAGCTGCTGCGCGCCGGCCGCGCTATCTGGTACGCGCCGGACCAGGACTACGGCGCCAAGCAAAGTATTTTCGTGCCTCTTTTCGGCATCCAGGCTGCGACCGTGCCGGCCACCAGCAAGTTCGCCAAGCTGGGCAAGGCGTTGGTGGTGCCGTTCACTCAGGAGCGCCTGGCCGATGGCAGCGGTTACCGCCTGGTGATCCATCCGCCGCTGACCGACTTTCCTGGCGAAAGCGATGAAGCCGATTGCCTGCGCATCAACCAGTGGGTAGAAGCCTCGGTACGCCAGTGCCCTGAGCAGTACCTGTGGACCCATCGGCGCTTCAAGAGCCGGCCGCCGGGTGAGCCCAAGCTGTACGAAAAACGCCGTCGATAAGAAGTACGCACCTGTGGCGAGGGAGCTTGCTCCCGTTGGGGCGCGAAGCGGCCCCGGCGCCAGGCGTGAGAAGATAGGGCCTGCTGCGCAGTCCAGCGGGAGCAAGCTCCCTCGCCACAAAGACTGACTTTCCCCACATGGAGTGACGCGATGCGCCCAGCTGAACCGGTTACAGGCTTGATTCTTTCCGGCGGCGGGGCGCGAGCGGCGTATCAGGTGGGGGTATTGGCGGCAATTGCCGAGCTGTTGCCGCCGGGGGCGCCCAACCCGTTCCCGGTGATCGTTGGCACCTCGGCCGGCGCCATCAATGCGGTGAGCCTGGCCAGCGGGGCCATGGATTTCACCGCTGCCATCCAACGCCTTACCGCGTTCTGGCAGGGCTTTCGCAGCCATCTGGTGTTACGCAGCGACTGGCCAGGGGTGATTCGCCAGGCCAGCGGCTTCTTTTTTCACAGTTTGCTGGGGCTGGGCGCGCAAGTGCCGGTGGCGTTGCTCAACAGTTCGCCGCTCAAAGCATTGCTCAAAGACAAGCTGCACCTGGAAGGTATCGACGAAGCCATCCGCCAGAAGCACCTGCAGGCGGTTGCCGTCACGGCGTTTGGTTATGAATCCGGGCAAGCCGTCACCTTCTATCAGGGCGGCGGCACCATTGATGCGTGGTTGCGCCATCGACGAATTGGCGTGCCGACGCAACTGAGTGTTGAGCACCTGCTGGCCAGTTCGGCGATTCCCTTGCTGTTTGCACCGGTCAAGCTCGACCAGGAGTATTTCGGCGACGGCGCCGTTCGGCAATCCGCGCCCATCAGCCCGGCGCTGCACCTGGGGGCCAGCCGTGTGCTGGTGGTGGGCGTCAGCGGCAACCCCCGTGGCAATGAACCGGCGGTGCAGCGCACCTTCACCGGCCAGGAACCGAGCCTGGCGCAGATCGGCGGGCATATGCTCAACAGCACGTTCATTGACAGCCTGGAGAGTGATATCGAGCTGTTGGAGCGCTTGAACCAGTTCAGCCATGCCGCGCCCGGGCTGGCGGCGGTGGAGGTGCTGGTGATTGCGCCAAGCCAACCGATTGATGAAATTGCTGCGCGGCATCGCCAGGAGTTGCCAGCGGCGCTGCGCTTGTTTTTACGCGGACCGGGGGCGACCAAGACGAGTGGCGCGGGGGTGTTGAGTTATTTGCTGTTCGAGGCGGGGTATTGCAGCGAGCTGATCGAGTTGGGGCGGCGGGATGCGTTGGCTAAGCGTGAGGAAATCACCCGATTCCTCGGTTTAGCCTGATCCCCTGTAGGAGCGAGCTTGCTCGCGAAAAACTCAAGGACACCGCGCTCATCCAGGGTGCGCGCGTTATCGTTGACGATCTTCGCGAGCAAGCTCGCTCCTACAGTGGGGCCAGCGAACGCTTAGAAGTGATACTTGACCAAAAAGCTCGCCGTGTCCTGGGTAGTCTTGAACGCGCCCGAATCTTCGATCCCGTACTTGTTCTTCCAGTAGTCGTATTCAAAGCCCACATACAACTGCTTGTCGCCCCAATGCAGCGCTTTACCCAGGTCATATTTAACCTGTGGGTTGAAGTGCAGGTTGGCGTGGTAAGTGCCACGGGCGTTCTTGTCGTTGTCCACCACCCAGTCCATGAACCCATCGATCAGGATGTCAGAGTTGCCGACAGGAAGGGTGTACGCCCACACCGGCGTGATCTGCCACACGCCATCACCGGCGCGATTGCCTTCGGTCTGGCGCTGGTAGAAGTTCAGCTGGAAGTAGTCGAAGCCGGGGATGTTCAGGTCGAAGCCCGGGCCCAGCAGGTACGATTCGTTGTCGCCTTCGCCGAACTCGTAGGTGAAGGCCAGCAATACGTCCTTGATCGGGCCGAAAGACAGGTCCTTGTCAAAGATCTTGCCGAACGACAGGCGCGGGCTGATTTCGCCGTAGTAGGTGCTTGGGCCCACATTCCCGTCTTCCTTGCCGTTGTAGAAGATGCGGTCGACAAACACGAAGTTGTCGCCGTACTTCCACGCATCGGCATGTTCGAAGGTAACGGTCTGTTGGATCTGTGGGTTGACGGTAAAGCTCTTGCCCCACAGGTAGGTCAAGCTGTTGTTTTGCCACTGCAACAAATCACCGGCCACGGCTTGGCCGCCGGCCAGCAGGGATCCCGCCAGCATCAGGCCTTTGAACATAGGTTTCATTCGGTGCTCCCGAGTTAAAGTTTTATGTTTTTTCTAAGCGGGCGCTCTGGTGTGGCGCCTTTGGGTTCGCTGAAAAACTCGTCTGATTGGTCAGCTTTATAGCTACAGCAAAAGCCGCGCCAAGGCGGTGAAAACACCGTCGATTCAAGCGGGCGCGGAGAATACTGGCTCCCACGTCTGGGCTCAAGTGCGCCGTTACAGCGCGCACAGGGCGACAATGGGGCAGGCGTCAGGTGTGGGCGTGCTCGACTGCCGGTCGTTCAGCGCCACCGAGGATGTTGAACAGCACATTCAGCGACAGCGCGCTGAGGGTGGCCATGGCGATGCCGCTGTGGGTGATCGGGCTCATCCACAGCGGCAGTTGGGCGAAGAACTCCGGGCGCACCACGGGGATCAGGCCCATGCCGATGCTGACCGCGACCAGCAACTGGTTGCGGCGGTCGGCGATATCGGCTTCCTGGAGGATCTTGATGCCGGTGGCCGCCACCATGCCGAACATGGCAATGGCTGCACCGCCGAGCACCGCTGGAGGAATCGATGCCACCAGGTAGGCGGCTTTGGGGAGCAGGCTGAGCACGATCAGAAACGCGCCAGCCATGATCGTCACCGATCGGCAACGCACGCCGGTCATCTGCACCAGGCCGATGTTCTGGGCGAAGGAGGAGTGGGTGAAGGTGTTGAAGAACCCGGCAACGAACGATGCGCCCGCATCACACAGCAAGCCACGGCGCAGCATTTTCGGGGTGACGTCCTGGCCGGTGATCTTGCCCAGGGCCAGGAACATCCCGGTGGACTCGACAAAGATGATCACCACCACCAGGCACATCGACAAGATCGGCGCCAACTCGAACTTGGGCATGCCGAAGTGCAGCGGCGTCACCACCTGCACCCACGGCGCTTGGGCCAGGCCGCTGAGGTCGACCATGCCGAGCAGGCCGCACAGCACGTAGCCCAGGCCCATGCCGATCAGCACCGAGATATTCACCCAGAAGCCACGCATAAAGCGGTTGATCAGCAGGATGGTGCCCAGCACCAAGGCGGCAATGGCCAGGTAGATCGGCGACCCAAACGTGGCCGCCGCGCTGCCGCCACCGGCCCAGTTGACGGCCACCGGAAACAGCGACAGGCCAATGGCAGTAATCACCGTGCCGGTCACCAGAGGAGGGAAGAAGCGCACCACCTTGGACATGAACGGCGCGATGAGCATGCCGAAGAACCCGGCGGCGATGGTCGCCCCGAAGATCCCCTGCAAACCGATACCGGGCATGCCGGCCATGGCGACCATGCTGCCGACGGCGGCGAAACTGGCGCCCATCATCACCGGCATGCGAATGCCCACCGGACCGATGCCGAACGACTGCACCATGGTGGCGATGCCGGCCACCAGCAGGTCGGCGTTGATCAAAAAGGCGATTTCTTCACGGCTGAGCCCGGCGGCCTGGCCAATGATCAGGGGCACGGCGACTGCGCCGCCGTACATCAGCAAGACGTGTTGCAGGCCTACCAGAATCAGTTGCAAGAGGGGCAGCCGCACCATGGCGGGTGCGGCAGGAATCTGCGGTTCGGCTAACTCGGTCATGCAACACCTCGGATCTTTTTTATTGTTGTGTTGTTTGGCATTCAATTGCCATTTGGAGCGCAATCTTTCAAACACTGCCAATCCCCTGTGGGAGCGGGCTTGCTCGCGAATGCGGTCGTTCAGTCAATGCTTGGTTGAATGACACACCGCATTCGCGAGCAAGCCCGCTCCCACATGTGGACCTGCGTCAGGCTGTTAGTTGGTACGGGCTCCCTGATTGATCCAAGTACCAATCAAATCCCGCTCCTGCTGGGTCATCTGGGTGATGTTGCCCAACGGCATGATCTGGCTCGCCACGGCTTGCGCCTGAATACGCGCCGCTTGCTGCTGGATCTGCGCCGCGGTGTCGAACATCACACCCGCCGGTGCGGTGCTGAACAACGGGCTGGTGGGCTTGGCCGAGTGGCACACGGCGCAGCGTTCCTGGATGACCCCGTGCACTTTGTCGAAATCAATCGTGGCCTGGGCGGGTGCTGGTTCAGCCGCTGGAGCGGCGGGTGCGGCGGGTTTCAAACCACCACCCACTGCGGTTTCCGGCAACGGTTGGTACTCAATGGCCGCTGGTGCCTTGGCCACTTCTGCCACGGGTTTGGGGCCCGTCACGTAGGCCAGGCTGATCATCGCCAACGCGCCAACCGGCAAGGTCCATGCGTACTTCTGACTGTTGTGCCGGGTGTTGAAGTAGTGGCGCACCAACACCGCCGCCACCGCGATACCCGCCAGGATCAGCCAGTTGTATTGGCTGCCGTAGGTGCTCGGGAAGTGGTTGCTGATCATGATGAACAGCACCGGCAAGGTGAAGTAGTTGTTGTGGCGCGAACGCAGCAAGCCCTTGGCCGGCAGTGCCGGGTCTGGCGTGCGGTTCTCGGCAATCGCCGCCACCAGTGCGCGTTGCGCCGGCATGATAATGCGGAACACGTTGCCCACCATGATGGTGCCGATCACCGCACCTACATGCAGGTAGGCGCCACGGCCGCTGAACACTTTGCTGAAACCGTACGCGGCGGCAATCAACAGCACGAACAGGATGAACCCGAGCAGGGCAGGGCGTTTGCCCAGGGCCGAGTCACACAGGAAGGAGTAGATGAACCAGCCGGCGAACAGTGAGCCAATGCCCAGCAATACGCCTTCCGGACCACTGAGGCTGCTGCCGGGGGCGAGCAGGTACAGCGTCGGGTTCCAGTAGAACACCACGCACAGCAGCGCAATGCCCGACATCCAGGTGAAATAGGCTTCCCATTTGAACCAGTGCAGGTTGTCCGGCATGGTCGGCGGGGCCAGTTTGTATTTTTCCAGGTGGTAGATGCCGCCACCGTGGATCGCCCACAAGTCACCGGCCAGGCCGCTCTTGGGGTTGACGCGATTAAGGTTGTTTTCCAGCCAGACGAAGTAGAAAGAAGCGCCGATCCACGCGACGCCCGTGATCATGTGAACCCAGCGCACGCTAAGGTTCAGCCATTCCATCAAATGTGCTTCCACAGTCTTTACCTCTCGCCTGTCACCCTTGTTGTCGGGTGATCAAGCCTTCTCTTATTGGTGGGGGGCGAGGATCAACCGCTCATCCTCTTTGAAAAAATGCTCATCGCAGTTATTGCCTGTGCCACTGCGATCAACCACCAGGAAGTCATCCCGCTTTTCGATCGTCAGCACCGGGTGGTGCCAGACGCCGCGATGGTAATTAATGCCCTGCCTGCCGTTGGTGACGAAGGCGCGGACCAAGCCCGATACAGGTTCATCGCCAAGTGGCGCGACCACGATCAGAAAGGGGTTGCCGAGCAGCGGGATGAAAGCCTGGCTGCCCAGCGGGTGTCTCTCCAGCATGCACACGGTCAGCGGCATGTCCTGCGCGTCGGCGCGGAAAATGCTGATGATGGCGTGGTCTTCCGGCTTAGCGGTTTCGACCGTGGCCAATTTGTGAAAGCGCATGGTCGACCCGTTGTTGATCATGAAGTGATCGCTGCCATCGGTTTCGATAACGTCTCCGAAAGGGGCGAAGGCTTCTTTGGTCAGGGGTTCGATCACTAGTGTGCGCATGGCTGTNAACTGCTGCCGGCACAGAAGCTGGAAATGCACGCTGAACACAGCTTCGCCGAGCAGATCAAGGCACTGGGCCCGATTACCCACATCCGCCTGAATGTGTTCCCGGATGGTGGTGTGAGCCGCCTGCGCGTCCTCGGCAAGGTCGCTAAATAAGCGGTGAACCCTGTGGCGAGGGAGCTTGCTCCCGCTGGGCTGCGTAGCGGCCCCAAAATCTTGGGAGCGCTTCGCACTCCAGCGGGAGCAAGCTCCCTCGCCACAGGGTTCACCGCTTATTTAGCGACCTTGCCGAGGACGCGCAGGCGGCTCACACCACCATCCGGGAACACATTCAGGCGGATGTGGGTAATCGGGCCCAGTGCCTTGATCTGCTCGGCGAAGCTGTGTTCAGCGTGCATTTCCAGCTTCTGTGCCGGCAGCAGTTCGCGCCAGAACAGCGATTGGGTTTCGATCTGGCTGTCGGTGCCGCCTTTCACGAATGCGGCCTGGATCGAACAGGTGTCCGGGTAGTTGCCCTTGAAGTGCAGGGTGTCGACGATGATCTTCTCGATCTCGCCCGGATGGCCCAGCGCCACGATCACCCAGTCATTGCCCGGTGTACGGCGACGTGCGGTTTCCCAGCCGTCGCCCATGTTGATGCCACGGCCCGGGTTGAGGATGTTGCTCATGCGGCCGAAGTGTTCGTCGGAGCACGCCAGGGCACGGCCGCCGTTCAAGGCCGAAGCCAGGTCGACTTGTTCGTTGTCGCCCACTGCAGACCAGTCGCGGAACGGAATGCCGTACACACGCAGACGGGCCACGCCGCCATCCGGGTAGATGTTGAAACGCAGGTGGCTGAACGCCTCGGCGTTGTTGATCTCGTGGTAGTGGTGGCTGTTGCCTTGCAACTCGACCGCCGACAGCACTTCCACCCACTGGGTGTTCTCGTCAGGGTCGCCCGAGGCCAGGAAGCAAGCTTCCAGGGAGGCCGATGGTGGGAAGTTGCCGGTGAAGAATGAAGTGTCGATGTCCACGCCTTTGATCGAACCCGGTACGCCCAGGCGGATCACCGCGCTGTCGTAGCCTTCAAAGCGCTTGCGGCGCGACTCCCAGCCGTCCATCCACTTGCCGTTGTCATCGAAAACGCCCTCCTTCCACACGGCCGGGGTCGGCTGGAACAGGCGGTTGGCGTCGGCGAACCAGTCGTCGGTCACCGACAGGATCTTGGTGCCCAGGCGGGCGTCGGCCAGGTTGACGAACTTCTCGAACGGTAGGAGTTGCGCTTTCATTCTTCTTGTCTGCCTTGAATAGAGTGGCTGGGGATGGTCGTTTAGAGGGTCAGTAAACGGAACAACGCGATCTTGTTGATCTCGGCCAGTGCGCATTTGAACTCGGCTTCCACCGAGTTGTGGATGCGCGTTTCGAACGCGGCCAGGATCTGGTGCCGGTTGCTGCCTTTTACCGCCATGATGAAGGGAAACTTGAACTTGGCCTTGTAGGCATCGTTCAGCTCGGTGAAGCGAGAAAACTCTTCGGCCGTGCATTGGTGAATCCCCGCGCCAGCTTGCTCATCGGTGCTGGCTTGGGTCAGTTGGCCCTGGACGGCCGCACGGCCTGCCAGGTCCGGGTGAGCGTTGATCAGGGCCAGTTGGCTGGCGTGATCGGCGCTCAACAGGATGTCGCTCATGCGCTGGTGCAGGGTCTCGATCTCGTCGATCGAAGGGTCCTGGCCCAGGTCGAAGGCCTTTTCGGCCACCCATGGCGAATGTTCGTAGATATCGGCGAAGGCTGCGACGAATTCGTCGCGGCTCAAGGTCGAAGGTTTGAGGGTCTTGAAGGCAGTCATTTGGCCGCTCCCTTGAACGGGTGGGTTGCATGCCAGTGACGGGCAATGTCGACACGGCGGGTAAACCACACCTGTTCGTGGCCTTTGGCGTATTCGATAAAGCGCTTCAACGAGGCCAGGCGTGCAGGGCGGCCGATCAGGCGGCAGTGCAGGCCGATGGAGAGCATTTTCGGGGCATCGCTGCCTTCGGCGTAGAGCACGTCGAACGCGTCTTTGAGGTATTCGAAAAAGTCATCGCCCTTGTTGAAGCCCTGCACCTGGGTGAAGCGCATATCGTTGGTGTCCAGGGTGTAGGGGATCACTAGGTGCGGCTTGCCGGTGGGGTTGTTGGGCTCCCAGTAGGGCAGGTCGTCGTCGTAGGTGTCGCAGTCGTAGAGAAAGCCACCTTCCTCCATCACCAGCCGCCGGGTGTTGGGGCCGGTGCGCCCGGTGTACCAGCCCAGTGGGCGCTCGCCGGTCAGCTCGGTGAGGATGCGGATCGCTTCGAGCATATGCTCGCGTTCCTGGGCCTCGTCCATGTATTGGTAGTCGATCCAGCGGTAGCCGTGGCTGCAGATCTCATGGCCGGCCTCGACCATGGCGCGGATCACATCCGGGTGGCGCTGGGCGGCCATGGCCACGGCGAAGATGGTCAGCGGAATGTCGAATTCCTTGAACAGCTTGAGGACGCGCCACACGCCGGCACGGCTGCCGTATTCGTACAGCGACTCCATGCTCATGTTGCGTGCGCCTTGCAGCGGCTGGGCCGAGACCATCTCAGAAAGGAAGGCTTCGGACTCTTTGTCGCCGTGCAGGATATTGCGTTCGCCACCTTCTTCGTAGTTGAGTACAAAAGACAGCGCAATGCGCGCCTTGCCCGGCCAGTGGGGGTGAGGAGGGTTACTGCCGTAACCGATCAGGTCGCGTGGGTAGTCAGCGCTCACTGCAGTCTTCCTTCTTGTTCGTCGTGTTAGCGATGAGTGATTGTATACAACTTATCGCGAACTTTGTAAGCCTACATTTCTGCATTTTTTCTGCAGGCCTCTGTGCAAAGGGTGTAGCAAGAAACTTGCCTGGTTGGTCAGCTAATGGACAAAAGGTCGTTTAAAAGCAAGGATTACAGGTCAACCGCCTGATCAAGCAATATGGCTGAGGTGATCAAAAGGTTTGTGATTTTTATTGTGTACAATTTTTTTAAAAAGTGTCTTAATCAGCCATCGCCGGCTTTTTCACTGCCCTGAAAAAGTGCGGATCTCTCTTCTACTGACTTCGGGAGGCGCGTAGACGCCATGGGACGTTTGACCACACACGTTTTGGACGCCGCGCACGGCTGCCCTGGCAGCGCAATCAAGGTTGAGCTGTACCGCGTCGAAGGCGCGCAGCTGGAACTGGTTGCCACCACCCTGACCAACAGCGACGGCCGTTGCGACGCGCCACTGCTGCAAGGCGATGATTACCGCAGCGGCGTGTACCAGCTGCAATTCAGCGCCGGCGACTACTACCGCGCCCGTGGCGTGCAGTTGCCGGAACCTGCCTTTCTCGATGTGGTGGTGCTGCGTTTCGGCATCAGCGCCGAACAGGATCACTACCATGTGCCCCTACTGATTTCGCCCTACAGCTACTCCACCTATCGCGGTAGCTAGCGTCACCTCGCTTCACACCCCCAAAGCTCTTCGTTGGTTTTTTGCCCGCCCACACTGCGGGCTTTTTTTCGTCTGGCAACTATGTAGCGCACGGGTAAAAGCGTGAGTACCTAGGCTCGGGTTTTCAGCCCTGAAGATGCCGCCATGAGCCCAGACACGCCAGATCCTATTCCGTCAGCCTTTGATTTCGACGACCCTGCCGTCACCCGGGACGAGCGACTGGCAGCAATTCGCGCACAGTTGACACGGCGCATCAATACCGCACCTTATCCCTCACGCACGCTTAACCAGTTGCATGCCGCTCACGCCCGCCGCACTCAAGCCACAAAGCAGTTGGGAAACCTGGCAGGGCGGGCGCCACGGATTTTGTCGGTGATTCGCCACGCCTTGCTTGAGGCTTTCGCCCTCGACCCCGAGACCCTGCTGTTCAGCGAACCGCCACCGCCCCAGCCGGCCCGCATCGTCAACAGCTTGACCGACAGGGCCCTGGCGCTGTTCAGCGACCCGGGCGTGCCACTGAACCTCCATCACTTCACTGCCTTGAGCCTCAAGGACGACCCCGGCCGCGCACTGCCGTTCAATGCCACGCAGGTGCTGGCACGCGTCAGCCAACTAAGTTTGGCGACGCGCATCAACCAGGCCATGACGGACTATTGGCAGCACTTGGCCCATGGCTCCTGGCTGTCGCGTCGGGAGCGCTGGGTGGAACTGCACAAGGACTTGTTCGCCGACCAGGCTTTCCTGGCGCACCAGGTGTTTGAGCTGTCGGATGCCGGCTACGCCATGGCCAGGCAACTGGTGGATGCGCCCAGCGTCGCGGCGCGTCACCGTGCCGGTGGGGCCTGGGCCACGTTGCAGGTAAGGAGCGTGGCATGGCCCCATGTGGGCGTCGGGGAGCTAGCGATTCCGGGGGCGTTGCATCTCTACCGGGAAGGCGCGTCGGATGGGGTGCAGGTCATTTACCTGCCGGGATTGCAGCGCACCCTTCATGAGTTCTGTTCCTGGCACCAGATGCAGGCCGAGTTGCCCGCGCGCGTGCAGGCGTCTTTGTTGAGTGAGTTATGGCAGTACTTGCCGTACCAGCGTCAGGGGCGCCCGGCAGTGCAGCTTGGCGCAACGCTCACGCAAGACGCCCTGGCCCACAGCGCAAACGCCGTGTTGGACGGCCAATGGCATAACGAATGGGCCAGTGTGCTGTCGCTCAACTACGCTGAACCGCCGGCTCAAGGGGCGCCGTTGCCGAGCCAGCGGGGCGCGCGGTTACTGCGGTTTATCGAAAAGGGTCGCAGACGCCTGGGCAATGGCCTGCCGTTCGCGTCCAGCCTGGATGAGCTGCTGGCGTGGGACCGGCAACGGCGCCAGGCGCAAATTCTGTTGGCCAGCCTGTCCCCCGATCTGCCGCGCAATCATTGTCAGCAGCAAGTACAACGCTATGAAACCGGCTTGGCGGCGCTGTGGTTGCGCAACGACCCGACTCAGGAGAGTGAGGCTTATCAGGCGTTTGTACAGCTTGAAAAAGAGCGCCAAGGCCACGCCGAGATCATCAGCCGCTTGGCCGACGGTGCGCCGCAGCGGTTATTTGAGGTGGGTTTCTGGCGCGAACGCGGCGACGCTCAGCGCAAACGCGCAACGCAGGTATTGAACGCCCAGCGCCGGGCTTGGCGTTTGGAGGCGCAGCTTGAGCACCGGCTCAAGTTGATCCAGCAGACGCACCTGGAGCGGCTGCTGGAGGTGCTCAACCAACCTTTGGCGGCGCAACGTGGCAGCAGCGATTCCCGTGTGTTGCAGGTCGCCGTGGGTAACGGCGCGCATACCCGTTACCGCCTGATGGGGGCCTTTGTGGTTACCACTGTGCGTGCCCGGGCCGAACCGAGCCAGGCCCAGCCTGTCGTCCTGGTGGTCGGTGGCAGCTTCGGCGGGTTGGTGGTGTTTGAGTCCCTGGATGACTTGTCCCGGAGCCTGCGGGCCAGCTTCGCCAGCCGTGACGGTTCGGTGTTGTGGCGCTGTATCGGCCGTGATGTGCGCGCCGCCGCACGGTTTGCCCTGGCCAGGTCGGTGCAGGTGGACTACAGCGTCGTTGACCATGATGTGTTGTATGAAGATCTCAAGGAGGTGATCGAGCACCACGCGCGCCTGAATAAGCTGTTGGATCAGCCCGCCCGCGTGTTCAGCGAAGTGCGTGACCCGACGTTGGGTCGCCTGTTGCTGGCCGAAGAGTTGCGTGAACGCTTGCAGGTGCCGACCAACGAGGCACGCACCGTGGCCCTGAGCAACCTGGACTTTGTACGCTTCGCGGCGGCGCGGGCGAAAACCCAGCCGGCTTGGCTTGCAACGGCCACGGTGGTCCAGCGAGAAATCTACACACGCCTGCAACGCCGCTATCTGTCCAGTGCCAGGGCCCTGGAGAGCCGCCTCTGGCAAGTGCTGCCGCAGCTGTATGGGTTTGCACGCAACGTGCTGATTGCGCAGCTCACACAGGATGGCTTCTACCCGCAACTGGATATCGACCAGCCTTTGCTGAACATGCCCGATGATGTCGGCGCGCAGTTTTGTGGCTGGTCGAGCCAGTGCGCGCCGGGTGACCGTCACGTCAAAATGTCCCCCAGCCCTGAACGCACAACGTTCAGCCTGCTGGAGCTGGCCCTGCATAATCTTGATCCCCAGGCGCCCTGGACCGAATGGCGATTCAACCGGGCACGCTACCTGATGCCGGCCTGGAAAGACCGTTTGACCCCACGTTACCTGGTCAAAACCTTGTCGGCGCTGGACATTGGTGGCCAGTACAACGCGTTGATCCGACGTGCGTTTCATCCTGCCTCCCGCGAGCTTTCCCGCCCGCTGATCGACCGAGCCACACAGCAACTGGCACAGGTGCAGGTGTATTCGGCGGCCAGGCAAGGGCTCTCCGCGCTTGGCCAAAGCCTGTTCACCACGGCCATGGCCGCCCGCTCGCAAGCCGACCTGAACCTGCACGGTCATCAGCTCAGCCTGGGCTTTGTACGCCTGTGCGGACACACGATGGCGCACGACCGGCACCTGGCTGGCGTGCTGATCATCAGCGATCAAGTCTCGCGGCGCTGCCTGGTGTACTGGCCCGCCGCGCTGGACCATCCAGTGTTGGCCGAACACGCCAGCCTGGAATTGGCCAGGGCCGCCTTGAACCGGGCCGGTGCCTCGGCCGAAAACATCAAGGCGCTGGCGCAGCGGGTCGCGCCGGGCTGGGAGGATGACGCCTTATCCAGTTATCCAGGGCAGGGCCTGCTGGCGAAAAAAACGCCGATGCGTTTGTCCCGAGTCGTACCCGCGCAAGTCACCGGTTATGCCGTGCTCAAGGTGTACGAGGCGATCCGTCGGTTTGTACGCAGCTTCAAGATCAAGCACACCTTGCCCGCCGCCGACTTGGCTGCCATCGAAGCGCAGATCAAGGAGCAAATCGACGCCGAACCCACGGCCTGGCTGGACATTGTCCCCACGTCCCACTGCGATGCGCAGGCCCTGTTTGCCCATGCGCGCATGCTTGAGGTGCAACAGCGTGCGCACGCCCGGGCCACTTCCGGTGCGACGCTGGCGCAGTACCGTGAGCAACGCCTGGGTGAGCAATGGGATGCCACGGTACGCGGCCTTTTATCGTTTATCCCGGTGATCGGCGTGGGCATCAGCTTGTATGAAATGCTGCTGGCCGCCCGCCGCTACCACCTAAGCGGCAGGCCCGAAGATGCAGTGGATGTCGCGTTTTTGACGCTGATGGCGTTTGTCGATGTGTTGACTTCGTTTATTCCCGCCGCCAGGAGCGGCAGGTCCGGTGGATTGCGCAGAGGCTTGAATCAGTTGCATCGTCGCGGCGTGCACTTGTCTCGATTACCGCCGGCGCCGCGCCCTGCGGCGTTGTTGGAGCGCTTCAGGAAACCGTTTTCCACCGTGGATGCCATCCCCTTGAAAGGGCCGGGAGAGAAGGGCGTTTACGTGAAAAACGCTGAGCTGTTTGTGGTTGACGGTGACCATCACTACCCGGTGTATCGACGCGGGGATGAGCCGTCGCTGCGGGTTAAAAACCCAGGCGGCGAAGCCGAGGGGGAACTGGTGTTGTCGATCCACGAAGATCGCGAGTGGTCGCTGGGCGCGGATGCCCCGCCGCCCTCGCCGCAGCCTGGGCCGAGTTCCGCCATTTGGCGACCGTTTCCAGCGGTGGGCGGCACTGATTGGGCGCCGCCTTCGCGCGTTGCGCTGGAGCAGCGGATGCGTCAAACCGTCCTCCCGTCCCAGGCTTTTCAGTCGTGGGCCATCGACACGCCGATGACGTTGCTGGAGGCGATTCCGGAGCGTGGCATCTATGAGGTGTCCGTGCCGCCGCCTGTGCAGCGCTATCGGGTGGTACAGCACGGGGGGCGCCACTACCGCGTGTTGCCCGAGGGTTCGGATGTGTCTTCGCACGATCTGATTTTCATCATCCGCGACCGCCCCCTGGAGCACGCCGCGTCACTGGATCTGGCCTTCTGGCTGGAAGCCGGCATGTTCGATCAACCCATACCGGCGACCTTTGCAGGCCATGGTCCCTGGACGTTTCACCGACCGTTGTTCAGCGAGTCATTGCGCGTTTCGCTGGCCAGGGCCTTCCCGTCGATGACCGCCAATAGCCGTACGTTCCTGATCGAGCGACTGCTTGAACTGTCTGACCGCAGCCGCCCTCTCACCGCCACACACCTGCTGCACCTCAAGGCGACCCTGGAAAAGTGGCTGGAGCCTGCAGCTATTGGGCAGACCGATGACTTGCTGAAGTTGCTGCGCCCTCATCACAGTAACGCCACCGCCAGCATTTACATCGGCCATGAGCCCACAACGCCAGGCTTCGATCGCGTGGACTTTACGTTGCGCCAGCTCCCCGAGACGTCGCTGCGTGATCCCACCCAGTACAACCTGAGCGAGCGCTCCCGCGTGATGCAGCATGCCGTGCGGGACATATTGGTGCAGCAGGGTTTTGTCGTGCGCAGCCTGGAAAAGCGAGCGGGCTCGGGCGCCGCCGTGGATTTCAGTTGTACCCATCCGCAATCCGACAACTTGTATTACGTGTTGATGCGTTGGGCCCGTACCGCCAAGGTCAAACTGCAGGCGGCGCGCGGGATGCAACTGAGCGATGAGTGGTTCACCTATCGAATCGGCGCGTGGAAATATGCCAGTGAGTTTGCACCGATCAAACACGCCATGGACGAAGGCCGGCTGGTGAAAATCGTGGCGGGCATCCAATGGACACCTACCGCGGCTCCCACCGTGTATTTCGTCAAGTTCGGCAGCCTTAAATCCGTAGCAAGGCCGCGCCGCCGGCGCCCGCAAAAAGTGCCGCGCTTACCCGATTGAACCAACCCTGGCCCTTGCCGCTGCGCAGGTAACGCGCAGCGCCGTGGGCACTCAAGCCATAGAACAATTTGCACAGCAGGTCGAGGATGGTCCAGGTGGCGATCATGATCAGCAGTTGCGGCAAGAATGCCTGCTCACTGTGGAGAAATTGCGGCAGGAAGGCGGCAAAAAACAGGATGTCCTTGGGGTTGCTGGCGCCCAGCACAAACGCCCGGCCGAACAGTGCACGAAAACGCGGAGTCGGCGCGCTGTAGGGCACTTCTGCCGCCTTGGCCGGTTGCCGCGATTGCTGCCAGCTTTGCCAGGCCAGGTAGAACAGGTACGCCGCGCCCACCACCTTCAAGGCGCTGAACAGCTGTTCCGACGCCAGCAGCAGAGCGCCCAGGCCCAGGGTCGAGGCGCTGAGCAAACAGATCGAGGCAAACACCCCACCGAGAAACGCTGGATACGAGCGACGCAGGCCGTAATTGAGGCTGTTGCTGATCATCAACAGCGACAACGGGCCAGGGATCAGGATAACGATCAGTGCAGCGCCGCTGAACAGTAGCCAGGTTTCCAGGTTCATCATGTGCTCCGTTTTTATAGAAATATGAATTTGGCGATAAAGATCGCGCACAGCACCCACAGGCTCACAGAGATCTCGCGGTACTTGCCGGTACCCGCCTTGAGCGCCACATAGGTGATAAAGCCCAGGGCGATACCGTCGGCGACCGAGAAGGTCAGCGGCATCATGATTGCGGTCACGATCGCCGGAATGCTGTCGGTGGCCTCATCCCAATTGATGTGGGCCATGCTCGCCATCATCAGCATCGCGACGTAGATCAACGCACCGGCCGTGGCGTACGCCGGGATCATGCCGGCCAACGGTGCAAAAAACATCGCGGCCACAAACAGCACGCCCACGGTTACGGCGGTCAGCCCGGTACGGCCACCCGCCGCAACACCGGCGGCGCTTTCCACGTAGCTTGTCACGGGAGGTACACCGACCATTGCGCCGAATACGCTCGAAGCGCTGTCAGCCTTCAACGCACGGGACAGGTTATCGATCTTGCCATCGGCATTCACCAGCCCGGCCCGTTGTGCGACGCCCATCAGTGTACCTGCGGTGTCGAACATGTGTACAAAAAGAAAGGCAAAAACAACACTTATCATGCTGACATTGAATACACCTTTCACATCCATCGCCATCCAGGTCGGCGCCAGGCTGGGCGGGGTCGACATAATCCCGTTGTAATGCACCAAGTCCAGGCTCCAACCGACGAGGGTCACGGCGATGATGCTGATGAGGATTGCGCCGAATACGCGGTGGTAGCTGAGGATGGCGATCAGCAAAAAGCACACCGCCGCCAGCAGCGGCGCCGGCTCATGCAGCGAACCGAGCTTGATCAGCGTGGCCGGACTGTCGACGATGATGCCGGCGGTTTTCAAGCCAATCACGCCGAGAAACAAACCAACCCCTGCACCCATGGCATGGCGCAGGCTCACCGGAATGCTGTTGAGCAACCATTCACGCACCCGCGACAGCGTCAGGCCCATGAACAGCACGCCCGAGATAAACACCGCACCCAGCGCGGTTTCCCAGGTGTAGCCCATGGTGCCGACCACGGTGTAGGTGAAAAACGCATTCAAGCCCATGCCCGGCGCCAGGCCCACCGGCCAGTTGGCATACAGGCCCATCAGCAGGCAACCGAGCGCGGCGGCGATGCAGGTGGCGACGAACGCCGCGCCGTGGTCGATGCCGGCGTCGGCCATGATGTTGGGGTTGACGAAGATGATGTAGGCCATGGTGATGAAGGTGGTGAGGCCGGCGATCAGCTCGGTCTTCACTGTGGTGCCGTGCAAGCTGAGTTTGAACAGGCGTTCCAGCCAGCCGTTGCGGGTGGGTTGGAGGTCCAGGGGTGAGGCTTCGGATTTGCGGCTATCCACAGCGAGTACTCCTCAAGCATTTTATTGTTATGGCCGGCACGTGGGCGCCGTGAGGTACTGGCGGGTTTTGTTGACCAATAGGTCAGGAACTCGCACGAGGCGAATTATGCTTTTGTATACAAATAAAGCAAATAATGTTTTCTCATATGTGCGCGATGTAGGAGCGAGCTTGCTCGCGAAAATCGTTAACGATAACGCGCTAAACCTGACACCCCGCGGCGCCCTCAGGTGTTTCGCGAGCAAGCTCGCTCCTACAGTTTTTCGCAGAGGGCCTGGTTAACGGCCAGCCATCCGGCCACCGCTTCTTCACCGGCCTCGCTGAACGCCCGTTGCAGCAACTTCACCTGTTCACGACGCAGCGACTGCTCGAAACGCAGGCCTTCTTCGCTCAGCTCCAGCAGGCGTTTGCGCTTGTCGGTCTCGGACGCAACGCTGTTCACCAGGTGCATTTCCTGCAATTGGCGCAGCGGCATGTTCAGTGCCTGCTTGCTCACGCCAAGCAATTCCAGCAGTTGCTTCACGCTCAGGGCCGGGTAGCGCGCGATAAAAAATACGATGCGCTGGTGCACCCGGCTCAGGCCGCGGCGCTCAAGCATTTCGTCGGCTTTGGCGGTAAACGCCTGGTAACCGAAGAAGAACGCTTCCATGGCTTGTTGCTGAGCGGTCTGGTTTTTAAGGTCAAGCATGTTGACGTATCCGTGGAAGTTGTCGTAATTTCGGTCAACCAGTTTGACGTATTTCCCACAGTCTTTGCTACCGGTGACCCCATGGCCTTCTCTGAACGTGTTACGCGCCTCAAAAGCTCTTTGATCCGTGAAATCCTCGCGGCAGCCCAGCGTCCGCAAGTGATGTCGTTCGCCGGCGGCCTGCCGGCCGAAGCCATGTTGCCGGCGCTGAACTGGGATGACATGCCGCTGAACATCGGCCAATACGGCATGAGCGAAGGCGAACCACAACTGCGCGAGTTGCTCGCTGCCGAGGCCCGCGCCCTGGGCGTGCCGTGCCAGGCCAGCCAGGTGCTGGTGGTCAGTGGCTCCCAGCAAACCCTGGACCTGGCGGCCAAGTTGTATATCGACAAAGGCACGCAGATCCTGCTGGAAGGCCCGACTTATCTTGCCGCCTTGCAGATATTCCAACTGTTCGGCGCCGAGTGCCTCACCGTGCAACTGGAAGCTGACGGCCCGGACCTGGCCGCGTTGCGTACCAACCTGGAACGCCACCGCCCGGCGTTCATCTACCTGATCCCCACGTTCCAGAACCCCTCTGCGGTGCGCTACAGCGAAGCCAAGCGCGAAGCCGTCGCCGCCTTGCTCGATGAGTTCGGCGTGACCTTGATCGAAGACGAGCCCTACCGCGAATTGACCTTCGACGGCGCCAGCGCCCAACCCATTGCCGGGCGCCTGAAAAAAGCCAGTTGGATCTACACCGGCACCGTCTCCAAGACCTTGTTGCCAGGCTTGCGTGTCGGCTACCTGATCGCCAGCCCCGACCTGTTCCCGCACCTGCTCAAGCTCAAGCAATCGGCCGACCTGCACACCAACCGTGTCGGTCAATGGCAGGCAATGCAGTGGATCGGCACGCAAAAATACCAGCAGCACCTGGTCGAGCTGCGCAGTTTTTACCGTGAGCGGCGCGACGCTTTCCAATGCGCGCTGCAGCGTCATTTCAGCGAACTGGCCGACTGGCAAGTACCCCAGGGCGGATTATTCTTCTGGCTGACCTTGAAACAGCCGCTGGACACCCGCACCTTGTTGGCTCCATCGCTCGATCAAGACGTCGCGTTCATGCCCGGTGAACCATTCTTTTCCGAGCCGGACCAACACCTGGGTTCGTTGCGCCTCAATTTCAGCCACATCGACCCGGCCCGCCTGGACGAAGGCCTCAAGCGCCTGGCCACGGTGGTCCGTCAAGCACAGCACGCGCAAGCGGCATAAGGGGAGCCCCATGTACAAGGTTTATGGCGATTACAAATCGGGCAACTGCTACAAGATCAAATTGATGCTCAACCTGTTGGGCATGCCCTACCAATGGGTTGATGTGGACATCCTCAACGGCGACACCCAGACCGCCGAATTCCTGGCCAAGAACCCCAACGGCAAGATCCCGGTACTGGAGTTGGAAGACGGCACTTGCCTGTGGGAATCAAACGCGATCCTCAACTTCCTGGCCGATGGCAGCGAGTTCTTGCCGACTGAGCCGCGCTTGCGCACCCAAGTGCTGCAATGGCAGTTCTTCGAGCAGTACAGCCATGAGCCGTACATCGCAGTGGCGCGGTTTATCCAGTTCTACCTGAACATGCCGGAAGATCGCCTAGAGGAATACAAAACCTGCCATAAGCGCGGCTACAAGGCGTTGAAGGTGATGGAGCGCCAGTTGCAGGCCACGCCGTACCTGGTGGGTGAGCAGTATTCGATTGCCGATATTGCGTTGTATGCCTATACCCATGTGGCCCATGAGGGTGGGTTTGATCTGGCGCCGTACCCGGCGGTGCAGGCGTGGTTGGCACGGGTGGCTAGCCATCCCAAGCATGTGCCGATGCTGGATTGATAACCTGATTCAAAATGTGGGAGCGGGCTTGCTCGCGAATGCGGTGTATCAGTCAACTTGTACGTGTCTGATACACTGCTTTCGCGAGCAAGCCCGCTCCCACATTTAGCTCTGTGCAGTGTCAGAGAGTTCTTCACTGAGCAGATCGAAGCAGCGCTGCGCCGCCGGGCTCAGCCCCATCCCGCTACGGCTGATCAACCCAATCTCGCGGTTCACCCCCGGATGATCAATCGTGATCCGCTGCAACCCCTTCAAACTGTCCGCCGCCGACTCCGGCAGCACGCTGATCCCCAACCCCTGGCGCACCAACGCCAACACCGTCGACATGTAGTTGGCCTCCATCCCTGGGTTCCTCGTCAGCCGCGTTTCATCGAACAACGCATCCACTTGTTCACGCACGCTGCTGTCACGGCCGGTGAGGATGATCGGTTGGTCTGCCAATTGTTCCAATGTCAGTTGGCGATGGCGGGTAAGGGGATGATCCAGCGGCACAAAGGCACACAGGCGATCATTGAGCACCGGCACAAACTCCAGGCCATGACTGAGGCGTGCGCGTACGCCGATGCCGAAATCCACCTCGCCGGAACGTACTTGGGCATGAATGCGATGGGCCACCAGGTCATGCAGGCGCACCTCGATGCCGGCAAAACGTTCACGAAACAGGCGCAGCACGGGCGGCAGGCTACCGGCGCAGACGGAGGGCAGGGCGGCGACAGTGACCACGCCCCGGCGCAACGCGGCCAGGTCGCGGGAGCCGGTGACGATGTTGTCCAGGTCCAGCAGCAGTTTTTCCATGGGGCCACGGGCGTCCTGGCCAGCGGCGGTGATGCTCACATGGCGTGGGCTGCGGTCGAGGAGCGCGACGCCGAGCCAGTCTTCCAGTTGTTGTACCTGCACCGTCAGCGCGGAAGGTGACAGGTGCAGCTCGCTGGCTGCCTTGGTGAAACTGCCCGTACGGGCTACCGCCAGAAACGCCTGAATGTGTTGGATACTGTTTTTCATTTTGTTTTTCCGAACACTAACCGGTGAATATTCCAATTTACAAAGACTAACCCGCTTCCAATACTCCAGGGAAAACAATAACCGGCCTACAAGGCCGCTCTGGAGTAACCCATGCTCGCTACCCTGGGTGTCATTACCATCCTGTGCCTGCTCGCTGCCGTCATGAGCAAACGCCTCTCGCCACTGGTGGCCCTGATCGCCTTGCCGATCATCGCCGCGCTGCTCGGCGGGTTCGGCCTGCAAACCAGTGCCTTCATCATTACCGGCATCAAGAACGTCGCCCCGGTGGTGGGCATGTTTGTCTTTGCCATCCTGTTTTTCGGGATCATGACCGATGCCGGCATGCTCGACCCCATCATTGATCGCATCCTGCGCACGGTAGGGACGCGTCCTACACGCATTGTTGTGGGCACCGCGACCCTGGCGCTGCTGGTGCACCTGGATGGCTCCGGCGCAGTGACCTTTCTGGTGACGGTGCCGGCGATGCTGCCGCTGTATACGCGGTTGGGCATCGACAAACGCATCCTTGCCTGTGTCTGCGCGATGGCCGCCGGGGTTAATTTCCTGCCTTGGACCGGCCCGGTGCTACGTTCGTCTGCCGCCCTGCATGTACCGGTGGCCGACCTGTTCCAGCCATTGATTCCGGTGCAGATCGTTGGCCTGATCTTCGTGTTTGCCTGCGCCTGGTGGCTGGGCCGGCGCGAAGAAAAACGCCTGGGCCTGGGCGCCGGCTCGACCGTGGATGCGATGCCGCAACGGGTACTGAGTGATGACGACATCAAGCTGCGCCGCCCACGGCTGTTCTGGGTCAACCTGATTCTGACCGTGCTGGTAATGGTGGTGATGATCGCCGGCTGGGTCGACCCGGTGGTGATGTTTATGCTCGGCACCGTGGTGGCGTTGTGCATCAACTACCCCAACGTGGACGCCCAGCGTGCCCGTATCGATGCCCACGCCAAAACCGCGTTGACCATGGCCAGCATCCTGCTCGCCGCCGGGGTGTTCACCGGCATCATGCAAGGCACCGGCATGCTCAAGGCGATTGCCGAAGTGGCGGTGGCGCAGATTCCCGCCGGCCACGGCAAGTTGATCCCAGCGGTGGTGGGCTTTATTTCCATGCCGCTGAGCATGCTGTTTGACCCCGATTCCTACTATTTCGGCGTGATGCCGGTGATCGCCGAAGTGGGCAAAGCCCTGGGCGTCGACCCGCTGCAAGTGGCCCAGGCCTCATTACTGGGTGTACACACCACCGGTTTCCCGGTCAGCCCGCTGACCCCCGCGACCTTCCTGTTGGTGGGCCTGTGCAAGATCGAGCTCGCCGATCACCAGCGCTTCACCATTCCGTTTCTGTTTGCCGCGTCGGTGTTGATGACCCTGACTGCGTTGCTGTTGGGAGTGATTTGAGATGAAAACCTTGCGCATCGGTTCTGGCGCCGGCTATTCCGGCGACCGTATCGAACCTGCTGTGGAACTGGCCGAACAGGGCGATTTGGATTACCTGGTGTTCGAATGCTTGGCTGAACGCACGATAGCTTTGGCGCAACAGGCGCGTATCACTGATCCACAGGGAGGTTATGACCCACTGCTCAGTGAGCGCATGCGCCGGGTGTTGCCGTTTGTGGGAGCCAAGGGCCAGCGCCGTTTGCGGGTGATCACTAATATGGGCGCGGCTAACCCGGTGGCGGCAGCCGCCGAAGTGCGGCGTATTGCCAGCGAGTTGGGCCTGGAACTCAAGGTGGTCGCCGTGGTGGGCGACGACGTGTTGACGGTGCTAGAACCCGAGTTTTTGTTGGATAACGGCCAGACCGTGGGCTCCCTGGGGCAACGGTTGATCTCCGCGAATGCCTATATGGGGGTTGATGGCATTCTCGACGCCTTGCGCGCCGATGCCGATGTAGTGATCACCGGGCGCGTGGCCGACCCGTCGCTGTTCCTGGCGCCGCAGATGTTTGAGTTTGGCTGGGCCACCGACGATTGGCAGCGCTTGGGGCGCGGTACGTTGGTGGGGCATTTGCTCGAATGTGCTGGACAAGTCAGCGGCGGTTATTTTGCCGATCCGGGCTTCAAGGATGTGGATGACTTGGCGCGCCTGGGTTTCCCGCTGGCTGAGATCGATGCTGAGGGCGAGGCCGTTATCACCAAGGTGGCCGGCTCGGGTGGGCGGGTCAGCCGTGCCACCTGCACCGAACAACTGATCTACGAAGTGCATGACCCGGCGGCGTATTTGACCCCGGATGTGACGGCGGACTTTTCCCGCGTGGGCTTTATCGAAGAAGGCATTGATCGTGTACGTGCCCACGGTGCGGACGGCCAAGCGCGCCCCGCGCAGTTGAAGGTCAGTGTGGGTTATTTGGATGGTTGGATTGGCGAGGGGCAGATGTCCTACGGCGGCCCTGGTGCCGTCGCACGGGCGCAGTTGGCGCGGGCTGTCGTCCTCAAGCGCCTGGAACTGATGGGCGTGCGGATGCAGGACGTGCGCGCCGAACTGATCGGCATGGACTCGCTCCACGGCCCGCGCAGCAGTGTGGAACCCTGGGAAGTGCGCTTGCGGGTGGCGGCCCGCTGTGAAGACCGCCATGAAGCCGTGCGGGTTGGCAACGAAGTGGAAACCCTCTACACCAATGGCCCATCCGGCGGTGGCGGCGCGAGTAAGAGTGTGCGGCAGGTGGTGGCGGTGGCGTCGCTGTTGCTACCGCGTGATGTGGTCAACCCGAGGATCCAAGCATGAAGTTGCAGATGCTGGCCCATTCCCGCACCGGGGATAAGGGCGATACGTCGAACATTTCGATCATTGCGTATCGGGCGCAGGATTATCCGTTGCTGTGTGAACAGCTCACCGCAGAGCGCGTGGCCGCGTTTTTTGCCGGTTTGCTGGAGCAAGGGGCCGAGGTGCGGCGTTATGAGCTGCCGAATGTGCAGGCGTTGAACTTTGTGTTGCCGGGGATCTTGCGGGGAGGGGTGACCCGTTCGCTGGCGCTGGATGCCCATGGCAAGTGCCTGGGTTCGGCGTTACTGGATCTTGACCTGGTAATACAAAACTAAATGTGGGAGCGGGCTTGCTCGCGAATGCGGTGTGTCAGTCAAAGATATTTCAACTGACATACC
>NZ_JBKFTO010000026.1:0-95976 GCF_050432925.1 Pseudomonas sp. 18175 | reverse complement strand
GTTCTTACTCGCCTGCCGACGCAGCGGGCGAGTGAGATTGGGGAGTTGTTGCCGCATCGATGGCAACCGGCTTAGCTGCGCAAGACGGGATGCCTGGACGCTTACGCCTATCCGAGATATCAGTTCCTAGAAATTCTCTAGGGGGGCGTTAAGGGGCCCCTTCCACACTTTATATTCCTGCGCTCTTAAGGCATTTGAGTGCCTTGAAGTCACTGCGCACGCCGTCGATTTTCTGGGTGAGTTTGAGGCGTTGTTGCGGCGTGCTCTGGGCCATCAAGTCCACCAGCAGGCTGCGCGCTGCTGCCTCGGTTTGGGCATAGGCCTCGCGATATTCCGGCGTCCATAGGCTTTCCCGATCCACCAGCAATTGCTGGATTTTTTGCGGGAAACCCGCGCTCTTGCGCTGTTGCACGGCATCAATGAATTGCGCCTGCCAGCGCGCACGGTTGCCGATCCATTCCTGGTTTTGATTCCCAAGGGCAGTCGACCAGGCCATGACCCGGCTTTGTTGGCTGGCACTGAGCGGGCCGATCCAAGCGTCCAGTCGCTTGCTCATGCGCTCGGCGCGCTCCTTGATCTGCTGTTCCAGGGGCGGCTTGAGGTAGTCGTCCTGGCGTTTGCGCAGGTCCTTGGCCAATGCGGCGTTCATCTCCTGGACCTGCTGATTGTCCAGGCCTTGCAGCAGCTCGATGGCCGATGGAGTGATGGTGCGAGCGGTTTCGGCGATGGCTGCCTTGGCTTCGGCGGTGCGGGCTTGCAGAGCGGTGTCGGTGACTTGATTGTCGGCGACCATTTGTTGCAGGCGGTCCAACCAATCCAAGTACCCCGGCAGTTGGGTGGTGCAGTGCCAGGCCAGGTGTTCCTTGAGCTTGTCGTTGAACCAATCCTTCTGCCCGGGGTGCATGTCCAGGTAGTCACTGAGGTTCCAGGGGATGATCACATCCAAGTTGCGATAGGCGAGGCCCACCCGATTGCAGCCGCTGAGCATCAGGCTCAGGGTCAGCAATACCACCAGAAATTTGAGCCGACGCAGCATGGGCGAGTCCTTGCACTGAGGGGATAACACATGTGAACCCACGCTGGGCGCGACAGTTCAGCCCATCAATAAAACGACCGTGCAGCCTTTAAGGTCAACAGCCCATCACATTGCGAATTGTGTCCCGAATAGGCCGAGCAATCGCCGCCGCTGAGGCTGGAGTCGCTGTAGATCAGGTTGAGGTCCACGCCCATCCACTGCCGGGAGAATTGCACCGACCAGTCGCTGAAGGTGCGAATGGAGCCGCCTTCCACGGACACCGGCGTGCCTAACTGATGAGTGGTGTATTTCATGCTGACGCCGATACCGAAGGGCTGGGTGCCGCTGAGGTCGGCGAACAGTGTGCTGTCCTGGCGGTCCGGGTCGTTGCTGAACGAGGCGCCGAAGCGATTGCCCAGCAGGTTGAGACCGCCGTAGAACTCCTGGCTGTCGAGGGGGCTGAGCTTGGGGTAGCTGTAGTGGATCAGGCCCACTTCGTAGCCTAGGGTTTGGTCAAAGGGGTGTTTGAAGCCCATGTAGGAATCGACTTCAAGGGTGCTGTCCGGGGACAAACCCATGCTCGGCGAAAACTGGCCGATGTACAGGCCGCTGTCGTGGCTGAGGTCCAGCCCGCCGTGGAATGAATCGCTGCCGGGGGAGGTGGGCTTGACCAGACCCTGGGCCATGCTGCGGCTGGGTGTGGTGCCCAATTTCAGGTCGAAGTCGCCCAGTTCACGCTGGAAGATCTGCGCTTCGGCAAGGGGGCTGGCTGCCAGGGCAGTGACCAGGAATATGCAGGGTTTGAACATGCTTCACTCCATGAAAAGCGAGGAGCAGTAACGGAGAAAATCGGGCAGATGCCCGTGCTAGACGTGTGCAAGCATACCGACGAATGCCGGGAGGTGAGCCCCGTTCGTCGATTGGCACAAAGATGAGTGTGTGGCGAGGGTGTTTTGGGCTCTAGTCCTAGCGCCTTGATGGCAAGGCGCTTAGGGACCAGGTGTATTGCGCGGTGTTACTTCTTACCCAGGCTGATCTGCTTGGACGGGCCGAAAGTCTGGCCGCTCACGCCTTTGGCAATTTGCTGGATTTCGCCGCCGGACTTGAGGAATGCAGCAATCTGGCTGTTGATCGATTCGCTGGTTTCAACGGCGGGAGCTGGCTTTGCTTTGCTGTTGGATGCTTTTACGCGCATGGCGGCCACTAACCTGTAGAAAATTAACTTGGCCAGGCATCGTACAGGAAATACTTGACAATTGCTTGGCAAATATCTCCCAAGAATAAAGGCCGTGCCCGAAAATAATCAAAGTTTATCTTTGAAATAAGCCCCTAACTTACTGTTTTAACTCGAAACCGTGGGCGTGCAAGCGATGAGGGCCACGGCAAAATTCGGCCGATTGATCGGACGAGCGGGGCGCTGCCATTGGAAAGCCACGCAAGCCCGCGATTTTTCAGGCGCGCGCGCGTGGCGGGCGCAACTCGGGTAGAATGCCGCCCACGTAACGAGGGTATTTGGAAATGGCATTAGTCGGGCGCTACAACAGCTTGCAAGTGGTTAAACACACTAACTTTGGTTTGTACCTGGATGGTGCGCAAGACGGTGAAATCCTCTTGCCTAATCGGTATATCCCCAAAGATATTCCCAGTGAAGATGAAGATTGGCTTAACGTTTTCATTTATCTGGACAGCGATGACAAACTTATCGCCACGACCGAAAAGCCGAAAGTTCAAGTGGGCGAGTTTGCCAGTTTGAAAGTAGTGGAAGTCAACAGCATTGGTGTGTTCCTCGATTGGGGTTTGCCAAAAGACCTGTTGCTGCCGTATTCGGAAGAAAAGCGTCAGATGACGGCCGGTGAATACTGCGTGGTGCACGTCTACCTCGACAAACACACCAAGCGCATCACCGCCACCGCGCGCCTGGACCGTTACCTGGACAAGACCCCGGCCAACTACCAGGTGGGCCAGGAAGTCGACCTGCTGGTGGCCGAAGCCACGGACATGGGCTTCAAGGCGATCATCAACAACAAGCACTGGGGCCTGATCCACAAGAACGAAGTGTTCAAGTTCCTGCGCCCGGGCAAGCAAGAGAAAGGCTTTATCAAAGAGATCCGCGCCGATGGCAACATCAGCCTGAGCCTCCAGCCTGTTGGCCAGGAAGCGGCGTCCAGCCTGAACTCGAAGATCCTCGCCAAGTTGCGTGAAAACAACGGCACCTTGCCAGTCAGCGACAAAAGCGACCCGGCGGTGATCAGCAACTTGTTCGGCGTGAGCAAGGGCAACTTCAAAAAGGCCATTGGCGCCCTCTACAAGCAAGGCCAGATTGTGATCCACGCGGATCGCATTGAACTAAGCTGAGTGCGGTTTGCTCTTCTGTAGGAGCGAGCTTGCTCGCGAAAAACGTACAGCCGACGCTGCGATGCGCCTGGAATACTTTCGCGAGCAAGCTCGCTCCTACAGAGAGTGCGTCAATGCCCAGAAAACCTATCTTCGCCTACCTCGGCACCCTGCTCGCTTTCCTGGTGCTCGACGGCCTCTGGCTTGGCGTGCTGATGGGCCCGACCTACAAATCCCTGCTGGGCTCGCTGATGCTGGATCAGCCACGCCTGTTGCCAGCTGCGCTCTTCTATTTGCTCTATGTCCTCGGTTGCGTGGTGTTCGTGGTCTTGCCCAGCACCAGCTGGCAACGCGCGGCACGCCTGGGCGCCTTGCTCGGCCTCGTGGCCTATGGCACCTATGACTTGAGCAACTGGGCCACGCTGCAAGCTTGGTCTGCGGGGCTTGCACTGATGGACATGGCCTGGGGCACCTTTCTTACCGCGATGTGCTGCTCGGCTGGCTACTTGTGTGCACATCGAGTGCGCCAGTGATTGTGTACAGGTTTTTTGTGCACCGTTGCTGAGCGAGGTCCCCGCTTCTAAACCTCATTCAATCTCTTTGGATCGCCGTTACAGAGGGATTGTGTGCCATTGGCACGTATTCTGCTGACTGCTTCGTATACAAACCATGCCGCCTACCGTATGCACACCCGCGACGGCAGCGCAGGCCGGTATTACGAGGAGCCCAGCGATGACCGAACAATTGCCCAAAGGCTACAGCCCACGCCTGTACAACCAGGACTTGGGCCCACTGCCGCAAAAGTGGACCTGGTACAACATCTTCGCCTTCTGGATGAGCGACGTGCACAGCGTCGGCGGTTACGTGTTCGCCGCCAGTTTGTTTGCCTTGGGCCTGGCCAGTTGGCAGGTGTTGATCGCCTTGCTTGCCGGTATCTGCATCGTGCAGTTGATCGCCAACCTGGTGGCCAAGCCGAGTCAGCAGGCCGCAGTGCCGTACCCGGTAATCTGTCGGTTGGCCTTTGGTGTATTCGGCGCGAATATTCCCGCAGTGATCCGCGGCCTTATCGCGGTGGCTTGGTATGGGATTCAGACGTATCTGGCGTCGAGTGCCCTGATCATTGTGGTGCTGCGCTTTTTCCCACAGATGGCAGTGTATGCGGAGCCGCATTTCGCAGGCCTGTCATACCTCGGTTGGTTTGGTTTCCTTAGCCTTTGGGTGCTGCAAGCGGCGGTGTTCTGGGCTGGGATGGAGTCCATCCGCCGTTTTATCGATTGGGCCGGGCCAGTAGTGTATGCGGTGATGTTTGCCCTGGCGGGCTGGATCGTGTGGAAGGCGGGCTGGGCGAATATCAGCTTTACCCTGGCGGAAAAATCCCTGTCGGGCTGGCAGGCGTTTGGCCAGGTGATCGTCGCCACGGCGTTGGTGGTGTCTTACTTCTCCGGGCCGACGTTGAACTTTGGTGATTTCAGCCGCTACTGCCGCAGCATGCATGACGTGCGGCGTGGCAATTTCTGGGGGCTGCCGGTGAATTTCCTGGCGTTCTCGTTGGTTACGGTGGTGATTGTCTCGGGCACCTTGCCGGTGTTTGGGGAAATGCTCCACGACCCGATCGCCACCGTGTCACGTATCGATAACAGCATGGCGGTGTTGCTGGGCGCCTTTGCCTTTGTGACCGCGACGATTGGCATCAACATTGTCGCCAACTTTGTATCGCCGGCGTTCGACTTCGCCAACATCGCGCCGAGCAAAATCAGCTGGCGTGCCGGTGGCATGATCGCCGCCGTGGCGTCGATTTTTATCACGCCCTGGAACCTGTTCAACAACCCGCTGATGATCCATTACACCCTGGACATTCTCGCCGCCTTTATCGGGCCGTTGTTCGGCATTCTGTTGGTGGACTTCTACTTGATCAAAAAGCAGAAGATCGACGTGGATGCGCTGTTCGATGACAGCCCCAGCGGGCGCTATTACTTCGACGGCGGCGTGAACTGGACGGCGGTAAAAGCGTTGGTGCCGGCGACATTGGTGGGCGTCGCGATCACCTTCACTCCGGCGTTGCAAGGCATGGCCAATTTCGCCTGGTTTACCGGGTGTTTCCTGGGTGGGCTGTTTTTCCTGGTGCTGGCGCGACGTGAGCAGGTTCGCGTACCCGTACCGATGGTTGCAGGCTGATTAATACCGAGCCTGCCACCAACAAGCCGGCGCCGGCGATCACCAGCGCCGGTTGCAGGCCACCGCTCAGGTGACTGCTCACCGACGCCAGCAACGGCCCGCCCAATTGACCGATGGCAAAACTGGCCGTCAGCAGGCCGGTGCTGCGCTGGTAGCCGTGGGGCGCGATGTCCCGCAGGCGAGCCATCACCAACTGCATGCACGCCAGGAACGGCGCACCGCACAGCAACACCCCCAGCGCCAGGCCCCAGCCATTACCCAACAGGCAGGCGAATACCCCGGCGGCTTGCAGCCACAGCGTGGTCATCAACCAACGGCGGGTAGTGTGGGGATCTTTGCGGCGCAGGCTTGCCACGCCTACGCCTATCGCGGCCGCCAGGCCAAAGCAGGGCCAGAACAGATCGGCCTGCCAGGCGCCTTTGAACTGCGCGTTGGCCATCTGCGCTAAAAACGTTGCCGGGATGATGTAGCCCAGGCCGAACAAGAAATAGATCCAGCACAGGTGCGCGATGCTTTGATTGCTGGCGGCCTTCGTTTCGGCTGCGGTCGTCGGGCTTGGTTGCGGCAGGAACGGCAGGATCGCCAACAGCATCACCAGCGCAACCACGCCATACACCAACCACAACGTTGCCGAACCTTGCCCCAGCAGGTTCGAGCCCAGCGCTAGCAACCCGGTGAGTAAAATCCCCATCCCCGGCCCGGCAAATACCAACGCACCAAGACGTGGGCGCCCGGCGGCAATCGCCAGCGGTTGGCTCAGGCTGGTGATCATCACCAGCGCCCAGGCACTGGCCACACCCGTACCAAAGCGCAGCAGCAGATGGGGCCAGAACCCATGGGCCCAGTACGACGCCAGGGTCAGCAGCACACACAACCACAGCCCGCCATATAAACGCCCGCGCACGTGGTGATGGCTGCGGGCAAAGATCGAATCCACCGCGCCGACGAAGTAGCCCAAATAATTGGCCGCTGCGATCAGGCCGGCGCCTGTCAGGTCGATCTGCCCTTCGCTGAGTAAGTGCGGCATTTGCGGGGTGAGGGCGAAACGACCAATGCCCATGGCCATCATCAGGGCGACAAAGCTGGCGAGTAAGCGAATGAGGGGTGACATGATCAGGTTTCCTGCCGGTCAGCGATTGACCTTCAGGCTAAAGCCGATTGACTTTCTGTAAAATTGAATAATAGTGAGTAACTTGTTCAGTTTTGGAGAAAGGTATGGAGTTCAGTCAATTGCGCATTTTCCAGGCCGTGGCCGAAGAAGGCTCCATCACCCGTGCGGCCGAGCGCCTGCATCGCGTGCCGTCGAACCTGTCGACCCGGCTCAAGCAAATGGAGGAGCAACTGGGCGTCGAGTTGTTCGTGCGTGAGCGCCAGCGTTTGCAACTTTCTCCGGCGGGCAAAGTGTTGTTGGACTACAGCACCCGTCTGCTTGCCCTACACGACGAAGCCCACAGCGCAGTGCAGGGCGGCCAACCTGCTGGGGATTTTGTACTGGGCAGCATGTACAGCACGGCCGCAGTGCACTTACCCAAGCTGCTGGCGAGCTATCACAAGGCTTATCCGATGGTGAACCTGCAGGTGCAATCGGCGCCCAGCGGAGAGTTGCTCGAAGGCTTGATTACCGGTCGCCTGGACGCTGCGTTTGTAGATGGCCCAATCACCATCGCCACCTTGGACGGTGTGCCGTTGTGTGAAGAGCGCCTGGTCTTGATCTGTGAGGCCGATCACCCGCCCGTGCGGGGGCCGCAGGATGTGGCGGGACGTTCGGTGTTCACCTTCCGGCGCAGTTGTGCCTATCGCACGCGGCTGGAGACGTGGTTTTCCCACGACCATGTCGCCATGGGCCGGGCGATTGAGATTGAGTCTTATCAGGGCATGCTGGCCTGTGTAATCGCCGGTTCCGGGGTGGCCTTGATGTCTGAATCCATGCTCGACAGCCTGCCAGGCAAGCACAGCGTGTCCGTTCATCCGTTGACAGGGCCTTTTGCCACTGCAACCACCTGGCTGATGTGGCGAAAGGGTATGCTCGGCGCTAACCTCAACGCATGGATCGACTTGCAGCACGCGGGCAAGGCCGAGGTGGTGCAAGACACACGCGCCATTGCTTGAACGATCCGTCAGGATTTGAATCAATTCAGTAATAGTTCGTTGTGGTTTCGTTCAAGCATTACGTAGGACTTAGGGCTACTATCAGTGTAGGAAAAGGCGACAGAATTGGCGCCTGCCAGCATTACCCTCAAAGGGGGCACACCATGAAAGAGAAAATTCAAAACTGGCTCCACGACCTTGGTGTTGCACTGGGCTTGATCGAGCCGCCGATGCAACCCATACCGATTCGTACGGATGACGAGCAGCGTCGGCCGCNATTACCCTCAAAGGGGGCACACCATGAAAGAGAAAATTCAAAACTGGCTCCACGACCTTGGTGTTGCACTGGGCTTGATCGAGCCGCCGATGCAACCCATACCGATTCGTACGGATGACGAGCAGCGTCGGCCGCGTCGCAGGTAATCACCGGTCAAAGCTGAATTAAAAATGTGGGAGCGGGCTTGCTCGCGAAGGCGGTGTGTCAGTCGATGAATAATTGGCCGATACACCGCTTTCGCGAGCACGCCCGCTCCCACAGTGGGTTGTATGCCAGGCACACCTGGCGGGTGAAACATCCGGTGTCGCACCCGCTGAAGTAACCATTCCCTATCCAGCTATTCGCCACATCCTCCTCCCCAGTACGCCAATGACATCCAAGCGTAGGAATCGAGCTACCTGCTTATCAGAACTGGCTGGCTTATTTAGTTTTTCAGATGCGCGTAGGTTCAGTGCCGTCAGCAAGTACGGCCACTGTAATCGGATAACGCGCACACGTATTTCGGCAGTGGCCTAACACATCGATAAGTCCGTATTGATGGAGATCCAGCCATGTCGCTCTCAAGCGCTCCGCCAGTCACCGCGTCACTGATTGCCACGACCGAAACGATCTTGCAAATCGCACCTGTGTCGAAACGCTGGAGGGCCGATGCACCCAGCAACGTGGTGTTTCTTCCCTCAACATTGACCAAGCAAGCCCTGCTGATACAGATTGCACTCCTGCGTCCATCAGTGATCATTGTTGGGGATCAAGTTATCGATGCAGACGTCATCGGCCAGTGGCGGGTATCTCACCCCTTCGCAGAACTGAGCTTGGTCCGCAGAGGCACAAGTCTGGATAAGGTGAGGCTGGACCTGTGCCGGTCAAACGACATTCGAGTAATCAATACGCCTGGGGTCAACGCGCCGCACGTCGCGGCTTACATCGCCCATTGGCTGACACAGGCCGATGGCTCCATACCCCGTGATGTGTGTGTGCTGGGATACGGCAATGTGGGTAAGGAGCTGGTCAAGTTGCTGCTTGATCGAGAGCCATGTGTTCGGATCAAGGTATTGAGTCGAAAGCAGCCAGTGCCCGACGCTGACAGCAGAGTGTCGTTTGTTGTGGACTGGCACGAGGCTCTGGAGGGTGCCAATGCTGTCGCCCTCTGTTTACCCCTGAATGATGAAACCACTCATTGCATTAATCAGGCCCTCATTCAATGCCTGCCTGCACAAGCGCGCCTCGTCTGTATCGCCAAACCAGATGTCTTTAGCGATGCGGCGTTGCAGGCGTTGGCGGCAGCGCAAGGTATCCAGCTTGTAGTGGATTACGGGCCTGCGACATTGGATGCGTTTCGACTGCGCACGCAAGCACTTGGCTGCTGTGTCTCCACATGGTGCAACCCGGCAACGCTGACTACCCAGGCGGCGACCACCGAAGCCTGTCAGTGCGACCTTGACTATGCGGTCGCGATCCAACTGAGCATGATGGCCTTGCACGGTCTTGTGAGGCGCAAGCTCTCACACTCATTGACGATCCCCGCCCAGCCGGTAGATGCCGGGGCTGCGCGTGTGTCAGTCATCGGCAGGGGAATCAACGGCCTGTTCCAGGCGGTGATGCTTCGTCTCGCGAATTATCAGGTTACGGTGTATGGCGGAAATCAGGAGGGTGATGGCGCCAGTCACCACGGCACAGACCAGTATTTGGCCATTGAGTGCAATCGTGCAGGTATCACGTTGTTTGAAAAGCTCCTTGCCGACAATCAATCGTTGGGAATGGACACTGCCCATCTAATGAATGAACTGGAGGCGCTTTTGCAGCGCTCCGGTGTGGAGTTCGTGTCCGCGCCTCTGAGCTTGGCCCAAATTGCTGAGCTGAGTAGAGAGCATTTCGTTGTTACTGCCACTGGAGGGGAGAACGGACATTCGATTGTTTATTGCGGTGCTTATCATCGAATCGCGACCGACGAAACTTATTGCGCAAGTGCAACGCGGGCCTTGGTATGGGCCTGTTTGGTACAGGACGTTATCCAGGCCAAGCTCAAACATGAAAGTTGAATTATAAAAAAACGAGCACGACATCCGACGTCGTGCCCGCTGAAGAAACCGCTCTAAATCCCGTTGCCCATCAAACCGCCCGAGCCGCTACCGCCGCAGGCTTTCGCGACAACAAGCTCACCAATACGAAACTCACCAGCCCAATCGCCAGGCTGTAGTAGATCGGCGTGTTCGCATCCAGCCCATCCTTGACCATGAACACCAGCGCCGTCACAAAGCCCAGGGTCATCGACGTAATCGCCCCGGACGTGGTTGCGCGCTTCCAGAAGATCGCACCGATCAGCGGGATCAACATACCGCCCACCAACAGGTTGTAGGCCAGGGTCAATGCACTGATCACGTCGTTCACCACCAGCGCGATCCCCAGCACGGCAATCCCGGTCAACATCGTGAACAGGCGGTTGATCGCCAGGCTCGACTGTTTACCGCCACGCAAACGCGGCAGTAGGTCTTCGGTCAATACGGTAGACGCAGCCAGCAAACCGGCGCTGGCGGTGGACATCATTGCGGCCAGCGCCGCTGCAATCACCAGGCCACGGATGCCGTCCGGCAGCGAGACTTTTACGATGGCGGCGAAGGCGTTGTTGACGTTGTCGAGGTCCGGGATCAGCACATGGGCCGCCATACCGATCAACGCACAGGCCAGGCCGTAAAGGATGCAGTAGAAGCCAGCGAAAGTGCCTGCGTACTTGGCGACCTTTTCGTCACGGGCGGTGAACACTCGTTGCCAGATGTCCTGGCCGATCAGGATGCCGAAAAAGTAGATCATGAAGTAGGTGATGATCGTGTCCCAGCCAATCGCGGTGAAGCTGAAACTCGACGCTGGCAGCTTGGCCACCAGTTCGTCCCAGCCGCCAACGCGGTACAGGCAGATCGGCAGCAGGATAAACATCAGGCCGACGGTCTTGATCACGAATTGCACGATGTCGGTGAGGGTCAGCGACCACATGCCGCCGATGGTCGAATACACCACCACCACCACGCCACCGCCCAGCAGCACCGAGATCCAGAACGGTAGGCCGAACAGCACTTGCAGCACCGTGCCGATGGCCAGGATCGAGGTCACGCCGATCATCAGCGCGTAGGCCAGCATGATCACCGCGCTGGCTTGGCGCGCCATGGGGTTGTAGCGTTTTTCCAGCACCTGGGTGACGGTAAAGATCTTCAACTTCAGCAGCGGCTTGGCCAGGAACAGGTTCAGCGCAATGATCCCGGCGCCCAGCGCGGCGCACAGCCAGAAGCCGGAGATGCCATGTACATAACCCAAGCGCACGGTGCCGACGGTGGATGCGCCGCCCAATACCGTGGCGGCCATGGTGCCCATGTACAGCGACGGCCCCAGGTTGCGACCGGCCACCAAATAGTCTTCGTGGGTCTTGGCACGGCGCATGCCGTAATAGCGGAGCACGAGCATGCCGGCGGCGTAGATGAGTACGACGAATAAATCCAAAGCCATGACGGCGGTTCTCCGATTATTGTTTTATGCAGAAGGCGCGCTTTGTGTGGCGAGGGAGCTTGCTCCCGCTGGGCTGGGAACCAGCCCCTTGGGCCCATACACCGCAGCCGGCTCAGGAAAAACGCGCAGCAAGGTCAGGTAAACCACCGACGCCAACCCCAGCGTCACCGGCAAACTGATATCAATGCCATCAGCCAAATTGCCCAGCGGCCCGACAAACTGCCCCGGCAAGTTGACGAAGCACAGCCCCACCAACGCACTCGGAATCCACGCCCCCAGCCCGCGCCAGTTCCAGCCATGGCTGAACCAGTAGCGGCCGCCGGTTTCACCACGGGTGAACACCTGCAAATCATCCGGGCAGTAGAAGCCGCGACGCACGATCAGTCCGATGATCATCATCACCATCCACGGCGTGGTGCAGGTGATGATCAGCACGGCGAAGGTCGATACGCTCTGCACCAGGTTGGCGGCGAAACGTCCGATAAAGATGAAGGCAATCGACATCACCCCAATCAGCAGCGTGGCCTTGACCCGCGACAGCAGGCGCGGGAACACGCTGGACATGTCCAGCCCCGTGCCATACAGCGAGGTGGTGCCGGTGGACATGCCGCCGATCACCGCGATCAGGCACACCGGCAGGAAGAACCAGCTTGGTGCTACCGCCAGCAAGCCGCCGACATAGTTGTTGGCCGCGATGTAGTCCGGTGCCTTGATCGCCACGATGGTCGCGGTGGCCAGGCCGAATAGGAACGGGATCAAGGTGGCGATTTGCGCCAGCACCACCGCCAGCATGATGCGCATTTTCGGCGTCTCACGCGGGATGTAGCGCGACCAGTCGCCCAGAAACGCACCGAAGGAAATCGGATTGCTCATGGCCACCAGCGCCGCACCAATGAACGCTGCCCAAAAACCCGTCTGGCCCATGGCGATGCTGCCGGCGAAGTGGCTGTCAAAGGCCGGCGCAAAGGCGAAGATACCCAGCAGGAACAGCAGGCTCGCCGCCCATACCGCGATGCGGTTGACCCACAGCATGAAGCGAAAGCCATAGATGCACACGGTCAGCACCAGAATCGCGAACACGCCGTAGGCCAGGCCCAGGGTCAGGTCGGTTTCCGGCAGGCCGATAAGACGTTTCGCACCGCCCACCAGCGCATCGCCTGAGCTCCACACCGACAGTGAGAAGAAGGCAATTGCTGTCAGCAACGACAGAAACGAGCCGACAATCCGCCCGTGCACGCCAAAGTGCGCACCGGAAGACACGGCGTTGTTGGTGCCATTGATCGGCCCGAATAGCCCCATGGGCGCCAGGATCAGCGCGCCCACCAGCACGCCCAGCACAATCGCCCAGACCCCGGCCTGGAACGACAAGCCGAACAGCACCGGGAAAGAACCCAGCACGGCAGTGGCAAAGGTATTGGCACCGCCGAAGATCAGGCGGAACAGATCCTTGGGGCCGGCGGTACGTTCGTGGTCTGGGATCTGTTCGACCCCGTTGGTTTCTATCTTGCGAATACTTTTATCGTTGTTTTTATTATTCATGATCAGCTCCGATCACATTGGCTAAGGGGGCGGCAGCCCTTCCGGCACAGCGGACAAATGTTCGTGACAGGCCAGCCACAGGCCTTCTTTTTGTTCTGTGCGAGATCCTTGTCGTTTGAAGACAATGGTCTCGCGTTCCTGGCTAAAAAATTGCTCCCCGTTCATGCGCAGCTCGGTGGCCACGTCATGAATAAAAATCGCCACGTCGCCTTGCAGGCTGACAAAGGCGTTGCTCGACGTGCACGACAGCACTTCGAACCCCTCGTCCTCGCGCCAGCTGTCCCACAACGCCTGGTAGGCATCGCGACTGAGCAGCGGTTGGGGGAGGGTGTAGAACACAAACGTTGCGTCACTGCTGAACGCGCCGAAGTAGGCGGCGCGGTCATTGCGGGCGAAGGCCGCCACCAGGTCGGCGGCGGCTTGCAGCACGGCTTGCGCGCTCATCAGCGATGCGCCACGCCGGGCAGTACGCAGAGCATTTCGTACAGCAGGTTGGCGCCTAGCAGCGAGGTGTTGCCGGTGGTGTCGTAGGGCGGCGAAACTTCTACCAAGTCACAACCAACCAAGTCCAGGCCTTGGCAGCCACGGATGATTTCGATGGCCTGGATGGTGGTGAGGCCGCCGATTTCCGGGGTGCCGGTGCCAGGCGCCCAGGCCGGGTCGATGCCGTCGATGTCAAAACTCAGGTACACCGGGCCGCCGCCGACTTTTTCACGCACTTCGGCCATCAACGGCGCGAGGGAGTGGTGCCAGCATTCTTCGGCCTGGACCACACGGAACCCCTGTTTGCGGCTCCAGTTGAAGTCTTCGGCGGTGTAGCCCTGGGCGCGCAGGCCGATCTGTACTACGCGGTCGCAGTCCAGCAGGCCTTCTTCCACGGCGCGGCGGAAGGTGGTGCCGTGGGCGATTTTCTCGCCGAACATATGGTCGTTCACATCGGCGTGGGCATCGATGTGCACCAGGCCGACCTTGCCGTGTTTTTTGTGGATGGCGCGCAGGATCGGCAGGGTGATGGTGTGATCGCCGCCCAGGGTCATCGGGATCACGTCGTGTTCGAGGATCTCGTCGTAGGCTTCTTCGATGATGCGCACGGCGTCGAGCAGGTTGAAGGTGTTGATCGCCACGTCGCCGATGTCGGCCACCGACAGCGAGTCGAACGGAGCGGCGCCGGTGGCCATGTTGTAGGGGCGGATCATCACCGATTCGGCGCGGATTTCACGCGGCCCGAAACGGGTGCCGGCGCGCAGCGAGGTGCCGATGTCCAGGGGCACGCCGATAAAGGCCGCGTCCAGACCCTTGGCGGTTTGCAGGTGGGGGAGTCGCATCATGGTGGCGATGCCGGCAAAGCGCGGCATTTCGTTGCCGCCCAGTGGTTGGTGGAAAATCTTGTCCACGGGAGTGCCTCATCGTTGTTTTGTTTATTAGGGGCCGATTCTGCGAAATACCGGGAAACGAAAGAATCGGCAGGGGCAAATACTTAGTTCAGATTTTTCTAAACTAATGCCTGGGGTAAACTCCGTTCAAATGTGGGAGCGGGCTTGCTCGCGAAAGCGGTGTGTCAGTCGCAGGTATTTTGACTGACCCAGCGCTTTCGCGAGCAAGCCCGCTCCCACAGGGTTTTGTATGTATCTGGAGATCCGATGGCCAACGCCTTGCCCGACCTGAAACTCCTGCGCATCTTCGTCAGCGTCGTGCGTCACCAGGGGTTCGCCAATGCGCAGCACGAACTCAACCTGTCCACCTCGGCCATCAGCACCTACATGAGCCAGCTGGAGTCGGCGTTGGGCCTGGTGCTGTGCCATCGCGGGCGCGGAGGGTTCAGCCTGACCAGCAAGGGTGAGTTGTTCCACCAGGAAACCTTGCGCCTGCTGGGCGAACTGGAAGGCTTCGAGCAATACGCTGCCGCGCTGAAAGGCGAGTTGCGCGGCACCCTTAAGCTCGGGGTACTCGACTCCACCGTCAGCGACAAGGCCTTGCCGTTCGCCGAGGTCATTGGTGCCTACAGCCTGGAACACCCGGCGGTACACCTGCACTTATCGGTGATGAGCCCGTATGAACTGCAACTCGGCGTCCAGGACAACCGCCTGGATTTGGCCATCGGCGCCTTTTCCAATCGCATGAGCGGGTTGATCTATATGCCGCTGTATCGCGAGCAACATTGGTTGTATTGCAGTACGCGACATCCTTTGTTCAATGAAAGGCGTATCCCCGAACAGGTGATCACCCAGCAACGCATGGTCGGTCGCGGCTATTGGAGCCAGGCGGAATTGGCGCGCCATGGCTTCAAGCACAGCGCGGCTACGGTGGAAAGTATGGAGGCACAGCTGATTTTGGTGCTGTCTGGCGCCTACATTGGTTACCTGCCCGAGCACTACGCTCAGGCCTGGGCCGACAAAGGTGACCTGCGTGTATTGCTGCCAGCCACCTTCGGTTATCAGGCGCCGTTCTCGATGATCATGCGTCGTGGCCGTAGCCGTGAACCGCTGATCCAGACGTTCCGTGACTTGCTCAAAACCCAGCTCAACCAGGCCTGATAAACCATGTCCAGACCCCAATGTTCCCGATGCCTCAGGCCGCTCACCCACTGTTTGTGCCCGCTGATCCCCAGCCTCGACAGCCGCACTCGCGTGTTGCTGTTGCAGCACCCCAGCGAGGTCAACCATGCGCTCAACACCGCACGGCTGGCGGCGTTGGGGTTGAACAATGCGCAGTTGCTGGTGGGGGAGGTGTTTGAGGACTTGCCGGCAGTATTGGATGTGCCTGGCTATCAGGCGCGGTTGTTGTTTCCGGCGGACGATGCCCAGGCGTTGCACGCTTATGCGCCGGGCGATGAGCCGCTGTTACTGGTGGTGCCCGATGGCACCTGGCGCAAGGCGCGCAAGATGCTACACCTCAACCCGTTGCTGGCCGCATTGCCTCGAGTCACCCTGGCCGAGGGTGGGGTTTCCCGTTATCGGCTGCGCAAGGCGCCAGCGCCGGGCGCATTGTCGACGATTGAAGCCATTGTGCAGGCATTGGATGTGCTGGAAGAACCACTGTCTTTCGAGCCGTTGTTGAAACCTTTCGAGGCGTTGATCGACGGCCAGATCGCGGCAATGGGGAAGGAGGTGTTTCAGAGAAACCATGGCGATCGGTCCATCGACTCATGACTGGCTTATTCCTTTAAGCCATAAGCACCGCACTTTGCGTGATATGGCCCGCCGACCTTTCCCGGTATGATGTGCGCCCCGCAGTCTGGATTGCGAATACGCCATGACCTTGCAGTACCCTACAATCGCCGATTGCGTCGGCAACACGCCCCTGGTCCGCTTGCAACGCATGGCGGGTGAAACCAGCAATACCCTGTTGCTCAAGCTTGAAGGGAACAACCCGGCCGGTTCCGTGAAGGACCGCCCGGCGCTGTCGATGATCACCCGCGCCGAGCTGCGCGGGCAGATCAAGCCCGGCGACACCCTGATCGAAGCCACCTCGGGCAACACCGGGATCGCACTGGCCATGGCCGCTGCGATCAAGGGTTACAAGATGGTACTGATCATGCCCGACAACGGCAGCGCCGAGCGCAAGGCGGCGATGACCGCCTACGGCGCCGAGCTGGTGCTGGTGACCCAGGAAGAGGGCATGGAAGGCGCCCGCGACCTCGCTGAGCGCATGGCCGCCGAAGGCCGTGGCCAGGTGCTGGACCAGTTCGCCAACGGCGACAACCCCGAGGCGCACTACACCACCACTGGCCCGGAGATCTGGCGCCAGACCGGGGGCACCATCACCCATTTCGTCAGCTCCATGGGCACCACCGGCACCATCATGGGCAACTCGCGCTACCTCAAGGAGCAGAACCCGGCGATCCAGATCGTTGGCCTGCAACCGATGGAAGGCGCTGCCATCCCAGGTATCCGCCGTTGGCCCGAAGAGTATCTGCCGAAGATCTACAACGCCACGCGCGTGGACCGCATCATCGACATGGCCCAGCGTGAAGCCGAAGACACCACCCGCCGCCTGGCCCGTGAAGAAGGCATCTTCTGTGGCGTGTCCTCTGGTGGCGCCGTGGCCGGCATGCTGCGGTTGTCTAAAGAAGTGGAAAACGCGGTGATCGTCGCGATCATCTGTGACCGAGGCGACCGTTACTTGTCGACCGGCATTTTCGACGAACCCAACTGATGGCCAAGCACGAGAGAGGCCTGCGCTTCCAACCGACGGGCGGCAGCCGGGCCCCGCAGATTCCGGTAGGCAAGAAACAACGCCTGACCATCGAGCGCCTGGCCAATGATGGCCGCGGCATTGTGTTCTTCGAAGGCCGCACTTGGTTTGTGAATGGCGCGCTGGCCGGCGAAGAAGTGGAAGCGCGGGTGTTGGGCGCCCACGGCAAGATCGTCGAGGCCCGCACCGAGCGTGTGTTCACGGCCAGCGAATTGCGCCGCCCGGCGCCTTGTGCCCACGTTGGCCGCTGTGGCGGTTGCAGCGTGCAACACTTGCCCCATGTCGAACAGCTTGCCCTGAAACAGCGCATGCTCGCCGAGCAACTGTCCCGCGTGGCGGGGGTCGAACCGCAAGAGTGGGCGCAGCCTTTGAGCGGGCCTGAGTTTGGCTACCGCCGCCGCGCCCGCGTGGCCGTGCGCTGGGATGCCAAGGCGAAGAAACTTGACGTGGGTTTCCGTGCCGTGGCCAGCCAGGACATTGTCGCGATTGACGATTGCCCGGTGCTGGTACAGGCCTTGCAACCGATCATGCAGCGCTTGCCGAACATGTTGCGCCGCTTGAGCAAACCCCAGGCGTTGGGGCATGTGGAATTGTTCAGCGGTACGTCCATTGCTGTGTTGCTGCGGCATATGGCGCCGTTGTCCGATGCTGACCTGCACGTGCTGAAAGAATTTTGCGCCTTCCATGAAGCCCAATTGTGGCTGCATGGCGAGGGGCAGCCGGAGCCGGTAGACGCCGACGCGGCGTTGGGTTTTCGATTGGAACAGTGGGACTTGGAACTGGCCTACCGCCCCGGCGACTTCGTGCAGGTTAACGCCGCAGTCAACGAAGCGATGGTGGCCCAAGCCCTGCAATGGCTGGCGCCACAACCCGATGAGCGGGTGCTGGACTTGTTTTGCGGCCTGGGCAACTTCGCCCTGCCACTGGCGCGCCAGGTGCGTGAAGTGGTGGCGGTGGAAGGTGTGCAGACCATGGTGGACCGGGCGGCTCTCAATGCCGTCAGCAACGATTTGCATAATGCGCAGTTTTTTCAGGCCGATTTGTCCCAGCCTTTGACCGATGCAGAATGGGCCAAACAGGGCTTTTCTGCGGTACTCTTGGACCCACCCCGTGACGGTGCCCTGGAGGTTGTGCGCAAACTCGCGACCCTCAAGGCCAAGCGCCTGGTGTATGTGTCCTGCAACCCGGCCACGCTGGCGCGGGACACGGTTGAGTTGGTCAAGCAAGGCTACCGGCTAAAACGTGCCGGGATCCTCGACATGTTTCCGCAGACAGCGCATGTCGAGGCCATGGCGTTATTTGAAGCGGGCTAGGATGCCCGTTTAATCCGACTGGCCTGCATGCTCCATGGCCGTGACCTGCCAGGGAGCGTGCGTAAGCTTTAATAGGTAAAGCAGGTCAGCGATGATTTCTGGCGCATCGAAGGTGCGTCGTAGGGAAGGTAAGCAAGATGGTACAGGTGAGAGCACACCAGCCGATCAACACCGACGGCAGTATCAATCTCGAGGCATGGCTGGATCATGCCGTCAGTGTCGACCCGGCACTGGACCGTGAAGCCTTGAAGGCAGCCTGCGAGTTCGCTCGTGAGTCTGAGCAGCAAGACAATGCGGCCAAGAACCTGTGGGCCGAAGGCACTTCAAGCTTTCGTACCGGGCTTGAGATCGCCGAGATCCTTGCCGATCTCAAGTTGGACCAGGATTCGCTGATCGCCGCCGTGCTCTATCGCGGCGTGCGTGAAGGGCATATCCAGTTGCCCACCGTCAGCCAGCGCTTCGGCGCCGTGGTGGCCAAGCTGATCGACGGCGTGCTGCGCATGGCGGCCATCAGCGCCAGCCTCAGCCCGCGCCAGTCCATGGTGCTGGGCACCCAGGGCCAGGTCGAGAACCTGCGCAAGATGCTGGTGGCGATGGTCGACGACGTACGCGTCGCCCTCATCAAGCTGGCCGAACGCACCTGCGCGATCCGTGCGGTGAAGACCGCCGATGACGAGAAGCGCAACCGCGTGGCCCGCGAGGTGTTCGACATCTACGCGCCGCTGGCGCATCGCCTGGGTATCGGCCACATCAAGTGGGAGTTGGAGGACTTGTCCTTCCGCTACCTCGAACCCGACCAATACAAACAGATTGCCACGCTGCTGCACGAGCGGCGGCTGGATCGTGAGCGTTTCATCACCGATGTGATGAACCAGCTGCGTTCCGAGTTGCAGGCCACCGGCGTTGATGCCGACATCAGCGGCCGTGCCAAACACATTTATTCCATCTGGCGCAAAATGCAGCGCAAGGGCCTGGCGTTCAGCCAGATCTACGACGTACGTGCGGTGCGCGTGCTGGTGCCAGAGATGCGCGATTGCTACACCGCGCTGGGTATCGTCCATACCCTGTGGCGGCACATCCCGAAAGAATTCGACGACTACATCGCCAACCCCAAGGAAAACGGTTACCGCTCGCTGCACACCGCCGTGATCGGCCCCGAGGGCAAGGTGCTGGAAGTGCAGATCCGCACCCACGCCATGCACGAAGAGGCCGAGCTGGGCGTGTGCGCGCACTGGCGCTACAAGGGCACCGACGTCAAGGCCGGGTCCAACCAGTACGAAGAGAAAATCTCCTGGCTGCGCCAAGTGCTGGAATGGCACGAAGAGTTGGGCGATATCGGCGGCCTGGCCGAACAGCTGCGGGTGGATATCGAGCCAGACCGGGTCTACATCTTCACCCCCGACGGCCACGCCATCGACTTGCCCAAGGGCGCGACGCCGCTGGATTTTGCCTACCGCGTGCACACCGAAATCGGCCACAACTGCCGAGGCGCCAAGATCAACGGGCGCATCGTGCCGCTCAACTACAGTCTGCAAACCGGTGAGCAAGTCGAGATCATCACCAGCAAGCACGGTACGCCGAGTCGCGACTGGCTGAACCCGAACCTGGGCTACATCACCACGTCGCGGGCGCGGGCGAAGATCGTCCACTGGTTCAAGTTGCAGGCGCGCGACCAGAACGTCGCCGCTGGCAAGACCTTGCTCGAACGCGAATTGGCACGCCTGGGCTTGCCTCAGGTGGACTTCGACAAGCTGGCCGAGAAGGCCAACATGAAGATCGCCGAAGACATGTTCGCCGCCCTCGGTGCCGGTGACCTGCGCTTGGCGCAACTGGTCAACCTGGCGCAACAGTTGGTCGAGCCGGAACGCGGCAGCGAGCAACTGGAGCTGATCCCACGCAAAGCCACCGGCTACAAGCCTGGCAAGCGCGGCGATATCCAGATCCAGGGCGTGGGCAACCTGATGACGCAAATGGCCGGCTGCTGCCAGCCATTGCCGGGCGACGCCATCGTCGGCTACATCACCCAGGGCCGTGGCGTGAGCATTCACCGCCAGGACTGCGCCTCGGTGCTGCAACTGGGCGGGCGCGAGCCGGAGCGGATCATCCAGGTCAGCTGGGGGCCGGTGCCGGTGCTCACCTATCCGGTGGATATCGTCATTCGTGCCTACGACCGTTCCGGTTTGCTGCGAGACGTGTCGCAAGTGCTGCTCAATGAGCGGATCAACGTGCTGGCGGTCAACACCCGCTCGAACAAAGAGGACAACACCGCGTTGATGTCCCTGACCATCGAGATTCCGGGGCTGGACGCACTGGGGCGGTTGCTGGGGCGGATTTCCCAGTTGCCCAACATCATTGAGACACGGCGTAACCGCACACCATGATTAGCGGGATGAGCGCGGACTAAAATGTGGGAGCGGGCTTGTGTGGGAGCGGGCTTGCTCGCGAATACGGTGGTTCAGTCACCAGATGTATTGACTGGCACACCGCTTTCGCGAGCAAGCCCGCTCCCACATTTGATCTCTAGCGTTCCCACTTCAGCGGAAAGAGACTGATGTATTCACTTGAAGACCTACTGCACCTGATGAACCGCCTGCGGGACCCGCAATACGGGTGCCCCTGGGACATCAAGCAAACCTACGCCACTATCGTGCCGCATACCCTGGAAGAGGCCTACGAAGTTGCCGATGCTATCGAGCGCGGCGACTTCGATCACCTGCAAGGTGAGCTGGGGGACTTGTTGTTCCAGGTGGTGTATTACAGCCAGTTGGCGCGGGAGGAGGGGCGTTTCGAATTTGCCGGGGTAATCGACAGCATCACTCGTAAGCTGATCCGCCGTCATCCCCATGTGTTCCCCACCGGCGACCTGTACGCGCCGCTGGATGTGCCGCAACTGAGCGAGGAACAGGTCAAGCAGCGCTGGGAGCAGATCAAGGCCGAGGAGCGTGCGGAAAAATCCGACGCGCCGGAGCAATTGTCCTTGCTGGACGATGTACCCACTGCGCTGCCATCTCTGTCTCGCGCCGCCAAACTGCAAAAGCGCGCCAGCCAGGTCGGCTTTGACTGGCCCTCGGCCTTGCCGGTTGTGGACAACGTGCGCGAAGAGTTGGATGAAGTGCTCGAAGCCATGGCGGACAACGACCCTGCGGCCATCGCTGATGAGGTCGGCGACCTGCTGTTTGCCGCGGTCAACCTGGCCCGTCATCTCAAGGTCGACCCGGAAACCTCGCTGCGTGGCGCCAATGCCAAATTTGAGCGGCGCTTCCGATTTATCGAGCAGGCATTGCGCGACACGCACAAACCCATAGAAGATTGCACCCTCGAAGAGTTGGACGCCCTGTGGGGCGAAGCCAAACGTCAAGAAAAGAATATGTCCAGCTGCGGTTGAGCGGCTGCCTAAGTGAGTAAGCACCATGAGCATTTCCCTTCGCGATCAGTTGCTCAAAGCAGGTCTGGTCAACCAAAAGCAGGCCAAGCAGGTCGGCAAAGAGAAACAGAAGCAGCAGCGCCTGGTCCATAAGGGCCAGATCGAGGCGGATGACACCCAGGCTCGCCTGGCTGCCGAAGCCAAGGCCGAGAAGGTCAAGCGTGACCAGGAGCTGAACCGCCAGCAGCAGGAAAAAGCCGAGGCCAAGGCTCGCACGGCCCAGGTCAAGCAACTGATCGAAACCTCGCGCCTGCCCAAGCTGACCACCGAGGATTACTACAACTTCGTCGATGACAAGAAGGTCAAGCGCCTGTCGGTCAACACGCTGATGCGTAACAAGCTGAGCAACGGCTCCCTGGCGATCGTGCATCACGGTGGCGGCTACGAGGTGATCCCGCGTGAGGCGGCGCTGAAGATCCAGGAGCGTGCACCGGAGCGCATCGTGCAGCTCAATATCCTCACCGAAAGCCAGGTGCCGGATGAGGATGATCCGTACGCGGCTTACCAGATCCCGGATGATCTGATGTGGTAAGGCTGTAGCCGTGACTCGGTGGTGACCGGGGTTTGTTGTGGTGAGCGGGCTTGCCCCGCGCTGGGGCGCGAAGCGGCCCCAAAACCAAACGCCGCATTCTGCCTGACAGAATGCGGCGTTTTTAATGGGGCGGCTGCGCCACCCAGCGCGGGGCAAGCCCGCTCACCACAACAAGCCCCGCTCACCACAGTAATATGGGGGTGATCTCAGGAGCTTTCTGCCTGGCGTTTCATCTCAAGCGACTCAAGCTCGTTCTTATAGTTATGAGCATCACTCTCGTTGTGAAACATGCCGACCAGCAGGTCTTGTTGGTGTACGTCCCAGATGTGAATCCCATGGCCCAGCGCTTCGTGGGACATGTGTGCATCGTCGCGTTCAGTTACTTTTACAGTCATCTGCTTGCTCCAATCTCTGGTGGGTCTGCGGCAAGTCGTCGCAGGTCTCTTTTATATGTTTTGTTAGCTTGCTAAGTAAACCGACTTTTCGCGCAACAAGTCTTTGCGGGAAATGCAACAGTGCTGCAGGCCCTGAGAATTGGGGGTTTGCGTTGTGAGGGCTGGAGTTTTATGACAGAAGTTTCATGTGTGGGGCCGGCTTGAGCCTTGCATTGGCCCAGCCGACGCTTTCGCGAGCAAGCCCGCTCCCACAGGGGAATGCATTCCAAATGTGGGAGCGGGCTTGCTCGCGAAGGCGATATCAGCTTCAACACAAAACCTACAGGCGAAAAAAAGCCCCGCATTCAGCGAGGCTCTTTAGTTCACCAGCCTATCAGCTACCTTTGACAGCCTTACCGTCAACAGTACCGTCCTGCAGCATGATGTTGTATTCCTTGCCGTCGGTCTCGACCTGGCGCAGGGCGACCAGGATGCCGCCTTGGTCCTTGGCAAACCACATCTGGGTGATGCGCTTGCTTTGCGTCGGGTCGCGCACGCGCTCAACCTTGATCGCGTCGATGGAGCCGACCTTGGTCTGGACCTTTTCCGGGCCGATCACGCGGAAGTCGTAGGTGTCGACGTCGGTGCCTTCGACCACGTTGTAGCTCATGCTTTTCTTGCCGGCGGCGACGTCGCGCTGCAGGGCCAACTGGTAGGTCGACTTGTCGAGCATGCCGCTTTGCAGGGCTACGTTGACCGGGTCTTTGTTTTCAAAACCGGTGACTTTCTTGGCGGTTTGATCGAAGTCCAGATTGATCTTCTTGGCTTTACCCAGGCCACCACGTTCAAAGGTGTAGCTCTTGGGTTGCAGGGTGTCCTTGTCGAACAGGATCACGCTGGTTTCAGTGAGGCTGGCGATCATCATCGAGGCCTTGAAATTCAAGGTCCAGGTGCCATCGCCATTCTTGGCCAGGCTGCGTTCAGCCGAACCACTCATGGGCAACTGTTTCCAGTCGGCGGTGTAGCTCACGGAGAAAGGGTGAAGGTCCGCTGCTTGCACGGCAGGCAAGGCAAACAGAGCAAAAGCGAAGAGCAAGGCGCGACGCATAAAATCTCCTAGGTTCGAATCAAGTGGCCGCTGGCCGCAAGTAACTGACCGTCCAATAATGCACCCTGGTCACCAAGAATCAACCGCCCCTCGGCAAACCAGCGTACTGCCAGCGGGTAAATCCTGTGTTCCTGGGTGTGAACCCGTTGCGCAAGGGTCTGCGCCGAGTCGTCAGACTCTACCGGAACCACTGCCTGTACGACCAGAGGCCCGCCATCGAGTTCCTCGGTGACAAAGTGCACGCTGCAACCGTGTTCGCTGTCGCCGGCGTCAAGCGCCCGCTGGTGCGTGTGCATGCCTTTGTATTTGGGGAGCAGGGAAGGGTGGATATTAAGGAGGCGTCCTTCATAGTGCCGTACAAAATCAGCGCTGAGGATGCGCATGAAACCGGCCAGTACTACGAGTTTTGGATTGAAGGCGTCAATCAGTTCGACCAAGGCCGCATCGAAGGCCTCGCGGCCCTCGAACGCCTTGTGATCCAGGGAGCGGGTGTCGATACCCGCATCCCTGGCGCGTTGCAGGCCGTAGGCGTCGCTGCGGTTGGAGATCACCGCAGCGATGCGCACCGGGCTGTCGCCGGTGCGCGTGCTGTCGATCAGGGCCTGCAAGTTACTGCCGGTGCCGGAGAGCAGCACCACGACATCACAGGTCTGGGACATTAATGAGCCTTGAGGTTCTTCAGTTCAACCTGGGCTGCGCCTTCGGCGGCAGTCGCGATCTGGCCGATGACCCAAGGCTGCTCGCCCGCTTCGCGCAGTACGTTCAGCGCGGTTTCAACGTGCTCTTGCGCCACGCAGATGACCATGCCCACGCCGCAGTTCAGCACGCGGTGCATCTCGGTTTCGTTGACGTTGCCTTTCTCTTGCAGCCAGTCGAATACCGCAGGACGCTGCCAGCTGGCCACGTCGACGATCGCCTGGGCGCCTTTTGGCAGTACGCGCGGGATGTTGTCCAGCAGGCCGCCACCGGTGATGTGGGCCATGGCTTTAACCGCGCCAGTGTCCTTGATCAGCTTGAGCAGAGGCTTGACGTAGATGCGGGTCGGGGCCATCAGCAGGTCGGTCAGTGGCTTGCCGTCGAGTTGGATATTCTCGATGTCGGCGCCGGACACTTCGATGATTTTGCGGATCAGCGAGTAGCCGTTGGAGTGCGGGCCGGAGGATGGCAGGGCCAGCAGGGCATCACCGGCGGCAACCTTGGAGCCGTCGATGATGTCGGCTTTTTCCACAACACCGACGCAGAAGCCGGCCAGGTCGTAGTCTTCGCCTTCGTACATGCCTGGCATTTCAGCGGTTTCGCCGCCCACCAGGGAGCAACCCGACAGCTCGCAGCCAGCGCCAATGCCGGTCACAACCTGGGTGGCGGTCTCGACGTTGAGCTTGCCAGTGGCGTAGTAGTCCAGGAAGAACAACGGCTCGGCGCCGCACACCACCAGGTCATTGACGCACATGGCCACCAGGTCGATGCCGATGCTGTCGTGCTTGTTCAAGTTCAGGGCCAGGCGCAGCTTGGTGCCCACGCCGTCGGTGCCGGACACCAGCACAGGCTGTTTGTAGCCGGCCGGGATCTCGCAGAGGGCGCCAAAACCGCCCAGGCCGCCCATGACTTCGGGGCGCGCAGTGCGCTTGGCGACGCTCTTGATGCGTTCGACCAATGCTTCACCGGCGTCGATGTCTACACCGGCGTCCTTGTAGCTCAGGGAGGGTTGCTTGCTCATGATCCAGGCCTTTAGGGGGGATTCAGGGGTAACGACCGAGCGGGCAGGCGCTTTTGGTAAAAGGCCCAGCCGTTGACGGTCTGCGAAGGCGCGCGATTTTATCAGGCTTGAGGGGCAGCGGCCATCCTCGGGCCGACAGCAGGGCCATATGAGGTTAAAAAAATGCTAATCGCCCCTGTCTTGGTGCGTATTAAGGTATAGCCTTTACTGCGCTAGCGTTATGACAGTACGAAAACTTACCAAGACCCTGTGAATGTTTTACCGGTCGCTGTGGTCACAGCCTTGCCACACCGGATTCACGCGGTCTGTTCCAGCCGCTAAATTTGTCGTTCGGGAATCTTCCATGCGTCTGTGTAAATTCTTCTTTGTAGGCTGTTTGTCGTTGGTCAGCCTGGCGAGTCATGCCGAAACCCTCAATGGCCTCTATCAAGTCCTCGAACCGGTGAGCAGCCAGTCGCCCCAAGAGCGCGACCAGGCCACCCAGCGCGCCGTGCAAACCTTAGTAATCCGCCTGACCGGCGATGCCAAGGCCGCCGATGGCCCGGGTTTGGCGGCGGTGCGTAAAGACCCGCAACAAATCATCAGCCAGTACGGCTACGACGCCGGCCCGCCGGAAAGCCTGCAAGTGGATTTCGATCCGGTCAGCACCGATCGTGTCCTGCGTGAGGCGGGCTTGTCGATCTGGGGCAGCAACCGGCCGTCGATCCTGAGCTGGTGGCTGAACGACTCCACCGAAGGCAGTAGCCTGGTGGGCGATGGCCAGGCTGTGGCCCAGGCACTGCGCCGTGCCGCCCAACACCGTGGCTTGCCGTTACGCCTGCCGCTGGGCGACCTGGATGAACAAGTAGTCGCCACCGCACCGAACTTGGAAAGCGCCGACGCCACACCGCTGCGCGCCGCCTCCGAGCGTTATGGCGCCGATGCGTTACTGGCTGTGCATGCGCGCCAGGAAGGCAGCCAATGGCAAGCCAAATGGCGCCTGTGGCTGGGCGATAAGAGCGAGCAGGGCACGACTCAAGGTGCAGACACCGCCGCCGTGGCCGATGCGGTCATGCTGGCGGTCAGCCAGAAACTGGCACCGCGCTTTGCGGTCAAGCCGGGTGTGAGCACCGAACAGCTGTTGGAGGTGCAGGGCATGACCCTTGAGCGTTATGCCGCCCTGGGTCATCTGCTTGAGCCTTTTGGCGCCCAGCCGCAGTGGGTGGATGGCAGTCGCATTGTGTATCGCGTCAATGGCAGCGCCGATCAGTTGCGTAGCCAGTTGAACCTGGCCAAGTTGCAGGAAGTGCCGGCGGATGAAGCGCCGGCCGTGGTGGAGGGCAGTCAACCGGCCGCCGCACCTGAGCCCCAGGCGCAACTGCGTTTTCGTTGGTAGCAGTTTTCTTCTTTATATAGGTGGAGTGGTTTATGGCGGATACGCGTCGTTGGGTGTGGCTTGGCGGGATTGCCCTGCTGTGCGTCTTTGTGTTTTTGCTGCATTCGATCCTGACGCCGTTCCTGGTTGCGTTGCTGCTGGCCTATCTGTTCGATCCGGTGGTGGATCGCCTGGAGAAAGTCGGTCTGTCGCGTACCTGGGGCGTGGTGGCGGTGTTCGCCCTGTTCACGTTGATCATCACGGCCTTGGTGTTGGTGCTGGTGCCGATGCTGGCCAAGCAACTGTTTCGCCTCTATGAACTGGCGCCGCAGATGCTCGATTGGCTGCAGCACACCGCAATGCCGTGGGCTCAGGCCAAGTTGGGGTTGTCGGACGGCTTCTGGAAGTTCGACAAGGTCAAGGCGGCCATCAGCGAGCATATGGGCCAGACCACCGATATCGTTGGCGTGGTGCTCAGCCAGGCCACGGCGTCCAGCCTGGCGTTGATTGGCTGGTTGACCAACCTGGTGCTGATCCCGGTGGTGGCGTTCTACCTGTTGCGCGACTGGGACATCATGATGGCCAAGATCCGCAGCCTGCTGCCACGTAATCGCGAGGAGCGCATCGTTTCCCTGGCCGAAGAGTGTCACGAGGTACTTGGCGCGTTCGTACGGGGGCAATTGCTGGTGATGCTGGCGCTGGGGATCATCTACGCGGCGGGCTTGATGGCTATCGGCCTGGAGCTGGGGCTGTTGATTGGCCTGATCGCCGGTCTTGCGGCCATCGTGCCGTACATGGGCTTTGTGATCGGTATCGGTGCGGCGTTGGTGGCGGGTCTGTTCCAATTTGGTGGCGACCTGTATCCGATGCTGGGGATTGTTGCAGTGTTCATGGTCGGTCAGGCCCTGGAAGGCATGGTGCTGACGCCGTTGTTGGTGGGGGATCGGATTGGCTTGCATCCGGTGGCGGTGATCTTTGCGATCCTGGCCGGCGGTGAGCTGTTTGGCTTTACCGGTATTTTGCTGGCGCTGCCAGTGGCGGCGGTGATCATGGTGCTGGTGCGTCATGTGCACGATCTGTACAAGGATTCGGACGTGTATACGGGGGTTGAAGACCCTGATCTGTAAACCGTGTGTCACAAACCCGGCCAAGGCCGGGTTTGTTGTCTCTAGCGTCAAACAATCCGCGCAAAACCAGCAAGTTAACGCAAACCTTTGATTTTGCTTGTGGTCTGCTGCATTGTGCGCCCGGCGTCACGGGTATAAACTTTGCAAACTTTACACAGAGGCCACTAACGGTTCGTTTGGAGCCGTTCAGTCAGCATGAAACCGATTCAGCTGCCCTTAGGTGTGCGTCTGCGTGATGACGCCACCTTTATCAACTACTACCCAGGCGCCAATGCCGCTGCACTCGGCTATGTCGAGCGGCTCTGCGAAGCCGACGCCGGGTGGACCGAAAGCCTGATCTACCTGTGGGGCAAGCACGGCGTAGGGCGTACCCACCTGTTGCAGGCTGCGTGCCTGCGGTTCGAGCAGATGGGCGAGCCGGCGGTATACCTGCCGCTGGCTGAGTTGATGGACCGTGGCATTGGCATCTTCGATCACCTTGAGCAATACGAACTGGTCTGCCTGGACGACCTGCAGGCGATTGCCGGCAAGGCCGATTGGGAAGAGGCGCTGTTCCATCTGTTCAACCGTTTGCGAGACAGTGGCCGGCGCTTACTGATAGCCGCTTCCACTTCGCCACGGGAATTGCCGATCAAGCTGGCCGACCTCAAGTCGCGGATGACCCTGGCGCTGATCTTCCAGATGCGCCCGCTGTCCGACGAAGACAAATTGCGTGCCCTGCAATTGCGTGCCTCCCGGCGCGGCCTGCACCTCACCGACGAGGTCGGGCACTTCATCCTTACCCGTGGCACTCGCAGCATGAGCGCGTTGTTCGATTTGCTCGAACAGCTCGACCAGGCCTCTTTACAGGCCCAGCGCAAGCTGACCATCCCCTTCCTGAAAGAAACCCTCGGCTGGTAGCCAGCCCTTTGTTTTCGGGGCTTTCGGCAAATTACAGGCGTCAGAAAACCCGCGTTTGAGCCCGAAAGGCCACGCAAAAGGCAGGTACAGGGTGTTAAGGGCTTAGATGTCATAGTCCAAACAAGAAGTCACATAGATCACGATTGAATTTGCAAATCGATGTGATAGTGGGCATAGTCTCGACTTCTTTACATATCAGCCACGGTCGTGCCCATGCTAAATCGCTTCGCACCCCTCGTGCCTCTCGCACTCGTTACCCTGTTGTTTGGTTGCGCCTCCCACCCTCAACAAGTGGCAGAGCAGCAAAAGCCTCAGGTTCAAAATCAGGCAAAATTCGTTGCTGCACAATCTGCTTCTGTTTACGAAGAAGAAGTGGCAACCGAAAAAGAACTGGCCGATTTCGGCAGCAACAAGCCTTACCAGCTTCCAGTTCTGGCCGACAGCATCCTCGAACGCGGCATGTCCCTGATCGGTACCCGTTACCGTTTTGGCGGCACCTCCGAAGCCGGTTTCGACTGCAGCGGTTTCATCGGCTATCTGTTTCGTGAAGAGGCGGGCATGAACCTGCCACGCTCCACTCGCGAAATGATTAACGTGAACGCTCCGTTGGTCGCGCGCAACAACCTCAAGCCCGGTGATCTGCTTTTCTTTAGTACAGCTGGCCGTGGTCGCGTAAGCCATGCCGGTATCTACTTGGGCGATAACCAGTTTATCCACTCCAGCAGCCGTCGCAGTGGTGGTGTTCGAGTCGACAACCTGGGTGACAGCTACTGGAGCAAAACCTTCATCGAAGCCAAGCGCGCACTCGCCATGGCCCCGACGACGGTTACCGCTAGCAAGTAAACTTAAAGTGATACTTGAAGTTTGATGTGTAAGCGCTAGAATCCCTGGACATTGTTGTAATCCGTTCGCGCGAGCTTTGCTTGCGCGTTCTGGTTTTCAGCGTTCGGCAGCGAAAGCCGCATCCAGACCAGGATTGTTCTGCACATGTCGACCTCAGCCCGCCTGATCCTTATTCTTTGCGCCGCGCTGCTCAGCGCCTGCGCAAGCCGCCCACCTCCCGCGCCTGTGGCCGTCAAGCCCAAGCCGGTGTTCAACTATTCCACCCAGAATTTCTCGCCTGCAGCCGAAGACGTACTCTTTCGTGCGCTGGGCCTGGTCGGCACGCCTTATCGCTGGGGCGGCAACACGCCGGACTCGGGGTTTGATTGCAGTGGCTTGATCGGCTTTGTGTTTCGTGACGCCGCAGGTATCTCATTGCCGCGTACCACCCGTGAACTGATCGTGATGCGTGCGCAGGATGTCAGCGAGCAGAACCTGCAGACCGGCGACCTGCTGTTCTTCGCCACCGGTGGCGGCTCCCAGGTCAGCCATGCTGGCATCTATGTGGGCGAAGGGCGCTTCGTCCACGCGCCGCAAACTGGCGGTACGGTGAAGCTGGACACCTTGTCCAAGGCGTATTGGCAGAATGCTTACCTGAGTGCCAAGCGGGTGTTGCCGGGCAGTCTGGCGCGTAATCCCTGAACTAGCATAAGTCCAAATGTGGGAGCGGGCTTGCTCGCGAATGCACAGTGTCAGTCACCGAATATGTTGACTGACCCACCGCATTCGCGAGCAAGCCCGCTCCCACATTTGTTTTGCGGTGCTTTCAGGTACACGTACTGTGCCAGCTTTAATTGACGCTCCACCCCCAACCCACTACCCTTCGCGACTTGTTCCAGGTGCTCTGTGACCCATGGGTCGACAGAGTGAAACAGGGAAGCCGGTGAGTGAGCGCACTTGTACACAGTGCCGCCGCAATTCCGGCGCTGCCCCCGCAACGGTAAATGAGTCAAGACGCTGCCTTTTGCCACTGTATCGCTCGCGATATGGGAAGGCGCAGCGTTGGCCTGCTCTTCATGGAGAGCGCCACTCATGAGCCCGGAGACCGGCCCGGAGCATCCAACAGCATCACGGTGGGCGATGCTTGGCTGTCTGTATTTTTCTTTTTCCTGCCCGCCGTTTTTGTCCAGCCCCAACGGAGAGCTGCCATGACCGATTCCCCCGAACGCGACGAACGCCACCTGGCGCGCATGCTGCGCAAAAAAGCCGTGATCGACGAACGCATCGCCAACTCCCCCAACGAATGCGGCCTGCTGCTGGTGCTCACCGGCAATGGCAAAGGCAAGAGCAGCTCTGCGTTCGGCATGCTGGCCCGGGCCATGGGCCACGGCATGCAATGCGGCGTGGTGCAGTTCATCAAGGGGCGTAACAGCACGGGTGAAGAGTTGTTCTTCCGCCGCTTCCCCGAGCAAGTTCGCTTCCATGTGATGGGCGAAGGCTTCACCTGGGAAACCCAGGACCGCCAACGCGACATCGCCGCCGCCGAGGCCGCCTGGGCGGTGTCCCGCGCGTTGCTGCAAGACCCGGCCATCGGCCTTGTGGTCTTGGACGAACTGAACATCGCCCTCAAGCACGGCTACCTTGACCTGGACCAGGTACTCAGCGACCTGCAAGCCCGTCCACCGATGCAACACGTGGTGGTCACTGGTCGTGGCGCCAAGCCCGAACTGATTGAAATGGGCGACACCGTCACCGAAATGGGCATGCTCAAGCACGCGTTCCAGGCCGGTATCAAGGCACAGAAGGGCGTCGAACTTTGAATCAGCCCCGTCATTGCCCGGCTGTTTTGATCGCCGCACCGGCGTCCGGCCAGGGCAAAACCACCGTTACCGCAGCCCTTGCCCGTTTGCATCGCAACCTGGGGCGCAAGGTGCGCGTGTTCAAATGCGGGCCGGACTTTCTCGACCCGATGATCCACGAGCGCGCCAGCGGTGCGCCGGTGTATCAGTTGGATATGTGGATGGTGGGCGAGCAAGAAAGCCGCCGCCTACTGTGGGAAGCCGCAGGGGAGGCCGACCTGATCCTGATCGAAGGCGTGATGGGCCTGTTCGACGGCACACCGTCCAGCGCCGACCTGGCACGCCACTTCGGTGTGCCGGTGCTGGGTGTGATCGACGGCACCGCCATGGCCCAGACCTTCGGCGCCCTGGCCCTGGGCCTGGCGCGCTACCAGCCGGACCTGCCGTTCGCCGGCGTGCTGGCCAACCGTGTCGGCACCCTGCGTCATGCGCAATTGCTCGAAGGCAGTCTCACCGAAGGCCTGCGCTGGTACGGCGCGTTGTCCCGCGAGACCGGGATCGAATTGCCCAGCCGCCATTTGGGCCTGGTGCAAGCCAGCGAACTCAATGACCTCGACCTGCGCCTGGACGCCGCCGCCCAGGCCCTGGGCAGCAGTTGCGAAGTCGCCTTGCCGCCGCCGGTAACCTTCGCCGCGCCGGAAGTGATCGTGGCCGAGCCGCTGCTCGACGGTGTACGTATCGCCGTGGCGCGCGATGAAGCTTTCGCCTTTACCTATGGCGCCAGCCTTGATCTGTTGCGGGCGATGGGTGCCGAGCTGAGATTTTTCTCACCGATCCACGACAGCCAACTGCCCGACGCCGACAGCCTCTACCTGCCCGGTGGTTATCCGGAACTGCACCACAAGGCGCTGTCGGAAAACACCTCGATGCTCGATTCGATCCGCGCTCACCACGCGGCAGGCAAACCGTTGCTCGCCGAGTGTGGCGGCATGCTGTACCTGCTCGACTCCCTCACCGATGTGGACGGCACCCGCGCCGAACTGGTGGGGCTGTTGCAGGGCGATGCGGTGATGCAAAAGAAACTCGCGGCACTGGCCCTGCAAAATGTTGACCTGCCCGAAGGCACATTGCGTGGCCATACCTATCACCATTCCCTGACCAGTACCGAATGGCAACCGATTGCCCGTGGCGTGAGCCCCAATGGTGGGCGCGGGGCTGAGGCGGTTTATCGGCAGGGACGGATGACGGCATCCTACGTACACTTTTACTTTCCATCGAATCCGAGCGCAGTGGCCGCACTGTTTGTGCCAGACCGGGAGGCCGCCATCGCAGGCAAGCCAGCTCCCACATCGACGGCGTTTGCAGATCAAAATGTGGGAGCGGGCTTGCCCGCGATAGGGCCATGACCGACAACGCCTTCCCCGAAGCCGACCGCCAGGCCGTCTACCGCGCCATCGCCGAACGCCGCGACATGCGTCACTTCAGCGGCGGCACGGTTGCCCCCGAGTTGCTGCATCGCTTGCTCCAGGCTGCCCACCAGGCGCCCAGTGTCGGCCTGATGCAACCGTGGCGCTTCATCCGCATCAGCGACCGCAACCTGCGTGGGCAAATTCAGCATCTGGTTGAAGAAGAACGCATACGCACCGCCGAGGCCTTGGGCGAACGTTCCGATGCGTTCATGAAGCTCAAGGTCGAAGGCATTCACGATTGCGCCGAAGTGCTGGTGGCGGCGTTGATGGATGATCGCGAGCGGCACATCTTTGGCCGTCGCACGTTGCCGGAAATGGACATGGCCTCGCTGTCCTGCGCCATCCAGAACCTGTGGCTGGCGGCGCGCGTCGAAGGCCTGGGCATGGGCTGGGTCTCGCTGTTCGAGCCCCAGGCTCTGGCCGACCTGCTGGGCTTGCCGCCCGGTGCCAAACCCTTGGCCGTGCTGTGCCTGGGGCCGGTGACCGAGTTCTACCCGGCACCGATGTTGCAGCTCGAAGGTTGGACCGAGCCTCGGCCGCTGAGTGACATGCTGTATGAGAACACGTGGGGAGTGAGTCAATGAGTGTGGCCTTGCTGTGTGTCGCTGCGGTAGCGCTGGATGCGCTGCTGGGCGAGCCCAGACGCTGGCATCCGCTGGTGGCGTTCGGCAATTTTGCCGGGCGCATCGAGCAGCGTTTCAATACCGGTGGCCGAGGCTGGCGCAGCCACGGCGTGACCGCCTGGTTTATCGCGGTGGTGCCGTTGACCTTGCTGGCTACAGCCCTGTCGTGGGCGCCGTATATCGGCTGGGTGCTGGAGATTCTGGCGCTGTACTGCGCCCTTGGCATGCGCAGCCTGGGTGAGCATGTGATCCCGGTGGCTCAAGCCCTACGCAGTGATGACCTGGACGAGGCGCGCAAACGCGTGAGTTACCTGGTGAGCCGCGAGACCCGCGAGCTGGATCGCACCGAGGTCGCCCGCGCGGCCACCGAGTCGGTGCTGGAGAACGGCAGCGATGCGGTGTTTGCCGCGCTGTTCTGGTTTGTGGTCGCGGGTGTGCCGGGCGTGGTGCTTTATCGCCTGAGCAACACCCTCGATGCCATGTGGGGGTATCGCAACGAACGCTTTGAACGCTTCGGTTGGGCGGCGGCAAAAATTGACGACGTGCTGAACTACATTCCTGCACGCCTGGTGGCGCTGACTTACGCGGTACTGGGTAAAACCGGCCTGGCGCTCAAGTGCTGGCGCATCCAGGGCCCGACCTGGGACAGTCCCAACGCTGGCCCGGTGATGGCTGCCGGGGCCGGTGCTTTGGGTGTCGAGTTGGGGGGCGCCGCCACCTACCACGGTGAAGTGCACCAGCGCCCGCAACTGGGCGAAGGCCCGGCGGCAGATGCCGACGCCATCGACCGAGGCTGGCAACTGGTGCAGCGCGGCGTATGGTTGTGGCTGCTGATCCTGTGCGCGGGGGCGCAATTCTATGCTTGAACACGGTGGGCGGCTGCGCAAGGCAGCCATTGAGTATGGGATAGCCGAGGCTGATTGGCTGGACCTGTCCAGCGGCCTGGCGCCTTGGCCTTTTCCGATTCCCGAGATTCCGCTGCGGGCCTGGGCACGCTTGCCGGAAACCGATGACGGCCTGGAGCAAGCGGCCAGCGAGTACTACGGTGCTGCGCACCTATTGCCGGTGCCTGGCTCCCAGGCGGCGATCCAGTTGCTGCCGCGCTTGCGTCGGGCGGGCAAGGTCGGCGTGTTGTCGCCGTGCTACGCCGAACACGCCGAAGCCTGGCGCCGCGCCGGTTACGTGGTGCGTGAAGTGCAGGAGCAAGAAGTCGATTTCTTCCTCGACAGCCTTGACGTGTTGGTGGTGGTCAACCCCAACAACCCCACAGGCCTGAGCCTCACCCCGCAACGCCTGCTGGACTGGCACAGCCGCCTGGCCCAGCGCGGTGGCTGGCTGGTGGTGGATGAAGCCTTCATGGACGTGACCCCGCAATTGAGCCTGGCGAGCCAGGCCCATCAGGTCGGGTTGATCGTATTGCGTTCGTTCGGCAAGTTTTTTGGCCTGGCCGGTGTGCGGTTGGGGTTTGTGCTGGCTGAGCGCCGGTTGCTTAAGTTGCTGGCCGAACAGGTCGGGCCTTGGGCCGTCAGCGGGCCGACCCGGGTGCTGGGGCAAGTGATATTGCGGGATTTCGCCGGGCATGCTCGCCAGCGCACGCGTTGCGTCGAAGCCGGCCAGCGGTTGTTCGCCCTGCTTGAGCGCCGTGGCTTTCAACCCCACGGCGGCTGCGCGTTGTTCCAATGGCTGATCACCCCGCACGCCGAGCGCATGCACACATTCATGGCTCAGCGCGGCATCCTGTTGCGCCTGTTTGCCCACGACAGCAGCCTGCGGTTTGGCCTGCCCGACACCGAGGCCGACTGGCTGCGCCTCGACGAAGCCTTGCTGGCCTATAAGGACGCCTCATGAGTACGCTGATGGTGCAAGGCACCACCTCCGATGCCGGCAAAAGCACCCTGGTGACCGCGTTATGCCGCTGGCTGGTGCGCCAGGGCGTGGGCGTGGCGCCGTTCAAACCGCAGAACATGGCCCTCAACAGCGCCGTGACGGCCGAGGGCGGCGAGATAGGCCGGGCCCAGGCCGTGCAGGCCCAGGCTGCCAACCTGGCGCCTCATACCGATATGAACCCGGTGCTGCTCAAGCCTAACAGCGACACCGGCTCCCAGGTCATCATCCATGGCCGCGCCGTGACCAGCATGAATGCCGTGGCCTATCACGACTACAAAGCCATCGCCATGCAGGCGGTGATGGCCTCCCATGCCCGGCTGAGCGCGGCGTACCCGGTGGTGATGGTAGAAGGCGCGGGCTCGCCGGCCGAGATCAACCTGCGTGCCAACGATATCGCCAACATGGGTTTCGCCGAGGCCGTGGATTGCCCAGTGTTGCTGATCGCCGATATCAACCGTGGTGGCGTGTTCGCCCACCTGGTGGGCACCCTGGAATTGCTGTCCCCCAGCGAACAGGCCCGGGTCAAGGGGTTCATCATCAACCGTTTCCGGGGCGATATCGCGCTGCTGCAACCGGGGCTGGACTGGTTGGAAGCGCGCACCGGCAAACCGGTGGTGGGCGTGTTGCCCTACGTAATAGACCTGCACCTGGAGGCCGAGGACGGCATCGACCGGCGCCAGACCGACAAGGCCGCCCAGGTGCTCAAGGTCGTGGTGCCGGTGTTGCCGCGCATCAGCAACCACACGGACTTCGACCCGCTGCGCCTGCACCCCCAGGTGGATGTGCAGTTCATCGGCCCGGGCCAACCAATTCCCGCTGCTGACTTGATCATCCTCCCTGGCTCAAAAAGCGTACGCAGCGACCTTGCCTACCTGCGCGCCAACGGCTGGGACACCGCCGTGGCGCGGCACTTGCGCTACGGCGGCAAGGTGCTGGGTATTTGCGGCGGCTTGCAGATGCTCGGCGAGCAGGTGCATGACCCGCTGGGTCTGGAAGGGCCAGTGGGCTCCAGTGATGGTCTGGGGCTGCTGGCCTTCAGCACCACCCTGGAAGAAGAGAAACAGTTACGCAATGTACGCGGGCGCCTGCTGCTGGAAGATGCCGAGGTCAGCGGTTACGAGATTCATGCGGGCGTGACCACCGGCGATGCCTTGTCGAACGCGGCGGTGCTACTGGATGACGGCCGCAGCGACGGCGCCCAAAGTGCAGACGGGCAGATTCTTGGTACCTACCTGCATGGCCTGTTCGAAACCCCGGCGGCGTGCAGCGCCTTGCTGCGCTGGGCGGGTTTGCGGGATGTGCAAGAGGTGGACTACCACGGGTTGCGCGAGCGCGATATCGAGCGATTGGCGGATTTGGTGGAGAACCATTTGGACACCACTCTCTTGCGCAACCTATGCGGGATATGACGATGTGCACGCGATCAAAATGTGGGAGCGGGCTTGCTCGCGAATGCGGTGGGTCAGTGATGAATGTGTTGATTGACACACCGCTTTCGCGAGCAAGCCCGCTCCCACATGGACCTGTGCCAGCCTCAATAATAGGTATACCCCCATGCTCCAACTGATCCTCGGCGGTGCCCGCTCCGGCAAAAGCCGCCTCGCTGAAAAGCTCGCCAGCGACAGCACCTTGCCAGTCATCTATATCGCCACCAGCCAACCCCTGGACGGTGAGATGAACGAACGTGTCGCCCTGCATCGCCAGCGCCGCCCCGACCACTGGGGCCTGATCGAAGAACCCCTCGAACTCGCACGGGTGCTGCAGGAAAACGCAGCCCCCGAGCGTTGCCTGCTGGTGGACTGCCTGACCCTGTGGCTGACTAATCTGCTGATGCTGGAAGACCCCGATCGTTTGGCGGTGGAGCGCGATCAACTGCTGGAAAGCTTGGCCACGCTGCCAGGTGAAATTATTTTTGTCAGCAACGAGACCGGTCTGGGTGTCGTGCCGCTGGGCGAATTGACTCGCCGCTATGTGGATGAAGCCGGTTGGCTGCATCAAGCCTTGGCCGAGCGCTGTCAGCGTGTTGTCCTGACGGTGGCCGGCCTGCCCCTGACTTTGAAAGGTACTGCGTTATGACTGACACCTGGTGGCTCAACCCTTGTAAGGCCATTGACGCCTCGGCGTATGAACAAGCCCTGGCACGCCAGCAGCAATTGACCAAACCGGCGGGCTCCCTCGGCCAGTTGGAAGCGTTGGCGGTGCAATTGGCGGGCTTGCAGGGCCAGGTCAAGCCGGCGCTGGACCAGTTGTGGATCGCCATCTTTGCTGGCGATCACGGCGTGGTCGCCGAAGGTGTGTCGGCCTATCCCCAGGAAGTCACCGGGCAGATGCTGCATAACTTTGTCAGCGGTGGCGCGGCCATCAGCGTGTTGGCGCGGCAACTGGATGCGCAGTTGGACGTGGTCGACCTCGGCACCGTGACGCCGTCGCTAAGCCTATCGGGTGTGCGTCACCTGAATATCGGCGCCGGCACCGCCAATTTCGTCAACGGCCCGGCGATGACCCAAACCCAGGGGCACCTGGCCTTGCAAGCCGGTCGTGACAGCGCACGGCGTGCGTTGCAGGGCGGTGCGCAGTTGTTTATCGGCGGTGAGATGGGCATCGGCAATACCACTGCCGCCAGCGCATTGGCGTGCGCGCTGCTCGATTGCCAGGTCAGCGATTTGACCGGCCCGGGCACCGGCTTGAACGCTCAGGGCGTCAGCCACAAGGTGGCGGTGATCGAACGCGCGCTGGCAGTGCACGCCGGGCAACGCGGTGATGCGTTGCAAACCCTGTTCAACCTCGGTGGTTTCGAGATCGCGGCATTGGTCGGCGCTTACCTGGCCTGCGCCCAGGAAGGTATCGTGGTGCTGGTGGATGGGTTTATCTGCACCGTCGCGGCGCTGGTGGCCACACGTCTGAACCCGGCCAGCCGTGAGTGGCTGGTGTTTGGCCATCGGGGGGCAGAGCCTGGGCATCGTCATGTGCTGCAAAGCCTCGACGCGCAACCGCTGCTTGAGCTGGGCCTGCGCCTGGGCGAGGGCAGTGGTGCGGCGTTGGCGGTGCCGCTGTTGCGCCTGGCGTGTGCCTTGCACGGCCAGATGGCGACCTTCGCCGAAGCCGCCGTGGCAGACCGCCCGGCATGACCTTGCACCTGGACCTGCTGCGTCACGGCGAAACCGAACTGGGTGGCGGCCTGCGCGGCAGCCTGGACGATGCGCTCACTGCCACCGGCTGGGCGCAGATGCGTGCCGCCGTGGTAGGGCAGGGGCCGTGGGATCGGTTGGTCAGCTCGCCGCTGCAACGGTGCGCACGGTTTGCCGAAGAGCTGGGCGCCGCGCTCGGTTTGCCGGTGAGCCTGGAAAAGGACCTGCAAGAACTGCACTTCGGCGCCTGGGAAGGGCAGAGCGCGGCGGCATTGATGGAAACGGATGCCGAGGCGTTGGGGCTGTTCTGGGCCGATCCCTATCGTTTCACGCCGCCGGAGGGGGAGCCTGTCAGCGCCTTTTCCGACCGGGTCCTAGGGGCTGTCGCACGCCTGCATCAGGCCTATGCCGGCGAGCGTGTGCTGTTGATCAGTCACGGCGGTGTGATGCGTCTTTTATTGGCGCGTGCGCGGGGATTGCCCCGTGAACAACTGCTGAATGTCGAAGCGGGTCACGCCAGCATGTTCAGCCTGCAGGTCAGCGCGGAAGGCGTGTTGAAGGAAGGAGTCTGACGATGTTGCCGTTCTGGATCGCCCTGCAATTTTTGAGCAGCCTGCCGATTCGTCTGCCGGGCATGCCGCAACCCCAGGAGCTGGGGCGCTCTTTGCTGTTTTATCCGCTGGTCGGCCTGTTGTTTGGCATGCTGTTGTGGGGCCTGAACGCGGTGTTGATCGGCGCGCCCCTGTTATTGCATGCCGCGCTGCTGCTGACGGCCTGGGTGCTACTCAGTGGCGGCTTGCACCTGGATGGCCTGGCTGACAGCGCCGATGCCTGGCTGGGAGGCTTCGGTGACCGCGAGCGCACCCTCACCATCATGAAAGACCCGCGTAGCGGGCCGATTGCGGTGGTGACCCTGGGCTTGGTGTTGTTGCTCAAGTTCAGCGCGTTGGTGGCCTTGATCGAGCAGCACAACGGCGCGGCGCTGATCCTCGCGCCGTTGATCGGGCGGGCGTCGATGCTGGCGTTGTTCCTGACCACACGCTACGTGCGTGCAGGAGGATTGGGCCAGGCGTTGTCGGATCATTTACCCAGAGTCGTCGGCCAGCAGGTGCTGATCCTCAGTGGCCTGGCGTGCATCCTGATCGGTGGTTTCAGCGGCGGGGTGGCTGTGCTGCTCGCCGCCGTGTGTTTTATCGGCTTGCGCCAGTTGATGGTCAAGCGCCTCGGCGGCACGACCGGTGACACGGCGGGTGCTTTGCTGGAGCTGTTGGAAGTCGCGGTGTTGGTCGGCTTGGCTTTGTAACACTTTCTTGCATTCTGTTAATCGCGGGTATATACACGTTCCATGCTTGCCTCCCAATGTTTATGCACCAACCTGCGTCGCGCCGCTCGTGGCGTCAGCAGGCACTACGACGGCGCTCTCGACGGCTTCGGGATCAACGTCGCCCAGTATTCTTTGCTGTGCAACTTGCAGCGCCTGGACCAACCGAGCATTTCCAGCCTGGCCGAAGCCATGGGCCTGGATCGCAGCACCTTGGGGCGCAACCTGCGGGTGCTGGAAGGCGAAGGCCTGGTGCAACTGGTGGAAGGCGACGACCTGCGCAACCGCCTGGTGCTGTTGACCACCGCGGGCGAAGAACGACTGGCCGCCGCGTTACCGGCCTGGGAAGCTGCACAGCAGAAATTGATCGATCAACTCGGCGCGGATAAACGCGAAACCTTGTTGGCCTTGCTGGATGAACTCGCCTAAGCGCGGGTTTGTCCGAACACAAGCGGGTATATACCCGCGAGCGGAGAATAAGAAATGACCTCGATGTGGCGCACCAGTGGCTGGATTCTTGTAGGGAGTGCGCTGATCCTGGCGCTGTCGTTGGGTGTGCGGCATGGTTTCGGTCTGTTCCTGGCGCCGATGAGCAGCGAGTTTGGTTGGGGGCGCGGCACGTTTGCCCTGGCAATCGCCCTGCAAAACCTGGTGTGGGGCCTGGCCCAGCCGTTTGCCGGTGCGTTGGCCGACCGTTTCGGTGCGACTAAAGTGGTGTTTATCGGTGGGGTGCTTTACGCCGTAGGACTGGTGCTGATGGGGTTGTCGGATTCGGCATGGTCGTTGTCCCTAAGTGCAGGGTTGCTGATTGGTATCGGCCTGTCGGGGACCTCGTTCTCGGTGATCCTGGGTGTGGTGGGCCGCGCCGTCGCACCGGAAAAACGCAGCATGGCCATGGGCATCGCCAGCGCCGCAGGTTCTTTTGGGCAGTTCGCCATGGTGCCGGGTACCTTGGGCCTGATCAGTTGGTTGGGCTGGTCCGCCGCCTTGCTCACCTTGGGCGTGATGGTGGCGCTGATTTTGCCGCTGGTCAGCATGCTCAAGGACCGACCGCTGGCGGTCACGGCCGGTCAGCAAACCTTGCGTGAAGCCTTGGCGGAGGCCTGTAGTCACTCCGGGTTCTGGCTGTTGGCGTTTGGTTTTTTCGTCTGCGGTTTCCAGGTGGTGTTTATCGGCGTGCACCTGCCGGCCTATCTGGTCGACCAGCATCTGCCCGCATCCACAGGCACGACGGTGCTGGCGTTGATTGGCCTGTTTAACATCATCGGCACCTACACCGCCGGCTGGCTTGGCGGGCGCATGTCCAAGCCCCGCCTGTTGACGGCGTTGTACCTGTTGCGTGCTGTGGTCATTGTGTTGTTCCTGTGGGCGCCGGTCACCCAGGTGAGCGCCTACCTGTTCGGGATGGCGATGGGGCTGTTGTGGCTGTCTACCGTGCCACTGACCAACGGCACCGTGGCAACCCTGTTCGGCGTGCGAAATCTCTCGATGCTCGGTGGGATCGTGTTCCTGTTCCACCAGATTGGCTCCTTCCTCGGCGGCTGGTTGGGCGGGGTGGTCTACGACCGAACCGGCAGCTACGATTTGATCTGGCAGGTAGCAATTCTGTTGAGCGTCCTCGCGGCGGCCTTGAACTGGCCGGTGCGCGAGCGCCCGGTGGCCCGATTGCAGGCGCAGATGGGGGCGGCATGAGCATAGCGGTAAGGGGTTTGCTGATCAGCGTGGGGGTGATTTTGCTGGTGCTGGCCTGGTGGGGCTGGCAGCACGGTGGGCTGGCGTTGATGCAACTGGGCATGTCGATCTGTTAAGTTCGTGGCCTGATCTCATTCAAGGACACACGACATGCAGATGCGCTGGCTCGCTGTACCCGTGCTGATGGCCATTGGCAGTGCCGCGATGGCTGCCAGTTGCCCGCCGTTGCTGGAAGGCCAATTGCCCAAGCTGCGGGCCAAGGAATCCATCGACCTGTGCCAGCGCTTTGCTGGCAAGCCCCTGGTGATCGTCAATACTGCGAGCTTCTGTGGGTTCGCGCCGCAGTTCAAAGGCCTTGAGGCGTTGTATCAACGCTACAAAGGCGAAGGCCTGGAGGTGATTGGCGTACCGTCCGATGACTTCAAGCAAGAGGCCAAGACCGGCGAGGAAACCGCCAAGGTCTGCTACGTGAACTACGGCGTGACCTTCACCATGACCGAGCCGCAGAAGGTCAAGGGGCCGGATGCGGTGCACTTGTTCAAGGTGTTGGCGCAGCAGAGCAATGCGCCGAAGTGGAATTTCTACAAATATGTGGTGGATCGGCAGGGCAACGTGATCGCCGATTTTTCCAGCCTGACCAAGCCGGACAGCCCGGATCTGATCGAGGCGGTGGAGAAGGCGCTGGCGTCGAAGCCTTGATCGTCGGGTATTAAAAAGCCCCGCTTCCTTTGCAGGAGGGCGGGGCTTTTTTATGCCGCGTGGATCAGAACTTGTACGTCACGCCCAGGCCGAAACCGTTGGCGCTGTTTTCATACTTGGCGCTGTACGAACCCAGGTTGTTGGCTTTGTTGATCTTGACCGGTTCTTCCTTAAGGTAGGAGTAGGCCAGGTCGACGGTCATGTTATCCATGACGGCGTAGCCCAGGCCCACACTGAAGATGGTCCGGTCGCCGGTTGGGATGCGTGGCGAGCGATCAGTGTTATTGGTGGGCGACTGGTCCCAAGTCAGGCCGGTACGCAGTACCACCTGTTTGGTGACTTGGTACGAGGTGCCCAGGGCGTAGGCCCAGGTGTCGTGCCAGTTCTGAGGCTCGTTGATCTGGCCGATAACACCCGGAGCGGCGACGCCGTTGGCAGCAGTCACGCCTTCGTTGTTCACGGTGATTTCTTTGAGGCGGCTCCAGCGGGTCCAGGTGGCACCACCGTAGACTTTCCAGGCATCACTCAGATCCTGGGTGACCGACGCGTCCCAGGACTCAGGCGTATCGATTTTCAGCGACGCATCGTAGCGCCCGCTGGCAATGAGGCCGGCGGTCGCAGTGGGTGCGGTGACCTCGGTATGGCCTTTGAGTTTGTAGCTGACTTTGGAGTGGTAAGTCAGGCCGACACGGGTGGTGTCGGTTGCCTGTACCAATACGCCGACGTTGAAGCCCAGAGCCGTGTCGTCGCCCTTGATCGTGACGTTGGTGTCTTGAAGGGCAGGGTTGAAGCTCAGGTCGGATTCCAGCTTGCCGGAGATGCGGTTGATGGTCGGGCCAAAACCAATCGAAACGCGGTCGTTGAAGGCGTAGCTGACAGTCGGTTGCAGGGTGATAACGGACACCTTGCTGTAACTGCCGAAACTGCGGCCCTGGTAGCCTTTCTCGTAATCGGTCACTAGGCCGAATGGCGCGTATACGCCAAAGCCGATGGCCCACTGATCGTTGAGTTTGTTGGTGTAGAAGCCAAATGGAACGCCGGTGAACGGAACCATGTCGCCTTTGTTGGAGCCGCGTGCTGTGCCGGTACCGCTGGCATCTTTGATATCGGTCGAGGCATCGATCGCCGCAACACCGCCGGTGATTTGCTGGCCTTCAAGGCGAGCCATACCGGCAGGGTTGCCATAGACAGTGCTTGCGTTATCGGCAGAAGAAGAGCGGCCTGCGAAACCCGTCCCCATTCCTGCGACGTCTTGTTCGTTAAGGGCAAAGCCACTTGCGAAGACGTGGGAAGAGGCCATGGCAACGGCGAGGCTAAGTGTGGTCTTGAGCATTACTTTTTTCATTATTAGAACTCCGTGGTGATCACCGCTGCGGAAAGTATCAATAAATTTAAGAGAGCGCTATAGGCCGTAATGCAGGAGATAGAGCGGTTTTGTAGGACAATCCGACCAAAATTCGGGTTTTTTGGCGAATCTTGCAAATTGCCCGGTCAACAAACCGCGTGATTCATGGGTGAAACACAGGTTTGCCAATTTTGGGTGAAATCCTTGATGCGCCCGTGTGGATGAAATATTTCTTTCCAGATACGCGCCATGGCCAGAACATCGCCGGGCGGTGGGAGTGCGGGGTTGTGTTGTTCGACCAACAGCCAGGCGATGGCCGTGGCGTAACGCAGGTTTACGGTGAGTTCTAGCTGTGGCGCACTGAGAAACGCATGTTGGCTGGCCAGCCCGCGGACCAAGCTGGCGCGTTCCGGGTCCAGCGCCAGGTAGGTGTCCCACAAGGCGCGGTGGCGAGGCTCGGTGATGCTGTACAAGCCATGGCCACGGCGGTCGTGCAGGGCCGAACCCAGTTCCGACTGGCTGGCGGCAATGCCCAGCAGCAGTGATTCAGCAGTCTCGTTGTGACAGCCCAGGTAGATCAACGTGGGTCGGATCACGTAACGACACAATTCGCTGGCGGCGATACCCATACAGGCCTCAATCCGTGAAGAAAGTGGTCGACGAGGCCTGAGTGGGGGCTTGGCAGCAATGGATCGGAACTCAGGCTCGCCGGAAGCGGATCATGCCGCTTGAGTTGAAGTGTAGTGTCATATTTGTGATGTAAAGGACTGTTTTTAAAACATCTTCTTCATTTAGTTATAACGTTTATATCTATTCGAACTTAGTGCAAATACTCAAAAAGTAAATTCCGGGCAATAAAAAACCCTGCGTTTTAAACAGGGTTTTTGTGTTTCAGCGACTCGGGTCGGTCAGGCAGTCAATGCCTGACGGGTACGCTCGATCACGGCCTGCAGCGGTTCTGCGCTGGAGTATTGATCGGGGTACAGGCGTTCGCTGTGACGTGCGATGCCGTGTTCGTTGACCAGGGTGAAGCTGAAGCAGCCTTTGCGAGCCGCCATGATCAGGCAGTTCATTGGAGCAAAAGCGTTGGTGAGGGTGCGAATGGCATCCTGAGTATGGATTTGAGCGTTCATATTATTGGTGTTCCTACAAATGACACAGATAAGAACCGTGCCGTATTAAAACGTTCCAGCGACGTTGACCACGATTGATCGAACGAAGAAACCAACTGGAACAAAGCAGCCAGTTTGAAGCGCTGATAAGTTAGGCGCGCTTGGGCTGGCAGGTAGGTACTTAGGAGGGCAGGCAACACAACAGGGGCAAAGGTTCTGGGCCCGGGGTGAAGATCCTGATCAATTTGCAGGTTGGTTCGGTCAGAGTATTGAATCTTCGCGCCACCCTTTGCTTGTTCAAAGGCAGTGTCGTCGCAAGAGATACCTGGAAACCATCGAGGTGGTCGATCCCGCGTTGTTCGGGGGAGTAGTTCGACCAGAATTGACTTTCAGCTTGGTACTAACGCCGCGGATAGTAACGGATTGAAACAGGTAAGGGAAGTGTGATAGCAAAAAAACTTCAATCAGTAGCCCAGCAGGCCGTGATAGAGCAGCACTGTGCTGGCGGCGGCCAAGGAACAACCCAGCCCGTAGGCTGCCAGGGTCAGTCGCAGGGACTGGCCGGTTTCGACCACCTTCATCACATCGCCCATGTCATTGATCCTGCCTTCGCCCAGCTCAATACACAGGCTCACCGCCGTGAATGCTGCCGACAGCAGGATGGCAATGGCGAACAGCGCACCATCCGGGGACGGCAGTAGCGCATTGATCCCCAGGGAAATGGCACAAATAGCCAATAACAACATGGCGAACACCAGCATTCCTTTCATCGACCCGCTCACCGTTGTGCTCAAGCCGGTGAGTGTGGCGAGCGATTCGATATTTGAAAAGTCCCCCGATTTAGCACCGAGGTAACGTTTTCGAGGCGACTCGCTTCAAAAAAAGCCGCTGATATAACCATCGGATGGGTACTTGTGCACATTAGTTGCCGCATGTGTAACCTCGCTGTCAAAGGCTGCACAAGCCCGCCATTTGCCTGCAATGGAAATTTAAGTCAATGAAAAATCTGCCTTTTTTTTATTGGTGAAAAAATCGTCAGTTTGACTGCGAGCCCCATTCCATGGGCCTTTGCGCGAGTTAAAGGGGGGTTGTCCACTGAGTTATCCACAGCTTCTGTGGATTGTCCCGAGCGCTTGCTCTAGAACGGGCGTGCAGCGTTTTTTCAGCTTTACCTGTACGAAAAAAAGAGTAGAGTGGCGCGCCTTCCGATCTGTCCCACAGTGTTTTATGAAGTTTCGCTCAGTATCACCTTCTGTTACCGATACCCCCCACACTGTTACCGTACCCAAGCGCTTCTCGCTGAAGGTTGCTTTGTGGCTGCTCGACAGTCCGCGCCTGGGGCACAACACCAACGTCAAGCACTTTGCCGGGCGCTTGCTCAAGCAGCCTGCCCGTGAAGGCGTAGTGGCCGCGCAAAGCCGCCTGGGCCAACTGATGTGCCGTGAGTGCGGCAACGCCCGTGACCGCCGCATTGGCCACGACCTGCTGCGCCTGGCCGCCCGCGCTGGCGACCGCCGCGCCCAGCGCGAACTGGGCCAGGTCGAAGACTGACCTGTCCTACCGCCCTGTGCTCCGTTAACCTTGCTCTTTTTCGGTAATGGCAGAAATGGCTATGGCTTTTGACTGGACCAGTGTTGCCCTGGGCCTTGCTGGCGCGGCAGTGCCGTTGTTGGCGGTGTGCTGGCAGATTCAACGACGGCTGACCGCCCGCATGACGGGCTGGGAACTGCTTGAAGAACGCCTGGCTACCGCACAACTGGCCCAGGAAGGTCTCACCGCTCAGTTGGATGCCAGCCGCGACGAGATCAGCGACCTGAGCCAGGCCAATGCCGCCAAGCAAGCCGACCTCGCGGCGGTGCGTCGTGAAGTCGAATTGCTGCAGATCGACCGTGACAACGCCCGCGACGCTGCCCATGCCTGGAACCTTGATCGCAGCGCCAAAGACACCGAATTACGCCGCCTCGACGCGCTGTCGGCCGCCCTGCGTGCCGAGTTGCGCGAGCAGCAGGACAGCCACCAGCAACGCCTAGCCGACCTGCAAGGCTCGCGGGATGAGCTGCGCGCGCAGTTCGCTGAGCTGGCCGGCAAGATCTTCGACGAACGTGAACAACGCTTTGCCGAAACCAGCCAGGAACGCTTGGGGCAGTTGCTTGATCCCTTGAAAGAGCGCATCCAGTCCTTTGAAAAGCGCGTCGAAGAAAGCTACCAGAATGAAGCCCGCGAGCGCTTTTCCCTGGCTAAAGAGCTTGAGCGGCTACAGCAGCTGAACCTGCGTCTGTCGGACGAAGCCACCAACCTGACCCGAGCCCTCAAAGGCCAGAAAACCCAAGGTAATTGGGGTGAGCTGATTCTGGAGCGGGTGTTGGAGCATGCTGGCCTTGAGAAAGGGCGCGAGTATCAGACCCAGGTCAGCCTCAAGGGGCCGGATGGCGAACGGTTCCAGCCGGACGTACTGATCATGTTGCCCGGCGACAAGCAGGTGGTGGTGGACTCCAAGGTCAGCCTCACCGCGTACCAACAGTTTGTCGCGGCGGATGACGAGCTCATCGGTCAGGCGGCGTTGAAGCAGCATGTGCTGTCCTTGCGTAATCACGTCAAAGGCTTGGCCGGCAAGGATTACAAGCGCCTGGAGGGGTTGCACAGTCTGGATTTCGTCTTGCTGTTCGTGCCCATCGAAGCGGCGTTTTCCGCCGCCTTGCAGGCCGAGCCGAACCTGTTCCAAGAGGCCTTCGACCGTCATATTGTGATCGTCAGCCCGACCACTTTGCTTGCCACCCTGCGGGTGATCGACAGCCTGTGGAAGCAGGAACGCCAGAGCCAGAACGCGCGGGAAATCGCAGAACGCGCTGGCTGGCTGTATGACAAGTTTGTGCTGTTCATCCAGGATCTGGATGAAGTGGGCAATCGCTTGCAGCAGTTGGATAAGGCTTACAGCGCGGCGCGGAACAAGCTGACAGATGGACGCGGGAATCTGGTCAGTCGCACTGAGCAATTGAGGTTGCTTGGGGCGCGGGCCAGTAAAAGCCTGCCGGCGGATTTGCTGGAAAGAGCGATGACGGATGCCGATGGCGTAGCCCATCTTCCTGAATAAATGAAGATTAAAACTGTGGGAGGGGGCTTGCTCCCGATGATGGTGGGTCAGCGACAACTGCACTGACTGACACACTGCCATCGAGGGCAGGCCCCCTCCCACATGTTTTACCACGTACACCTGGCCTCACAGTGGCAAATGCCGACTCAACAACGCCCGCAACGCCGCTGGCTTCACCGGCTTGGCCAAATAATCCAACCCCGCCGCATGCACCTCGGCCACCATCTCCGGGCGCCCGTCGGCGCTGATCACCACGCCGGGAATCGGCTCGGCCAACTGCGCCCGCAGCCAGCCCATCAGCTCGGTGCCGGTTTCGCCATGGTCCAGGTGGTAGTCCACCAAGGCCAATTGCGGTCGCACGCCCTCGGCCAGCAACGCTGCGCATTGCGCCTGGTCGGTGGCGGTCCATACTTCGCAGCCCCAGCGGCTTAACAGGCTGCGCATACCGATCAGGATGCTTTCTTCGTTATCCACGCACAGCACTTGCGCGCCGCTGAGGGGCAGGCCGTTTTCCTGCGGGGCCAGCACCCGTGTGCTGGCCTGGTTGCGCGCCAGGGGCACGCAGACGCTGAACACGCTGCCTTTGCCCGGCCATGAACGCACGCTTAGCCGATGACCCAATACGCGGCACAGGCCATCTGCAATCGCCAGGCCCAGACCCAGGCCTTTTTCGGCGCGGGTCTGGTGGCTGTCCAGGCGCTTGAATTCTTCGAAGATCACTTTCTGTTTATCCGGCGGAATGCCGGGGCCACGGTCCCAGACTTCCAGGCACAGTTCCCCCTCACGGCGGCGTACGCCCAGTAGCACCGGGCCGTCGGCATAACGGAAAGCGTTGGTAAGAAAGTTCTGCAGGATACGCCGCAGTAACTTGATGTCGCTGTCGATGCGCAAGCGGCTGCCGCGCAGACGGAAACCCAGGCCTTGCTCCTGGGCCAATGCCTTGAACTCGGCGCCCAGTGTGTCGAACAGTTCATTGAGCACAAAGGGTTGGCGCTGCGGGTTGATCTTGCCGTTTTCCAGGCGCGAGATATCCAGCAAGTCGCTGATCAGGTCTTCGGCGGAGCGCAGTGAGCTATCCAAATGTTGCACCAACTGCCGCGCCTCGTTCGACAGCCCGTCGTTCTGATGGGAGAGGGCGGCGGAGAATAGCCGTGCTGCGTTCAGCGGTTGCATCAGATCGTGGCTGACTGCGGCGAGGAAACGGGTCTTGGACTGGCTGGCGGATTCGGCCACGCCCTTGGCATCGGTCAGCGCCACGTTGAGTTGTGACAGCTCATGGGTACGTTCAATCACCCGTTGCTCCAGGCCTTCATTGGCCTCGGTGAGTGCCTGCTCGGCCTCGCGGAACGCAGTAATGTCGGTGAAACTCATGACAAAGCCACCGCCGGGCATCGGGTTGCCAATCAGCTCAATCACCCGCCCGTTGGGGAACAAGCGCTCGGAGGTGTGCGCGCGGCCCTGACGCATCCAATGCAGGCGGCGGGCCACATGCACTTCGGCCTCGCCCGGCCCGCACAATCCTCGCTCGGCGTTGTAGCGAATGATGTCGGCAATCGGCCGGCCCACGCTGATCAAGCCTTCGGGGTAGTTGAACAGCTCAAGGTAGCGTCGATTCCACGCAACCAGCTTGAGGGACTGGTCCACCACGCTGATGCCTTGGGTGATGTTTTCAATCGCGCCTTGCAGCAGGGCGCGGTTGAATTGCAGCACTTCAGAGGCTTCGTCGGCGATCCGTACGACGTCCTCCAGCTGCATTTCCCGGCCTTCAATTGCGGCTTTTACGACGGCGCGGGTCGACGATGCGCCGAGGACACCGGCCAGCAGGCGCTCGGTATGGGCGATCCACTCGTTGTCAGCATTCTGGTTGGGGTTGAAGCCTTTGCCTTGGCGATAAGCAAAGCGAATAAAGCTCTGCTGGGCCCGTTCATCGCCCACAAAACGCGCTGCCAGGCTGAGCAGGTCACTGATCTGAACCGAAAGCATTGAGCGGGCGCTGGCACGCTGGCTGATTTCCTGGCCGATAAAGCGCCCCGCTTGCCAGTGTTCGGACACCCGTGTGCGCGACAGCATCGACACCCATACAAACAGGGTGAAGTTACCCGCCAGTGAGAACACTGTGCCCAAGGTCAACGAAGTAACAGACAAGCCCAGCGGGTGAGAATGCATCCACGTAAGCCCTGGGAAAAGGCTGAGGGACCAGCCCAGGCTTTTCGCAGTAACCGGTAGGACCAAGGTGTAGAACCACAGGAAGGTACCCGCCGCCAGCCCGGCAAACACCCCGCGCCGGTTGGCCTGTTTCCAGTACAACGCGCCAAGCATCGCCGGTGCCAGTTGGGTGACGGCGGCAAAGGCGATCTGGCCAATGGTCGCCAGGCTGGCGGTGGACCCCAGCAGGCGATAACTCACGTAGGCCAGCAGCAGGATGATGACGATGCTGACCCGGCGCACCGAGAGCATCCAGTGGCGGAACACTTCGAATGGCCGCTCGGCACTGGAGCGCCGCAACAACCAGGGGAGCAGCATGTCGTTGGACACCATGGTCGACAACGCGATGCTCGCCACGATCACCATGCCCGTCGCCGCCGATGCGCCACCGATAAACGCCAGCACGGCCAGGGCCGGATGCGCCTCGGCCATGGGCAGGCTGATCACGTAGGAATCCGGTAGTACGGAAGCGGGAAGCAGCATCTTGCCGCCGAGGGCAATGGGGATCACAAACAGCGCGGCGAGGATCAGATACGCGGGAAATACCCACTTGGCCAGGCGCAGGTCCTGGGGGTCGATGTTCTCCACCACGGTCACATGAAACTGCCGTGGCAAACAGATAATCGCCATCATGGCCACGCCGGTCTGCACCACCATCGAAGGCCAGTTGACGGTTTCTTTCCAATATTCGTCCAAGCGTGGCGCGAGCATGGCTTGGCTGAACAGGTCGCCGAAACCGTCGTACAGGCCGTAGGTCACAAACGCGCCGACGGCAAGAAACGCGAACAGCTTGACCAGGGATTCAAAGGCAATCGCCAGCACCATGCCACGGTGGTGTTCGGTGGCGTCGAGGTTACGGGTACCAAACACGATGGTGAACAGCGCCAGTACCAGCGACACGATCAATGCGGTGTCCTGGGCGCGGGTGCCGGTGGTATCGGCGCCTGCGCCGATCAGCAGGTTCACGCCGAGTACGATGCCTTTGAGTTGCAGCGCAATATAGGGCAGCACGCCCACTAGGCAGATCAAGGCCACCACCACCGCCAGGGACTGGGATTTGCCGTAGCGCGCCGCGATGAAGTCGGCGATGGAGGTAATGTTTTCCTGCTTGCTGATCAGAATCATCTTCTGCAGCACCCAGGGTGCCAACACCAGCAACAGCACCGGTCCCAGGTAGATAGGTAAAAACGCCCACAATTGTTCGGCGGCCTGGCCTACAGCACCAAAGAAGGTCCAGCTCGTGCAGTAGACCGCCAGCGACAGGCTATACACCCAGGCACGCATGCGTGGTGGCAGCGGCGCATGGCGGCGGTCACCGTAGAAGGCGATGGCAAACATAATGGCCATATAGGCCAGGGCAACGGCGGCGATCAGCCCGCTGGACAGCGTCATGGTAACTCCGAGCGTGGGAACACCCAGGCATTCCAGGCCCGGTTGGACAGTCTCGCATGATGCTTGGGGTTAGTCAGTGTCGACCAAGGTCGTGTGGGTTTTAATGCCGCAGGGTCTTTTGGCGCAGGATATAGATCGTCACCAGCACGGCACTGGTCAGCATGAAGCCGCGTGCCCACGGTAGTGGCACCAGATAGCAGGAAAAACCGATGCTCAGCCACATCAGGCCAATGGCGTAGACCTTGCCTTTGAGCGGGATGCCATTGCCCTCCAGATAGTCGCGGATCCACGGGCCCAGGCGCGGGTGTTCCACCAGCCAGTGGTAGAAGCGCGGGGAGCTTCGAGCGAAGCAGGCGGCGGCGAGGAGCAGGAAGGGTGTGGTCGGCAATACCGGTAGGAAAATGCCGATCACGCCCAGCGCTACGCTCAGCCAGCCGATGGCCAGCAGCACGTAACGCAGGAGCAGTGAGCGATTGCCCATGGGTGTCACGGGCAAGCGACTCAGTGGTGACGTGGCTTGAGGATCGCCGGTTTTTCGTCAGGAGCGTTGCACAGCAGGTACAGGGCGGTGAGGGCTTCCGGGATCTGTACGATCATGTCGTCCATCAGGTTGGCGTCGGAAGCGATGTCGGCGAACTCTGGCTGATCATCGAACAGGCCCGAACCGACCATGATCGGCAGCAGCATTTCGCTGACTTCTTCCTCGGCGGTTTCGAACCAGGCGGCCTCGCGCAGGAACACGCCTTCCATAAAGCCAATGCACCAGCCGCGCAGATCGGAATCGTCCGGGTCTTCACCCAGGTCCAGCTCGCACGGCAGCTCGAACTCCTCGTCGGAGGCCAGTTGGCGACCGATGTGGGCCTTGAGGGCCAGCAGGGTGGATTCGATTTCTTCACGCTGGGCAGCGTCGGTGTAGTGAGGTTCTTCGGCGAACAGCGCGTCGATCCACTCGCGGTCAGGTACGGGCTCGGCACAGATGGACAGGGCGGTCAGGTAGCCGTGGGCGGCCACGTAGTCCAGCGCCTCGTCATGCAGCTCATCGGCGTCGAGGAAGGCTTGCAGGCGGGTTAGTTGCTCAGCGAAGGACATTGAAGGACTACCTTGGGAATAAACGATGCTGAATTCTAGGCCTTCTTGAGCCCTCAGGCCAGCCACAGTGCATTTTAGATGGCGGCCGCTATTCGTCAGCGGCGCCCTTTGCTGGGAGTCGCTCGGGTATACTGCCGCGTTTTGTGATGCCCTTGCAGGCCAAGCGCCAGCCCGTGAAAACTCCGCTTACGGATTAATTTCCGTGAAATCGCGTTTTTTCGGCCAGCCTGTACTGAGGGATTTCGGCACTATTTTGGAGTTTTACATGCTCGAGCAGGCTCAACGCGTCCTCAAGGACATCTTCGGCTACGACAGTTTTCGTGGCCGCCAGGGTGCGATCATTGAGCGCGTGGCCAGTGGCGGTGATGCCCTGGTCCTGATGCCTACCGGCGGCGGCAAGTCCTTGTGCTTTCAGGTGCCGGCGTTGCTGCGTAATGGCCTGGCGGTGGTGGTGTCGCCGTTGATCGCCTTGATGGACGACCAGGTGGCTACCCTTGAGGAACTTGGCGTTGCCGCCGCTTCGTTGAACTCCACCCTCAGCGCCGAGCAACAGCGTGACCTGGCCGCGCGGATCAAGCGCGGTGAAGTGAAAATGCTCTACCTGGCGCCCGAGCGCTTGGTGCAGCCACGCATGCTGGCGTTCCTGCAGAGCCTGGAAATCGCCCTGTTTGCCATCGATGAAGCCCACTGCGTCTCGCAATGGGGCCACGACTTCCGTCGCGAGTACCTGCAACTGGGGCAATTGGCCGAGCTGTTCCCCGATGTGCCGCGTATCGCCCTGACCGCCACAGCCGACAAACGCACCCGCGAAGAGATCGTCGAACGCCTGCATTTGCAGAACGCTGAGCGTTTCCTGTCGAGTTTCGACCGGCCGAATATTTTCTACCGCATCGTCCCCAAAGAGCAGCCGCGCAAGCAGTTGCTGGCGTTCCTGTCCGAGCGGCGCAGCGACGCGGGCATTGTCTATTGCCTGTCGCGCAAGAAGGTCGATGAGGTCGCCGCGTTCCTGTGTGAACAAGGCTACCCGGCACTGCCGTATCACGCCGGGCTGCCCAATGAAACGCGCTCGGCCCACCAGAAGCGCTTCCTCAACGAGGAAGGCCTGATCATGGTCGCGACCATTGCCTTCGGTATGGGCATCGACAAATCCAACGTACGTTTTGTCGCCCACATGGACCTGCCCAAATCCCTTGAGGCGTACTACCAGGAAACCGGGCGTGCCGGCCGTGATGGCCTGCCGGCGGATGCCTGGATGGTCTACGGCCTGCAAGACGTGGTGATGCTCAAGCAGATGCTGCAGAACTCCGAAGGCGACGAGCGCCACAAGCGTCTGGAGCAGCACAAGCTCGATGCCATGCTCTCGCTGTGCGAAGAAACCCGCTGCCGCCGTCAGACCTTGCTGGCGTACTTCGACGAAGACATGCCCGAGCCCTGCGGCCACTGCGACAACTGCACCGATGGTGTGCAGACCTGGGACGCCACTGAACCTGCGCGTCAAGGCCTGTCCGCTATCTATCGCACTGGCCAGCGCTACGGCGTGGGCCACTTGGTGGATGTGCTGTTGGGCAAGGACAACGAAAAAGTCCGCAGCTTCGGCCACGAAAAGCTCTCGGTCTATGGCGTGGGCAAGGCCCGCGCCGAGGGCGAATGGCGCTCGTTGTTCCGCCAGATGGTCGCCCGTGGCCTGGTGGATATCGACATTGAAGGGTACGGCGGCCTGCGCCTGAACGACAGTTGCCGCCCGCTGCTCAAGGGCGAAGTGAGCCTGGAGCTGCGCCGCGACCTCAAGCCGCAGACCACCGCCAAGACCAGCACCAGCCAGGCCAGCCAGCTTGTACGCGGCGAAGAGCGCGAACAATGGGAAGCCCTGCGCACCCTGCGGCGCAAATTGGCCCAGGAACACAGCGTGCCGCCGTACGTTATTTTCCCCGACTCCACCTTGCTGGAGATGCTGCGCGAGCAGCCCACCTCTATGGCGGAGATGGCGCGGGTCAGCGGCGTGGGTGCACGCAAGCTGGAGCGCTACGGTCAGGCGTTCCTCGAAGTGCTCGGCGGCCAGGCCGAAGCGCCGAAGGAAGTCGCCGATATCCGTCACGAACTGATCAGCCTGGCGCGTGCTGGCATGACCCCAATCCAGATCGCCGGGCAGTTGCAATGTTCGGAAAAAAACGTCTACACATTGTTGGCCGAGTCCATAGGCCAGCAGCAGTTGTCGCTGGAGCAGGCCCTTGATCTGCCAGAGGATTTACTCGGCGAAATCCAGGATGCGTTCCTCGATGGCGAAGGCGAACTGCCACCGGTCGCCGAGATCGCGCCCCTGTTTACCGGGCGTGTGCCGGAGGGTGTTTTGTACTGTGTGCGGGCGGCTTTACAGTCTGAATTCGAAATTTAGTGCGCCAATTACGACAATGTAACGAATCAGTACATAGCGACGCTTGCCTACTGGCATGGCTCATGCTTAGCTGACTAATAATTAGCCACACTTTATTTTCAGTCTAAACCATGAGTTTTTTATGCCGTTAACCGATCAACACCGCTTTGGCATGCAGTTGGCGCAAATGTCCCGAGGTTGGCGCGCCGAGCTGGACCGCCGCCTGGCGGGGCTGGGTTTGTCCCAGGCGCGCTGGCTGGTGCTGCTGCACTTGGCGCGATTCGAAGAAGCACCCACTCAGCGTGAACTGGCACAAAGTGTCGGTGTAGAAGGGCCAACCCTGGCCCGTTTGCTCGACAGCCTAGAAAGCCAAGGCCTGGTACAACGCCAGGCGGTGGTGGAAGACCGCCGTGCCAAGCGTATTCTTTTGTGTGATACCGCCCGTCCGTTGATCGACCAGATCGAGACCATCGCCACGCAGTTGCGTTGCGAGCTGTTTGAAGGGGTGGATGAAGAGGATATGAAGGTGTGCATGCGGGTGCACGGGCACATTCTTGCGAATCTGGAAAAGTCCTGATCTCGGATACAGCGCAGATCAAAATGTGGGAGGGGGCTTGCTGTGGTGAGCGGGCTTGCCCCGCGCTGGGCTGCGAAGCAGCCCCATTCGATCTCCAGTGAAACCGTCGGGGGACAAGCCCCCTCACCACAGCAAGCCCGCTCCCACATTTGGTTTGTGTTCGATGTTCCTAGAACGTCTGGCCCAGGTTCAGATACACCGCCTTCTGATTATCATCGTTAAACCCATAGCTGAAGTTCAGCGGCCCCAACGGCGTATCGAACCCCAGGAAGATACTCGCCGCATTGATGTACCCACTGTCGAACTCATTGTCGTTGTTCCACGCCCGGCCTCTCTCCAGCGACGCCCCCAGGTACAGCGGGAAATCCAACGGCAAATACGAACGCGGTGTCAGTCGGCGGTAGTACACGGCCCGCATCAGGCTGACGTTCTGCCCCGAGATCGCATCCTCGCGAAAGCCCGACAACTGCCGCGCACCACCCAGCAGGAAGCTGGAAATCACCACGTCGGATTTGTCCAGCGTCCTCCCGTAACGCCCGCCCAGCACCAGCGTGTCCGGCCCGCTGCTCATGGCCTTGTCCAACTTAAACTCCCACTGGCGGTAGCGTTGGTCCGAGCCCAGCCCAGGTTCGAATTCCCGGTAGGCCAAGCCAATGTCCTCGCCGGTGTGGGGGAAGTACACGTTGTCCAGGGAGTCGAAGGAGTACTTCAACTCATAGAACCCTTCGTTGAAACTCACGCTGGGCAGGTCGCGGTCGCCGATGCGCACGTCTGCCTTGCCCCAGGCCTCACCGACACCAAAGCGGATCTCGCCACTGTTGCCGATCTGGCGCCCCACGTTCAGGCCGAAACCGTAGCGTTCCAGGCGGTATTCGGAGACGGGGTCGTTGTCCAGGATCAGCTCCACATTCTGCGCCTGGGCCCTGATATAGGGCGCGACGAAGTACCGCGAGCCGGTGTCCATCGGCTGGTAGAACTCGCTGTACAGCTCCTGCCGGTCACCAATCTGCACCCGCGTCAGCCATTCGGCACCGAGGCGGTTGATGCCGTTCATGCGGTAGCTGGCACCGAGGTTGAAGGCGCTGTCGCCGCGCATGTCGTCCGAGAGGTTCAGGCCCAGGCGCAGGTAATCGGTGCCGCTGCGCTTGCCCCGTGCGCTGATCACCAGGGTGTTGTCCGGGCCTTTCTTGATCACGCGGTATTGCACCTGCTCGAAGTAATCCAGGCCGTACAAGGTGCCCATGTCGGTTTGCAGGCGACCCAGGTTGAGCGGCTCGCCCAGGGGTTGGCGAATGTAGTAACGGATTACGTCATCGCTGACTTTCGAGTCGTTTTCCACGTTGATCGCGGTGATCACCGGCGTGCGTTCGCCTGGGGTACGTGCGGCCACCAGTTCCGGGTCGATGGGTTCGGCGGGACGCAGGTGGGCCAGGCGCAGGTCGAGGGCGCGGGTGGCGCGGTAGCCGGCGTCGATCATGTCCTTGGCGCGGCCGAAGTCGGTCACGCCAAAGGCCGACAGCGGCGGTTGGATCAGCACGTCCTTGGGGTGTAGGGCCTTGAGTTGCTCTTCGGAATTGCGCCGGGTCATCAGGGTGATGGACTGGTTGAGCACATCCACCACCGTGGCCAGTTGCTTGCGCGAACGTAGCGGGGTGCCGATGTCTACCACGATGGCGATGTCCACGCCCATCTCCCGCGCCACATCCAGCGGGATGTTGTCGGTCATGCCACCGTCCACCAGCAGGCGCCCGTCCAGTTCCACCGGGGCGAACACCGCCGGGATCGACATGCTGGCGCGAATGACCTGGGGCAGGTGGCCCTTGCTGAACACCACCTTTTCGCCGGTGGTGATATCGGTGGCCACGGCGCGGAAGGGAATGGGCAGCTTGTCGAAATTACGCGTGTTGCTGCTGTGGGCGAACATGCTTTCCAGCAGCAACGCGAGGTTCTGGCCTTGGATCACGCCCAGTGGCAAACCCAGGCTGCCGTCGTCGCGAAAGCTTAGCTTTTGCTTGACCAGGAAGTCCCGGTCGTCCTGTTTGCGGCGGAACGGCACGTCTTCCCGTGGCGGCGCGTCGGACAGTGCCTGTTGCCAGTCGATGTTCAGCGCGAGTTTTTCCAGCTCATCGATCTTGTAGCCCGAGGCATACAGCCCTCCGATCACGGCGCCCATGCTGGTGCCGGCAATCGCATCGATCTGGATACCTTGCTCTTCCAGCGCCTTGAGCACGCCGATATGGGCCAGGCCACGGGCGGCGCCACCGGACAACACCAGGCCGATTTTCGGGCGTGGGGTTTCAACGGCTTGGGCGAGGAGGGGCAGCAGGCACAGCAGCAGGCAGGACAACAGGCGGCGCATCATGAATCTCGGGGCTGGGCGATAAAGGCCGGTATTATAGCCACCCGTTCATCCGAGCCCGTTATGCCAGGAGCCTCTCAAATTATGTCCGTGAGCAAACCCGAGATCGTCATCACCTATTGCACCCAATGCCAATGGCTGTTGCGCGCCGCATGGCTGGCCCAGGAACTGCTAAGCACGTTCAGCGATGACTTGGGCAAAGTGTCGTTGGAGCCGGCTACCGGAGGTGCATTTCGCATCACCTGCGATGGCGTGCAGGTCTGGGAGCGCAAGGCCGACGGCGGCTTCCCCGAGGCCAAGGTGCTCAAGCAACGCGTGCGCGACCAGATCGACCCACAGCGCGACCTGGGGCACAACGACCGTACTTCGTGAGGGTCACCGCCCAGTGATGGGCGATGACCAGGCGGCGATCAGGCGGCCATTTTTTGCTTGATGAAGCCAATTATCCAAGTCAGCACCAAGCCACCTACGCCACCGCCGACGATGTTGCTGGCGACCGCTGCGATGTCCAGCGCCTCGCCGCTGGAGGTGCCGAAGAATGCCGAGGCGATTTGCCCCAGTATCAAGCCGCCGATACCGCCGAGGAGGGTGTTGAACCCGGTGCCCAATGTCTGTTTGCTCATGCCGGCCAAGTTACCGCCGACGGCACCGCTGATGATCTGAACCAGTACGCTGATGATGGTTTCCATGGTGAAGCTCCTGCATAGCGTTAGGGAGTGACCACTCGCTTGCAGCAACTTCAAACGTCATGGCTGTCGTCGAGAAGTCCTTATCCGGTAACGACGACAGACTGTTGCGGATGGGCAGAGTATAGATCAGGCCGCCAAAGCGGCCTGGATGCCAGTACGGCTAGGGGGGCGTGATGGTCAGGGTCTTGGAGGCCGTTACCTGGTTCATGCCGACCCCGGCGTTCACTGAAACCACTGCCGAGGTGGATTGCTGAGTGTTCGGCGCGGTGATCGTCAGTGTGCGGGTGTTGCTCGGCGTACCGAAGAACCCGGTCGGTATTCTCCAGCTGTAGCGAAGCGTTCCTGCGGGCGGGTTGGTGACCTGCGCGGTCAGGGTCACGGTCTGGTTGGGCGCTAGGGTGTCAGGCCCGATGATGCTGACCTGCGGCAAGTTGGCGGTCACGGTCAGCGGTTGCGACAGGCGCAGTTGCTGGCCCTTGGTGTCCGAGACCAGCACCTCTATCTGCCCCGCCGTATCCTGGCTGACCGCGGGTGCAAAACCGCTGAATACGGGTTGGTCGAGGGCTCCGGTAAAGCCATTGGGCTGTAGGGTCCAGGCATAGTGCAGACCCCCACCATTGACGTCCTTGACGTCGGTGCTGAACCCAACTTCCCTGCCGCCGATCACGGAGGCGGGCGCCATCAAGGTGCCTGTCAGTGGTTGTGCTGCCTGCGGCGCGGGAGTGACCAGAACGGATTTTGACCAATAAAATCCTGTCACCGTCCGGTCACTGGGGTAAGGCACCTGAGCGGTTCCCCCCACTTCAACCTTGACGACTTTGTTCGTGGTCACGCGTGGCGCAGTCACGGTGATGGTGTAGGGCGCGTTGACGTCGGTTTTCTCCTGGATGCCAGGGAAGAGATCTGGTGCTATCCATCGAACCTGATACCCGGTGTTTCCATAACGCCTGGGCACCACGGTGAACGCCGCGGTCTGCCCGGAGACGATACTGTCGGGCACGTTCCAGGTCGCCGAATAGGTCTTGTCTGTGGTGTAGATACCGACGATGGAGCTACTACGTGTCAGCGTATCGGTCACGCCATTACTGTCCTGGGTCGAGAGGGTTACGGAGGTGGTGGGCGGTGCGGGTTGATGCCAGTAGGCACCGCTTCTCGCCGGGACATCCACTTTCAGTACACCCGTTTGGGGATCCACGCTGCGCACGATTAATGGCGGCGCGACTTTCCAGGAGAACACGACGTTTTTTGCCGCAGAATTGAGCACCGGTGTGTAGGTCTGCGTGTGATTGCTCCTAAGGCCGCCGAAGGCCGCGCCCCTATCGCCTGCGGCCAGGCCGGCGCCTTCAATGCGCTTGATCGTCGGGCCTGTCGGGTCAGGCGGGAAGCCATTGGCATAGTCCTTCAACATTTTATCGACAGCAGCCTTCACGTCCGGTTGCCTGCCACGATTCATCGCGTGGTCGGCGTCGGCCAAATTGTGGCCGGTCTCAACCAGTAATTGGCGCATGACCTTGGGTGGCACAGGGCCCAGGCCATGGGCAAAGGCAATACTTTGGATTTTTGCCACCGCGCCAGCGACTATCCATGCAGAGAGCTTGTAGGACAGCGGGTTGTCAGCGTCGTAGCGGGTGTAGAGGTTTTTCACGCCGGGTTGGTAACCGGCAGCCTGAATTTTCGTTGCCCACGTCGACAGGTTGATTCGGCTACCGTAGTTGGCGCCAACGGCGGTGCCGGTCATGGGGTTGACGCTGCCTACTAAAATGCTGCCATCGGCATTTCTGGGAGAAAAGTTACCCTGCAAGTTAGGGTTGTCCAGATTGACCGGCATAAAGCCGCCCGGAAATTGAGGCTCCCAGCTATCCGCCAGCTTTTGCACACCGCCACCCGCGCTGGTAATGACATGAACTCCCATTTTTTCAGTCAGGTATTCGATATTGCGGGTATAGCTGGAACGTATGTTGGGATCTGGTGCCGCCAATGCCAATGGCAGCGTGCAGGAGGTGCCACCGGGACACACGTTGCCTGGGAAGTAGTGGGGCATGTTTTCGGACGTGAGTGCATCAATCACGACCACATCGCCCGGTTTCAAATCGGCGCCATAGATCGTGTTGAAGTAAATGCTCCCCATCCATGACGATGGAGTGGCCATCAGCTGTGCGTCCGGCACAATCCCCAGTTTTTTGTCCGCAATGATCCCGGCCGCCTGGGTGCCGCTGTTTCCTACGGTCCAGTAGAGGCTGCACGCCAGGCGTTGCGCAGGAAGCATCGGGGAAAAAGAACTGTGCGGGAGGTTTTCGTGGGTTTTGTCCCAATAGCTCTCGCTGGCAATCAGGACGCGGGCATATTCGCCCCGAGCACCAGGCATGTTCTGCAGCGCTTCAGCGTTGATCCCACCTAACCGATAGCCTTGGGTGGGGGTCGGTCCCAGCAGATAGAGCGGCGGGGCAGGAATGGCATTGCGTTTGAGACTGACAGGTTTGCCTGAATTCGCCTCTGGCGCGTTGTCCAGTACTCGGACTTCGGCCGATGCTACAAGAGGGTTGGCCCGCAGGGTCTGCAACACTTTCGCCAACCGAGTGTCGGACAAGGCGTGGGTGTCCACGAAAAATTGTCGGTACACACCATACCTGGCTTGATCGTCACGCTGGCCCTGGCTGATTGTCGATAACTGGCGCAACGTTTGGCTAATCTCGGGAACCTCTCTGGCCAGTGAGTCCAGTTGGGTTTTGAGCGCCGAGTCGTTGTCTGCGTTCTGTTTTAGCTCAGCCAAACCCTGATTCAGTTCCAGCATAAGGGTGCGTTCTTGAGCACCGACGTGCGCGACCAAGCATGAAGCCATGAAAAGTGTCAGGGTGAAGCGAAGTATGCCCCTGTCCATTTGAGTCACCTGCATGTTGCGTCAATGGGATGACCACTCGCATGCAGTAACTACTAAAAGGACCATGACTGTCGTCGAGGAGTCGTTATCCAGGAAACGACGACAGACTGTTACGGATGGGCAGAGTATAGATCAGGCCGTTGCCGCGGGCTGTTTGGCCTGGCTGGCACTGCCCATCAGCCCGGACAGCACGATGGCCACGATGATCAGCGCGCCCCCTAACAACATGCGCAGGGTCGGGGTTTCGGCGAAGAGCAACCAGGCCACGGTGATGCCGTACACCGGCTCCATGGCAAACACCACCGACGCCGTGCGTGCCTTGATCACCGCCAGGCTGGCGACAAACAGGCTGTGGGCCAGGCCGGTGCAGAACACCCCCAGTAAACCGATCCACAACCAGTCAATGCCGCGCACATCCGCCAGCCCAGGCGCTGCCACGGGTAATAGCAGGGCCGCGACCACCACGTTCTGGCACAGCGCTGCCTGCACGGCGGGAATTCTCCCGGAGCTGGCGCGGTTGTTCAGCGACAGCAGGGAGAACAGCAAGCCCGAGGCGATCCCCCAGAGCAGGCCGCCGGTGGCTTCGCTGGCGAGGTTGAAATCCGGGGTCACCAGCACCAGGCCGATGCTCACCAGAACCACCAGCAGCACTTCATTGGCGCGGATGCGCTCGCGAAAAATCAGCCCTTCCAGGATCACGGTAAACGCGGGAAACGCGGTAAAGCCCAGGGTAGCGACGGCAACGCCGCCGACCTTGACCGCAATGAAAAACGTCACCCAATGCGCGGCCAGCAGCACGCCGCTGACCAGCAGGCGGCGCCAGTCGCGTGATTGGAGTGTCTTCCAGGTGGTGTTGCTGGCAAAGCGGGCAAATACCGCCAGGGCAATCACGGCAAACGCGGCGCGACCAAACACGATGATGGCCGGCGAGGCGGCTGCCAGTTTGCCAAATACGCCGGTGAGGCCAAACATCAATGCGCCGATATGCAGGGCGCCGAGGGCTGAACGGGGAGTCATTGCGATCCTTGAGGCAAGCGGGTGACAGAGGGGCAGTCTAGCGGCTCGCCTGTGGGGGTGTCTGTCGTGCAGCTCGCGATGTTTATCGCGGGACTCTTCCTACGCGCTGCGGCGTAAGGCCCCCGGTGAGGCGCCAAACTCGCGCAACACGGCCGCCGCAAATGCACTTTGCGAGCTGTAGCCGACGCGCTCAGCGATCTCGCCGATGGGCAGCGGTGTACGGCGCAACAGGTCCAGGGCCATGTGCAGGCGGCGGCTGCGGATATAGTCCATCGGCGTCTGCCCGCATTCGGCCATGAACCGCGCATGCAGGCGCGCCACCGACAGGTCGGCGATGCGCGCAAGGTCCGCCACTTGCAGCGGATGCGCCGCATGGCGCTGGATATGTGCATTGAACGCGGCATAGGGCAGCCGTCGTCCGGGAACCGGTTGCGCCATAGGATGATTAAGGCTGGCCAGCAACAGCACTGCGCCTTGCTGCACGATCAGCGGGTCATCCACCGGGCTGTGCGCCAGCCATTGCACTAACTGCTGTTGCCGCGCATCCAGCGTCAGGCGTGCCGGTTGATCGAGCAAGCGGCGGCTCGCATCGGCGTGCTCACCCAACGATTGCACCACCCAATGTTCGGTGGGCACATCCAGCACCAGGCAACGGCTGCCGTCGCGGCTGTCGCAGACGTGGTGGGCGCAGTAGGGCAGGACCATCACGCTGCTGTCGCGCACTTGGCTACCCACACCGTCGACCTCAAAGTCCAGGTGCCCGGACAGGCCGAACACCAACTGCGCATGGTCATGGCTGTGGGCGATGGGGGCTTGGGTGTAGTGGCGTAGCGTGAGGATCGGTCTCATCGCGGTCTCCTGGGCAGGCTGTCGCAGTCTACAACGCTTCGCGCCCGCTGGGCGCTGTCATCAGACTGACCCACAGTTGTCATGGGCTATTAATCGCCGGGGCGCAAGCTCGCGAAAACAGCGTCGAGGGATGCCCATGACCAGTGCCGAGTTCACCAAGCCCAGCCGTAAGCAGCGGGTTCGTACCCTGTGGATTTCCGACGTGCACCTGGGCACCCGGGATTGCCAGGCCGAACATTTGTCGCAGTTCCTCAAGGGCTACCACGCCGACAAGGTCTACCTGGTGGGCGATATCATCGATGGTTGGAAACTGCGCGGCGGCATGTATTGGCCCCAGGCGCACACCAACGTGATCCGCCGGCTGCTGACCATGGCCAAGCGCGGCACCGAGGTGATCTACGTCACCGGCAACCATGACGAGTTTCTGCGCCGTTACTCCAAGCTGATCCTGGGCAATATCCAACTGGTGGACGAGGCGGTGCACGTGACGGCCGATGGTCGCCATCTGTTGGTGATCCACGGCGACCAGTTCGACGTGATCACCCGCTACCACCGCTGGCTGGCGTTTCTCGGTGACTCGGCCTACGAATTTACCCTCACCCTGAATCGCTGGCTCAACCATTGGCGTGCGCGCTATGGCTACGGCTATTGGTCGTTGTCGGCGTACCTGAAACACAAGGTGAAGACGGCGGTGAACTTCATCAGCGACTTCGAAGAAGCCATCGCCCATGAAGTGACCAAGCGCGAATTGCACGGTGTGGTCTGCGGGCATATTCACCATGCGGAGATTCGCAAGGTCGGCGAGGTGGACTACCTCAACTGCGGGGATTGGGTGGAGTCGTGCACGGCGTTGATCGAGCACTGGGATGGCAGTATCGAGTTGTATCGGTTGGCGGATGCACAGGCCAAGGAGGCACAGCTAAAGGCTGAGATGGTTGCTGGCTAGCGTCGGACTCGGTCCAAAATGTGGGAGCGGGCTTGCTCGCGAATGCGGTGTGTCATCCAACACATCAGGTGACTGATCTACCGCATTCGCGAGCAAGCCCGCTCCCCCAGTTTTGATTGGGTTTCGTCAGTTGGAGACGTCGGCGATTGCAGTTGCGAGCAATGTAAGGCGTGTTGCATCAATGCCGGCCACATTCGCCCGCCCCGAGTTCACCATATACACACTGTGCTTCTCCCGCAGTTGCTTGACCTGCTCGGCACTCAGCCCGGTATAGGAAAACATCCCGCGCTGCTCGCCAATATGCGCAAATCGCTCAGCCAGCCCGTGTGGCGCCAATGCCTCCACCAACCCGGAGCGCAACTGCGCAATCCGCGAGCGCATGGTTTCCACTTCGTCGCTCCACAGTTTTTTCAGCTCGGCATCACCCAGGATGGTCGCGACCACTGCCGCGCCGTGATCCGGCGGCGTCGACCACAGGTTACGGGCGATATTGGCCAATTGGCTGCGCACATCCGTCAGCTTCTCGGCGTCCGCCGCGCACACGATCAACGCGCCAACGCGGTCGCTGTACAGGCCAAAATTCTTTGAGCAGGAACTGGTGACCAGTACTTCCGGCAATTCGCTGGCAAACAAACGCACCGCCCAGGCGTCTTGTTCCAGGCCATCGCCAAAGCCCTGGTAGGCGAAGTCGATCAGCGGCAGCAACTGGCGCTCACGCACGATCTGCAATACCTGGCGCCAGTCGTCCTGGGACAGGTCGAAACCGGTTGGGTTATGACAGCAAGCGTGCAGCAGCACCACGTCGCCGTGCGGGACGGTGGCGAGGGTCGCGAGCATCGCCGCCACATCCAGGCGATTGTCCGCGCCCACGTAGGGGTAGTGGCTGACCTTCAGCCCGGCCTTGGCGAAGATGCTTTCGTGGATCGGCCAGGTCGGGTTGCTCAGCCATACGCCACGGCCGGGCAGGCTGTGGGCGATAAAGTCGGCGCTCAGGCGCAGGGCGCCGGTGCCGCCGGGTGTTTGCGTGGCGCCGGCGCGACGCTCACGGATCAGGGCTGAATCGGCGCCCAGCACCAGTTCGCTGATCAGCGTGCCAAACGCCGCATTGCCGTGACCGCCGATATAGGTCTTGGTCGCTTGCGTGTCTACCAGGCGTTGCTCGGCCAGCTTTACCGAATGGGGAATCGGCGTAAGGCCTTGGTCGTCCTTGTAGACGCCCACGCCCAAGTCGAATTTGTTCGGGTTGCTGTCCTGGGCATACAGGTCCATCAGGCCCAGGATCGGGTCGCCGGGCACGCGGGGAATGGTGTCGAAATGCATTACTTGCGGCCCTCGGCGTCCTTGGCCACGTCGTCGGTGCGGGCGGCCATGATGAAGTCGTTGCGGTGCAGGCCCTTGATGGAGTGGCTCCACCAGGTCACGGTGACCTTGCCCCATTCGGTGAGCAGGCCTGGGTGATGGCCTTCGGCTTCGGAGATTTCACCCATGGCGTTGGTAAAGGCCAGGGCGAACTTGAAGTTCTTGAACAGGAAAACCTTTTCCAGCTGCATCACGCCGTCGCGCACTTCGATGTTCCAGTCGGGGATCTGCTTGATCAGTACCGGCAACTCTTCATCGCTGACTTGCGGGGCATCGGCGCGGCAGGCTTCGCAGTGGGCTTGGTTCAAGGTGGTCATGTGGAAATGTCCTGAATTCGAGTAGATGAAGGTCAGTAGCGTCACCCTAAAGCAACGCGGGGCCAGGGAACAGACTCACCTGGCGTTGAAAATCGAGGGTTAGGCCGCTTTGGGCTTCGGTGGAAACTTTGGCGCGTGCAAGCCCAGCTGCATGCCACGCTCGACCATGCCCATGATGTCTTCCTGGGCCACTTCGAACAGGCGCTTGAGATTGGGCAGCACGAAGTACAGCGGTTGCAGGATGTCGATGCGATACGGCGTGCGCATCGCTTCCAGCGGGTCGAACACCTGGTGTTCGGGCTCGGACGACAGGCTGTACACCGTCTCCTTGGGCGACGACAAAATGCCGCCACCGTAGATGCGCCGGCCTTCGGGTGTGTCCACCAGGCCAAACTCGATGGTCATCCAGTACAGCCGCGCCAGGTACACCCGTTGCTCCTTGGTGGCCGCCAGGCCGAGCTTGCCGTAGGTATGGGTGAATTCGGCAAACCAGGGGTTGGTCAGCAGCGGGCAGTGGCCAAAGATCTCATGGAAAATATCCGGCTCTTGCAGGTAGTCCAGTTCTTCACGGGTGCGAATAAAGGTCGCCACCGGAAACTGCTTGCCGGCGAGCAATTCGAAGAAGGTCTGGAAGGGGATCAGCGCCGGCACCCGGGCGACTTGCCAGCCGGTAGTTTCGGCCAGCACTTTATTGATTTCACCCAACTGCGGAATGCGGTCATGGGGCAGGCCGAGCTTGTCGATGCCGTCCAGGTATTCCTGGCAGGCGCGGCCTTCGATCACTTTCAACTGGCGCGTGATCAGGGTATTCCACACCGCATGTTCTTCGGGCGGGTAGTGGATAAAACCTTGCGCATCGGGCTCGCGGGCCACGTAGTGCGTCTGCTTCATACGGCTCTCCTGCTAGGCATTCGTTCTTGTTATGTCCTGGGATGAACGTATTAATAACCCGGCAGCGGCGAGATTCCATCGGGGTTTAAGCGCGTCCTGTAGGAAAATGTACTGATTTTTGTAAAGTATTCGTTACGATTGTGCGGCTAGCTGTTGCGTTGGGCTGGGAAAGCGTCACAAGGTGTCACATAATCTTGACGACTATCTGCGCCCAGCGACAAAAAGACGCGGCGCCTACCCACTTTTCGGGCCTCTTCATGCGTATCAAAGTGCACTGCCAGAACCGCATCGGCATCCTGCGGGACATCCTCAACCTGCTGGTGGAATACGGCGTCAACGTCGCCAAGGGCGAGGTCGGCGGCGAGCATGGCAATGCCATCTACCTGTTCTGCCCGAACCTGGTGAACATGCAGTTCCAGGCGCTGCGCCCGCAATTTGAAGCGATCGCCGGGGTGTTTGGCGTCAAAAGGGTAGGGCTGATGCCCAGCGAACGTCGGCATATGGAGCTCAATGCACTGCTCGGTGCCTTGGAGTTTCCGGTACTGTCCATCGACATGGGCGGCTCGATTGTCGCGGCCAACCGTGCGGCAGCGCAGTTGCTCGGGGTGCGGGTGGACGAGGTGCCGGGTATTCCGTTGTCGCGCTATGCCGAGGATTTCGACTTGCCGGAGCTGGTGCGGGCGAGCAAATCGCGCATCAATGGCCTGCGGGTCAAGGTCAAGGGTGACGTGTTCTTGGCGGACATCGCGCCGTTGCAATCTTCCGAACACGATGACAGCGAGGCCATGGCGGGCGCCGTGCTCACGCTGCATCGCGCTGACCGCGTCGGCGAGCGTATCTACAACGTGCGCAAGCAGGAGCTGCGCGGTTTTGACAGCATCTTCCAAAGCTCCAAGGTCATGGCCGCCGTGGTGCGTGAAGCCCGGCGCATGGCGCCGCTGGATGCACCGCTATTAATAGAAGGCGAAACCGGTACCGGTAAAGAGTTGCTGGCGCGCGCCTGTCACCTGGCCAGCCCCCGTGGGCAATCCCCATTGATGGCGCTCAACTGCGCCGGCTTGCCGGAATCGATGGCCGAGACTGAGCTGTTCGGTTACGGGCCGGGTGCGTTTGAAGGGGCGCGGGCCGAAGGCAAGTTGGGGCTGCTGGAGTTGACGGCGGGCGGTACGTTGTTTCTCGATGGCGTGGGGGAAATGAGTGCGCGCTTACAGGTGAAGTTACTGCGTTTTTTGCAGGACGGCTGCTTCCGTCGCGTAGGCAGTGATGAGGAGGTGTACCTGGATGTGCGGGTAATCTGTGCGACCCAGGTGGACTTGTCTGAGCTGTGTGCCCGTGGGGAGTTTCGCCAGGACCTCTATCACCGCTTGAACGTGCTGTCGCTGCACATTCCGCCGCTGCGCGAATGCCTGGATGGGCTGGCGCCGTTGGTTGATCACTTTCTTGACCAAGCCAGCCGGCAGATTGGTTGCCCGCTGCCCAAACTCGCGCCTGCTGCCATGGATAAGCTCGGCCATTACCATTGGCCGGGCAATGTGCGGCAGTTGGAAAACGTGTTGTTCCAGGCGGTGTCGTTGTGTGACGGCGGTACGGTGAAGGCTGAGCATATTCGTTTGCCGGACTATGGCGTGCGTCAGCCGCTTGGCGATTTTTCGCTGGAGGGTGGGTTGGAGGCGATTGTCGGTCGCTTTGAAAAGGCGGTGTTGGAAAGCCTTTATGCAGAGCACTCAAGCAGTCGGCAGCTCGGCAAACGCTTGGGCGTATCCCACACCACTATTGCCAACAAACTGCGGGATTACGAAATTCTTAAGGCCGACAAATAATCCCCTGACACAACTGGGTCAAAAATGTGGGAGCGGGCTTGCTCGCGAATGCGGTAGATCAGATACAGATGTCTAACCTGACACACCGCTATCGGGGGCAAGCCCCCTCCCACATTTGAACTCCTCCATATTTAAGGCTGCGGCTTGCCGATAGCGGCAGTAGTCCGCCGTTTTTTCGACTCTCACCCCGCGCCCTTTTTCTGACACCCACCCGCAAACCCTTGCCCCGCCTGCATCTCACCCTGTTTTGAAAAGTTGGTTCGCAAATTGCTTAAGCCTCCTCAGTACAGCGGTGGGCGGCAAGCGTCCGTCAGAAAGAGGAAAGAGCGTGGACAAGTACCTTTATGTGGCAATGACCGGCGCCAGCCAGAATGCTCTGGCGCAGAAGGCCCATGCCAACAACCTGGCGAACATTTCCACCAACGGTTTTCAGCGTGACCTGGAGCAGGCGCGTTCGATGCCGGTGTTCGGCGACAGCTTTCCGGCGCGGGCGTTTGCCCTCACCGAACGCCCAGCCACCGACTTCACCCCTGGCGCCATGATCGAAACTGGCCGTGACCTGGACGTGGCCGTCAGCGGCGACGGCTGGATGGCCGTGCAGACCCCGGACGGCAGCGAAGCCTACGTGCGCAGCGCCAGCATGAACGTCGATGCATTGGGCGTGCTGCGGGCCGGCAACGGTATGCCGATCATGGGCAACGGCGGCCCGATTGCCGTACCGCCGCAGCAAAAAATCGAAGTGGGCGCCGACGGCACCATCAGTATCCGCGCCATGGGCGAAGGCCCGCGGGTAATGGCGGAAGTGGACCGCATCAAGCTGGTCCAGCCCGACCTCAAAAATATGACTAAAGGCCTGGATGGCACCATCCACACCAAGGATGGCCAGCCGGCCCAGGCCGATGCGAACGTCAAGCTGACCTCGGGTTTCCTGCAGGCGAGCAACGTCAATGCCGTGGAAGAAATGACGGCGGTGCTGGCGCTTTCCAAGCAGTTCGAGCTGCACATCAAAATGATGAACAGCGCGAAGGAAGACGACCAGGCCATGACGCGCGTCATGCAGATCAGCTGATTGCCGCCCACTAACTAATTTGTGATGTCGCGCCAACAAACAGGCGCACAGAGGAGAACAACATGCTTCCGGCTCTATGGGTTGCCAAAACAGGTTTGTCCGCCCAGGACACCAACCTGACCACCATTTCCAACAACTTGGCCAACGTGTCGACCACGGGTTTCAAACGTGACCGCGCCGAGTTCCAGGACTTGCTCTATCAGATCAAGAAGCAGCCGGGCGCCCAGTCGACCCAGGACAGCGAACTGCCGTCGGGCCTGCAATTGGGTACCGGTGTGCAGATTGTTGGCACCCAGAAGAACTTCAGCGCCGGTAACCTGCAACAGACCGGCCAGCCGCTGGACATGGCCATCAACGGCCGTGGTTTCTTCCAGATCCTGCAACCGGATGGCACCACCTCCTACACCCGTGACGGTACCTTCCACCTGGACTCCAATGGCCAGATCGTGACCGCCAACGGTTTTGCCCTGGAGCCGGCCGTAGTGGTTCCGGCAGATGCCAAGACCTTCACCGTCGGCAACGACGGCACTGTGTCGATCACCGTGGCCGGTAACCCTGCCTCGCAAGTGATCGGCAACCTGCAAACCGCCGACTTCATCAACCCGGCCGGCCTGCAAGCCATGGGCAACAACCTGTTCCTGGAAACCGCCTCCAGTGGCGCGCCGCAAATCGGCACCCCTGGCCTGAACGGTTTCGGCACGACGCTGCAAAGCACCCTGGAAACGTCCAACGTGAGCACCGTTGAAGAGATGGTCAACATGATCACCACTCAGCGCGCCTACGAGATGAACTCCAAGGTGATCTCCACCGCCGACCAGATGCTCTCGTTCGTCACGCAGAATCTGTAATCAAGTCTATGGGGCGCTCTTGAGGGCGCCTGCAACACCGTGAGGTTAGGGTCATGAATCGCTACGTTTCTGTTTTGGCACTGAGTGGGATTGCCGTGCTCGCGGGCTGTGTCGCCCCGACGCCAAAGCCCAATGACCCGTACTACGCGCCGGTGTTGCCACGTACACCGTTGCCGGCTGCGGCCAACAATGGCTCGATCTACCAGGCCGGTTTCGAACAGAACCTGTACAGCGACCGCAAGGCGTTCCGGGTCGGTGACATCATCACCATCACCCTGAACGAGAAGACCCAGGCCAGCAAGAACGCCAACTCGCAGATCGGCAAGACCAGCAAGACCAGCGTCGGCCTGACCTCCTTGTTTGGCGGCATTCCGAACACCAACAACCCACTGGGCAGCGGCGACCTGAGCCTGGATGCCGGCTACAGCGGCGACCGTGCCACCAATGGCAAGAGTGCGGCGGCCCAAGGCAACACCCTGACCGGCTCGATCACCGTAACCGTGGCCGATGTGTTGCCCAACGGCATCATCGCCGTACGCGGTGAAAAGTGGATGACCCTCAATACCGGTGACGAACTGGTGCGCATCGCCGGCATGGTCCGCGCCGATGACATCGCCACCGACAACACCGTGTCGTCCACGCGGATTGCCGATGCGCGCATTACCTACTCGGGTACGGGTTCGTTTGCTGACGCGAGCCAGCCGGGCTGGTTCGACCGTTTCTTCCTTAGCCCGCTGTTCCCTTTCTAGGTGGCCACTTTGAACCTCAAACAGCTGATGGCAGCGGCACTCTTGCTGTGCTTGAGCGCCGTCGCCCAGGCCGAGCGTCTGAAAGACATCGCCAGTATTTCCGGCGTGCGTTCCAACCAGTTGATCGGCTACGGCCTGGTGGTGGGGCTTAACGGTACGGGTGACCAGACCACTCAAACCCCGTTCACCTTGCAGACCTTCAACAACATGCTCTCGCAGTTCGGCATCAAGGTGCCGGCGGGCTCCGGCAACGTGCAGCTCAAGAACGTGGCGGCGGTGTCTATCAGTGCCGACTTGCCGGCGTTCTCCAAGCCGGGCCAGGTGGTGGACATTACCGTGTCGTCCATCGGTAACTCGAAAAGCCTGCGCGGCGGCACTCTGTTGATGACGCCGCTCAAGGGTATCGACGGCAATGTCTACGCCATCGCCCAGGGCAACCTGGTGGTGGGCGGCTTTGACGCCGAAGGTCGCGACGGTTCGAAGATCACCGTCAACGTACCCTCGGCCGGGCGGATCCCCGGTGGTGCCACGGTAGAGCGCACCGTGCCGAGCGGCTTCAACCAGGGCAACAGCCTGACCCTTAACCTCAACCGTTCCGACTTCACCACCGCCAAGCGCGTGGTCGATAAGATCAACGACATGCTCGGCCCTGGCGTGGCCCAGGCCATCGACGGCGGTTCGATCCGCGTCACCGCGCCGCTGGACCCAAGCCAGCGTGTGGACTACTTGTCGATCCTGGAAAACCTCGAAGTCGACCCGGGCCAGGCGGTGGCCAAAGTCATCATCAACTCGCGCACCGGCACCATCGTGATCGGCCAGAACGTCAAGGTATCGCCAGCGGCGGTGACCCACGGCAGCCTGACCGTGACCATCACCGAAGACCCGATCGTCAGCCAGCCTGGGCCGTTGTCCAATGGCCAGACGGCGGTAGTGCCGCGTTCACGGGTCAACGCCCAGCAAGAAGCCAAGCCGATGTTCAAATTCGGCCCCGGCACCACCCTGGATGAGATTGTCCGTGCGGTGAACCAGGTGGGCGCAGCGCCCGGCGACTTGATGGCGATCCTTGAAGCACTGAAACAGGCCGGCGCCTTGCAAGCCGACCTGATCGTGATCTGAGGCCATGGCCATGGATATGCGCAAGAGCGGGATCAGCAGCACGGCGGACTCGGGGTCTTACTCCGACTTGAACCGGCTTAACCAGCTCAAGGTTGGCGACGACAAGAACAGCGAAGGCAACATGCGCAAGGTGGCGCAGGAGTTCGAGTCGCTGTTCTTGAGCGAGATGCTCAAGTCCATGCGTTCGGCTACCGAGGCGTTGGGTAAAGACAACCCGATGAACACGCCGGCGGCCAAGCAGTACCAGGAAATGTACGACCAGCAACTGGCGGTCTCGATGTCCCGCGAGGGCGGTGGTATCGGCCTGGCCGACGTGCTGATGCGCCAGATGCAAAAGAACAAACCGGTGGAGGCCCAGGCGGCCACCTTGCAGGGCCCGGCTGCGGCCGAGGCTGAGAAGAAAGTCGCCGTGCCGACGGAAATCGCCGCCGGCACCCAGGCCGAAGGGCCGCTGGGCCGCTCTAACGGGCAGCGTCCGTTGTGGGCTTATCGCGTGGCTGAACCTCAAGCGGGTGCTGCAGCGTCCCACGCCAACGATATGGAGCTGATGAACCAGCGCCGTATTTCGTTGCCGAGCAAACTCACCGACCGCCTGTTGGCCGGCATCGTGCCGAGCACCGATGCCACCACCGTGGCCAAGAGCGCGCCGCTGCGTAACAGCGCCGCCGATGACAACGTGGTCAACAGCACCGCGCGCAGTGTTGCCGTACGCAATGACCGCATGCAGATCTATGCCCGCGCCGTGGCCCAGCCACCGTTGGCGCCGGCGAAGAAAGCGTTCAGCTCGCAAGATGAATTTGTCGCCACCATGCTGCCGATGGCCAAGGCCGCCGCCGCACGCATTGGCGTTGATCCCAAGTACCTGGTGGCCCAGGCCGCGTTGGAAACCGGCTGGGGTAAATCGGTGATGCGTGCCGAAGACGGCAGCAGCAGCCATAACCTGTTCGGCATCAAGGCCGGCCAGAGTTGGCAGGGCGGCCAGGCGCGGGCGATCACCAGCGAGTTTCGTGATGGGGCGATGGTCAAGGAGACGGCGCAGTTCCGCTCCTACGACTCCTACCAGGACAGCTTCCACGACCTGGTGACGTTGCTGCAAAGCAATGATCGCTATAAAGAAGTTGTGAAGTCGGCCGACAACCCGGAACAGTTTGTACGCGAGTTGCAGAAAGCCGGTTACGCAACCGACCCGGACTACGCCAGCAAGATTTCGCAGATCGCAAAAACGATGAACAGTTACCAGAATTACGCTGCCGCTGGCGCAACCACACATTTATAAGGTCTGAACCATGAGTTTGCTCAGTATCGGGATGTCAGGGCTCAATGCCGCTCAAGGCTCGTTGTCGGTCTTGAGTAACAACATTGCCAACGCCAATACCGCGGGCTATTCGCGCCAGCAGACCACCCAGAGCGCCAACGCGGTCAACCAATACGGTGGCGTGTTCATCGGCAGCGGTACCACCCTGGCTGACGTGCGCCGGGTGTACAACGAATACTTGGACACGGCCTACCAGAACAGCACTTCGCTCAACAGCGATGCAGCGGCGTATCTGGATCAGGTGAGTGCGGTGGACAAGACGTTGTCGGATAAGACCACGGGGATGTCTTCGGTGCTTAGCGCGTTTTTTGCCGCTGTACAGACGTCTTCGGCCGACCCGAGTAACACCTCGTCGCGCCAGATTCTGCTGACCAGCGCCCAGACCCTAAGCAACCGCTTCAATACGATTTCGTCCCAACTGAGCCAGCAAAAAGAAACCATCAACGGCCAGTTGAGCTCCATGAGTGACCAAGTCAACCAGATAACCTCGTCGATTGCGTCCCTCAACAAACAGATCAATCAGGTGCAGGGTTCGTCGAACACCACCCCGGCCAACTTGCTGGATGCCCGTGCCGAAGCCGTGCGCTCGCTTAACGAGCTGATCGGCGTGACCGCCACCGAGAAGAACGGTGTGTTCAGCGTCAGCACCGGTACCGGCCAATCGTTGGTGCTGGGTGACCAGTCCAACCCGATTTCCGCAGTACCCAGTGGCAGCGACCCGACCCAATACACCATCCAGCTGAACATGCCCGGCAACACCAAGGTCGACCTGGGCAATGTGGTCAGTGGCGGCAGCATCGGTGGTTTGTTGCGTTATCGCAGCGATGTGTTGAACCCGGCGATCAACGACCTGGGCCGCATTGCCATTGCTACCGCTGACACGATCAACAGCCAGTTGGGCCAGGGTATCGACCTGAATGGCGAGTTCGGTGCGTCGATGTTCAAGGACATCAACAACGCGGCGTCCGTTGCCCTGCGTAGCCAGGCTGCTCAAGGCAACCAGGGCGATGGCAGCCTGAACGTGACGATCACTGATACCAGCCAGCTGACCAATTACGACTACAAGGTCACCTTCACCGCTGCGGACAAGTACTCCGTGGTGCGTTCCGATGGCAAGGCCATGGGCAACTACACGCTGGACCCGACCCAGCCCGCTCCGGTCATTGACGGCTTTGCCTTGACCCTCAAGGGCGGCACGATGCAGTCCGGTGACAGCTTCAAAGTCAGCCCGACCGCCAGTGGCGCGAAGGATATCGGTGTCGTGCTCACTGACCCGAGCAAGATCGCGTTTGCCGGTCCATTGCAGGGTGAGGCGAGCAAGACTAACCAAGGGACTGGCACGTTCACACCGCCGACCCTGACCGTACCCCTGGATATCGCTGGCGGCGCCGACACTGCGCAACTGCGCACCGGGATTGAATACTCGATGCCAGTGAAGATGGTGTTTGGCAAGCCGGCAGCCGACGGCACCCAAACTTACACGCTCAATAACGCCAAGGGTGATCCCATTGGCACCGGGACCATCGTTCCGGGGCAGGACAACAAAATCACCATCAATGTGCCGATGCGCGGCGCTGACGGTGAGTTGCTCAACCCAGCCAAGAATTTCAGCTTCGATACCACCGTCGCAGGCTCGCCGGCCGATGGTGACAGCACCTCGTTTTCGTTCAATGCCAGTGGCGTGTCCGACAACCGCAACGCCCAACAACTGCTGAACCTGCAGACCAAGGCGACCATCGGTGTAGCAGCTGATGGCACGGGCGGCACCAGCCTGGTCGGCGCCAACAGCAAGTTGGTGTCCACCGTTGGTGCCAAGGCCGCTGCGGCTACCACCGATACGTCGGCCACCAGCGCGTTGCTGACGGCGAACAAGAATGCACGCAACTCGGTCTCCCAGGTCAACCTGGACGAAGAGGCGGGCGACATGATCAAGTTTCAGCAGTACTACACCGCGTCGTCGCAGATCATCAAGGCTGCGCAAGAAACCTTCAGTACGCTGATCAATAGTCTTTAAGGGAGCCTGGGACGATGCGCATTTCTACTCAGCAGTTTTATGAAACCAGTGCCAACAAGTATCAGAACAACTATTCCGGCGTGGTGAAGGCCCAGGAACAGGCCAGTTCCGGCGTGCGTGTGCAGACCGCCGCCGATGATCCTGTGGCCGCGCAGCGCCTGCTGATGTTGCAGCAGCAGAAGGATATGTTGGCGCAGTCGGATGGCAATATCACCACGTTGAAAAGTTCGCTGACTAACGAGCAGAGCATTCTGGATGCACTCGATCAGGCGATGCAGGCCGGTAAGCAGTTGGCTCTGGCGGCTGGTGGTGTGACAAGTGATGCTGATCGCAAGTCCATCGCGGTCTCGGTCGCGGCCCTGGAAGATCAGGTGTTGGGCTTGCTTAACAGCAAGGACGCGGCGGGCAACTATCTGTTCTCCGGCTCCAAGACCCAAACGCCACCGTATTCGCGCAACAGTGACGGCACCTACAGCTATCAGGGTGACGAAAACGAGCTGAGCCTGCGGGTTTCCGAAAACCTGACGGTTCGCACCGGCGATACCGGCAAAACCATCCTGGAAGGCGCGGCCAACAGCAGCCGTACCCAGTCCACCTACATTGCGCCGGGCACGGCTCCTACGCCGCCTGCCATTTCTCCGCCGCTGGTGGATGACAAGAAGGTCGCGATCTCGGCAGGTCTGGTGACTTCGGGCATCGACTACACCAAGCAGTTCGCGGATGGCCAGCCGTACAAGCTCACGTTCACCAGCAGCACCCAGTACAAGGTGGCGGACAAAGACGGCAACGACATTACCTCGGAAATTGCCGGTAACGGGACGTTCGATTCCACTAAGGAGGGCGGTTCCAGCGTGAATCTGCGTGGGGTCAAGTTCGATATTACGGTCGACCTTACCGATACCTCCACCGGGCCGAAAGCGGATGCGTTGGTCCAGGGGCGTGAGTTCAGCTTGGCTGCCAAGCCGGATTCGTTCAGCGTTTCGCGCACCGCGAGCAACCAGTCGGCGGCGCAACTGACCAATGCGCAGGTCAGCAGCTCGGCTGACTATGCCAGCACCTTTCCCAACAGCGGTGTGCTGATCAAGTTCAGCGATACCGATGCGTCGGCTTACCAGGTGTTTGCCCAGCCTTATACCGCCAACAGCAAGGCCATCGGTTCGGGCGTTGTCGATAACACCACGACACCGAATAAAATCACCGCAGCGGGCGTCACTTTTGAGCTGAGCGGCACACCGGGCATGGGGGACCAGTTTTCGGTCGGTGCCAGCACCCAGAAAACCCAGAATGCCCTCGATACGTTGAGCCAGTTGCGTCAAGCCCTGGAGCAGCCAGCGGACGGTATTCCGGGGGCGCGGGTCAAGCTTCAGGATGCGCTGAACGCAGCGGTCAGCAATTTGGGCAACTCGACGACCCAGTTGGGTAATGTGATCGGCTCGATCGGCGCGCGCGAGAATGCGCTGGATGTGCAAGTCGACGCCAACGCCAGCATCACCCTGGCCAACAAAACCACCATGAGCGCCCTGGCCAACATCGACATGGGCGAGGCCGCCATCAACCTCACCTTGCAGCAAACCATGCTTGAAGCCTCCCAGCTGGCCTTTGTGAAAGTCTCCCAGTTGAGCCTGTTCAACAAGATGTAATCCGGCGTCACCCCCAACGGCCCAGCCTGGAAACAGCCTGGGCCGTTGTCGTTTCCAGGGCTTAATTGTTTGAAGGTTTTGCATAAACCACACACAATTAGGTGACCTGCGGGTCATAAAGCGCATCTTCACTGTATCGTGTGAAAAGGATAAGTCGTCGCAGGGCCTTTACAGGGCGGCTTTCAGCGAAGTTTTTGCGGGGTTATCCCCATGTATTGTCAGCACTCGGCGAACCGGTTCGCGGGGTGATCTCCAGCTATTTAGTATTGGGAAGCCACAATGATTGGCATAAAAAGCATCGCCAGTTACGTGCCGGCCGACGGGATCGATAACTACGCCCAGGGTGCCAAATTCGCCAAGGATGAAGAATTCATCATTGGCAAGATCGGTTCGGCGTTCCTGCCGCGCAAGGAAGCCGCGCAGGAAACCTCCGATCTGTGTGTCGAGGCGGTCAACGCTTTGTTTGCCAACAACCCGGATTTGAAACGCGAGTCCATCGACGCGCTGATCGTCGTCACCCAGAACGGTGACGAAGAGGGTTTGCCCCACACTGCCGCCATCGTCCAGGACAAACTGGGTCTGCCGACCCACGTTGCCGCGTTCGATATCTCCCTGGGGTGCTCCGGCTACGTCTACGGCATCTACGCGATGAAGGGCTTCATGGAAGCCGCCGGCCTGAAAAACGGCCTGCTGATCACCGCCGACCCGTATTCCAAGATCGTCGACCCGGAAGACCGCAACACCACCATGCTGTTCGGCGACGCTGCCACGGCCACCTGGATGGGCGAAGACGCCTCTTGGCAGTTGGGCAAGTCCAAGTTCGGCACCGACGGTTCCGGCGCGCCGCACCTGAAGGTCAGCGACGGCGTGTTCTTCATGAACGGTCGCCAGGTGTTCAACTTCGCGCTGCTCAAAGTGCCCGCGCATTTGCACGAGCTGCTCAACGAGTCCGACCTCAAGGCCGACGAGATCGATGCGTTCTGCATTCACCAGGGCAGTGCGGCGATTGTCGACGCCGTGGCGCGTCGCTTTGAAGATGCACCGGTGGACAAGTTCATCAAGGACATGGTCGAGACCGGCAACACCGTGTCATCGAGCATTCCATTGTTGCTGGAAAAGCACGTGATGGATGCCAGTTGGAAGCGCGTGGCCATCAGCGGTTTTGGTGTGGGCCTGTCGTGGGGCTCGGCGATTCTCTATCGCCCGTGATGCTTTAATAGGCGGCATAACAAAACGCCGATGATCGAGAGATCATCGGCGTTTTTTATTTGGCGCCAGAAAAGCCAATGAAACCGGGGTTTTGGCCTGCGCTAAACCCTTGAATTAAAAGGGGTGGCCCGGCGCCAGTAAAAAAATCAAAAAAAAACCTCAAGCAACTGCCCACCACGACGATAACTATTACGTAGGTTCTCAGGCCACACCCGGCGGTTGCCAGGGCCGGAAGCCGCAGTATCCATCCAACGAGGATTTCGTCATGGCTTTAACAGTAAACACCAACATTGCTTCGATCACTACTCAGGGCAACCTGAACAAAGCTGGCGGCGCCCTGGCCACTTCCATGCAGCGCCTGTCTTCCGGCCTGCGTATCAACAGCGCTAAAGACGACGCTGCCGGCCTGCAGATCGCTAACCGCCTGACCAGCCAAATCAACGGCCTGGGCCAAGCAGTAAAAAACGTGAACGACGGTATCTCCATCGCTCAGACCGCTGAAGGCGCGATGCAGGCTTCGACCGACATCCTGCAGAAAATGCGTACCCTGGCTCTGTCTTCCGCTACTGGTTCCCTCAGCGCTGACGACCGTAAGTCGAACAACGACGAATACCAGGCTCTGACTTCGGAACTGACCCGTATCTCCACTACCACTACTTTCGGTGGCCAAAAGCTGCTGGACGGTTCGTACGGTACCAAAGCTATCCAGGTTGGCGCCAACGCTAACGAAACCATCAACCTGAGCCTGGAAAACGTTTCGGCTAACAACATCGGCTCCCAGCAGCTGAAAAGCGTTGCCATCGCTCCAGGCACCGGTACCGTAGCTGGCGACATCGTTGTCACCGGTAACGGCCAGACCGGTACCTACACAGCTGTTGCCGGCGACTCGGCTAAAACCATCGCCAGCAACCTGAACGGCATCATCGGTGGCCTGACTGCTACTGCCAGCACCGAAGCCAAGTTCACCGTTGACGAGACTGCAGCCACAACCGCTCCTGCTTCGTTCACTCTGACTGTTGGCGGCGCCAGCGTTGACTTCAAAGGTGTAACCAGCCAAGCCGGCCTGGCCGACCAACTGAAGTCCAACGCCGCTAAACTGGGTATCAGCGTTAGCTACGACGAAAGCAAAAAGACCCTGGAAGTGAAGTCCGACACCGGTGAAAACATCGTGGTCAGCGGTTCCACCGCTCCTGGTTCGGTCAGCGTTGCTGCTAAAGACGGTGCTGGTGCTTACGGTACCGCCGTTCCTTTGGCTGATGATCTGATCGTTACCGGTCAAGTGTCCCTGGACTCCGCCAAGGGCTACTCCCTGGCTGGCGCTGGTGTTGCTGGTCTGTTCGCTGCCGGTACTGCCACCGAAGCTGCTTCCACCAAAACCACCGTTGCTCAAACCGACGTGACCGATGCTACCAAGGCCCAAAACGCCCTGGCTGTAATCGACAAAGCCATCGGCACCATCGACGGCGTTCGTTCGGGCCTGGGTGCTACCCAGAACCGTCTGACTACCACTGCAGACAACCTGCAGAACATTCAGAAGAACTCCACCGCTGCACGTTCCACCGTTCAGGACGTCGACTTCGCTTCCGAAACCGCCGAGCTGACCAAGCAACAAACCCTGCAATCGGCTTCCACCGCGATCCTGTCGCAGGCTAACCAGCTGCCATCCGCTGTACTGAAACTGCTTCAGTAATTCCAGCGCTCGGTAACTAACGGAAGGGCGCGTCTACGTGCCCTTCCGTTTTTTCGGTTTAGAGGAGATTGGACATGGACATGAGTGTAAAGCTGAACCAGTCTTATCCGCCGGTTGCACCCCAAGGTGCACCTGCTCCGGTTGTCGCCGACAGAAGCATCAGCAAAGTCCAGGAAATACCCGCCACAGGCCAGCAGCCTGAACGTGCCGACCTGGAAAAAGCGGTAACCGATATTCGAGAATTCGTTCAGTCTGCCCAGCGCAGCCTGGATTTTTCCATTGATGATTCCACCCATCGTGTGGTGGTCAAAGTCATCAATACCGACAATGGTGAAGTGATTCGCCAGATTCCGTCGGAAACGGCATTGAAACTGGCGCAAAGCCTGTCCAGCGCGAGCAGCTTGTTGTTTGACGACAAGGCTTAAACTGGCATGAAACTTGTTGCTGTCATGACTTGAGGCGTAACCAAGTCAAGATAACGGCAGCCACCGAACAGGAGATACGAAGATGGCGGGTTCAACGGTAAGTGGTATCGGTTCGAACATCGATACGCAAGCGATCGTGAAGTCCTTGGTGGACGCCGAAAAGGTGCCCAAGCAGACGCAGATCAATACCGCGTCCCAGAAGGCGACTACCACGCTGTCTTCGATCGGCAAGATTCAGGCGGCACTGGATGCGTTTCGTGGTGCGTTGGATACCATGTCGACGGGCAACAGTTTCACCGGCTTGACCGGCTCATCCTCGGATGAAAAGGTCGCTACCATGACGGCGAGCAATACGGCCTCCAACGGTAGTTTTCGCCTGATCGTGAGCCAGTTGGCCCAGGCATCCAAGCTGTCCAGTACTACGTTCTCGGCAGGTGCCAGTGCAGTCGTGAACGCCACTGATAAGCCAACGACGCTAACCATTACTCAGTCGAAGAAGGACTTCGACCTCAGCGTGCCGCCAGGCGCCACGCTGCAACAGGTGCGTGATTCGATCAACACCCAGTTCGGTACATCGGGCTTGAGTGCCAACATCCAGACCGACGCCAATGGTTCGCGGCTTATCCTGACCTCGACCACCATGGGTACCGGATCGGACCTGACGTTGTCGGGTAATTCGGGATTGGATGTCGGTTCCACCGTGGTCGATGAGCCGAAGGATGCGCTGTACAGCATCGATGGTGTCAGTTCGGTTTCCAAGACCAACAACATCGAAGGTGCCCTCAGTGGCGTGAACATCAAGTTGGTGTCGGTATCGGCGCTCAAGACTGCTGGCGATACTGCTGAAAATCCAGAGCGAAGTGCCACGCTGATTACGGTCAGCACTAACAATACGGCCCTCAAATCCGGCGTCAAAGGCTTTATCGACACCTACAACGCCTTGATCACTGCGATGAACGCCGAGACGAAGGTCACCACCAACCTGGATGGCAGCGTCACGCCTGCCGCCCTGACAGGTGATTCGACCATGCGCTCGCTGCAGGCCTCCATCCGTAACGAGTTCAACGCACTATCGGGTACAGGGGCGTTCAAGTCCCTGGCTCAGTTTGGTGTCAGCACCAGCTCCAGCACCGGCTTGTTGACAATGGATGACAAGAAGTGGGATGCGGCGGTCAAGACCAATGCAGCCGACATTAACAGCATGTTCAGCGGTAATAACGGCATGCTGGCGCGCATGAAGAGCGCGACCGACTCCTACGCCAAGGCGAGTACCGGCATCCTGGCGACACGCTCCACGTCTTTGAGCGACACCCTTAAGGACCTGAGCAACCAGCAGGACACGCTCAATGAACGCATGGACCTGCTGACCAGTAGCCTCTCCGCCAAATACAACGCCATGGACACCCTGGTCGCCCAATTGCGTCAGCAAAGCACTAGTGTCATGACCACGCTCAATGCGCTGAACAACGTCAAGACCAATAGTTGATCCCGCGTCATGGAAAAGGCCAGGCAACCTGCCTGGCCTTTTTTTATCGCAGGACAACTGGCGCTAAAGCTTTTTGCGAGCCAGTCGACATATTGGTTACTCAAACACTTTCCGCTGTCGCCCGTCACGAGGTAGAAACATGAATCCCATGCGAGCCCTTCGCCAATACCAGAAGGTTAATTCCCATGCTCAGATCTCTGAAGCCAGCCCTCATCGTCTGGTGCAGATGCTGATGGAAGGCGGGCTTGACCGTATGGCCCAAGCCAAAGGCGCGTTGGCCCGTGGTGACATCGCGGCCAAGGGCCTGATGCTGGGCAAGGCGATCGATATCGTGATCGGCCTGCGTGACGGCCTCGATGCGGAAAAAAGTGATAACCCGGCTTACGTCCAGCAGTTGGAAAGTCTGTATGCGTACATGACCAACCGTCTGATGGAAGCGAACCTGCATAACGATGCCGACATGATCGACGAAGTCGCCCGTTTGCTGATTACCGTAAAAGAAGGCTGGGATGCCATCGCCGCGCCACAGGCTGTTACCGAGTAAGGCGCAGTAGAGAAGGGCCTGAGGGCCTTGAGGAATACGTCATGAGCCAAGCATTGCAACGCATTGATGAAACCCGTGAAGCGCTGATGGGCGCGTTGGCGGACCGAAACTGGGACGCCATTGGCGAGCTGGATATAGGCTGCCGCGACGTGATCGAGCAGGTGCTCAATGAGCCACCGGTGGACGAGGATGCGCTGCGTGAGAAGCTTGAGAAGCTCTTGGCGGTATACCAACAGTTGCTTGAGGTGACGACTGGCGAACGCCAGGCGATTTTCGAAGAGATGTCGCAGATCAACCGAGCGAAAAATGCGTCAAAGGTTTACCATCTGTTCGGCTGAACTGGCTCAGTTAATCCGAACGCGCGTCATAAATTTGACTGCGCGCGATTTTTTGACTTAACTAGTGCTGTTTTCAGAATTCAGACGGTTGTAATGCAGAAAATGCCTACAGCCATCTAGATTGCCCCGACTCGAGGGCATTTGAGTTAACTAGGGAAGTTGCTATTGCATGTGGCGTGAAACCAAAATTCTGCTGATTGATGACGATAGCGTCCGCCGCCGCGACCTGGCGGTGATTTTGAATTTTCTTGGCGAAGAAAATTTACCCTGTGGTAGCCATGACTGGCAGCAGGCAGTCAGCTCATTGTCGTCGAGCCGTGAAATCATTTGTGTGCTGATCGGGACGGTAAACGCTCCAGGCGCTGTTTTGGGCTTGTTAAAGACACTGTCTACCTGGGATGAGTTCCTTCCGGTTTTGCTAATGGGCGATATTTCTTCTGTCGACCTGCCGGAAGACCAGCGCCGCCGTGTCCTTTCCACCCTGGAAATGCCGCCCAGCTACAGCAAATTGCTTGATTCCCTGCACCGTGCCCAGGTCTATCGCGAGATGTACGACCAGGCCCGTGAGCGCGGTCGCCACCGCGAACCCAACCTGTTCCGCAGCCTGGTCGGCACCAGCCGTGCCATCCAGCACGTGCGCCAGATGATGCAGCAAGTGGCCGATACCGACGCCAGCGTGCTGATCCTCGGCGAGTCCGGCACCGGCAAGGAAGTGGTCGCGCGCAACCTGCATTACCATTCCAAGCGTCGCGACGGGCCTTTCGTGCCGGTCAACTGCGGGGCGATCCCGGCAGAGTTGCTTGAGAGCGAACTGTTCGGCCATGAGAAGGGCGCCTTCACCGGGGCGATCACCAGCCGTGCCGGGCGTTTCGAACTGGCCAATGGCGGCACCCTGTTCCTCGACGAAATCGGCGATATGCCGCTGCCGATGCAGGTCAAGCTGTTGCGCGTGTTGCAAGAGCGCACCTTCGAGCGCGTGGGCAGCAACAAGACCCAAAGTGTTGACGTGCGCATCATCGCGGCCACCCACAAGAACCTCGAAAGCATGATCGAGGTGGGCAGCTTCCGCGAAGACCTGTACTACCGCCTCAACGTATTCCCCATCGAGATGGCCCCGCTGCGCGAGCGCGTGGAAGACATCCCGCTGCTGATGAACGAACTGATCTCGCGTATGGAGCACGAAAAGCGCGGTTCGATCCGCTTCAACTCCGCCGCGATCATGTCCCTGTGCCGTCACGGCTGGCCGGGCAACGTGCGCGAGCTGGCCAACCTGGTGGAGCGCATGGCGATCATGCACCCCTACGGCGTGATCGGCGTGGTCGAGTTGCCGAAGAAATTCCGCTACGTCGACGACGAAGACGAGCAGTTGGTAGACAGCCTGCGCAGCGACATGGAAGAGCGTGTTGCGATCAACGGCCATACCCCGGACTTTGGCTCCACCGCCATGCTGCCGCCCGAAGGCCTGGACCTGAAGGACTACCTCGGCAACCTGGAACAAGGCCTGATCCAACAGGCGCTGGACGACGCCAATGGCATCGTCGCCCGTGCCGCCGAACGCCTGCGTATCCGTCGTACCACCCTGGTGGAGAAGATGCGCAAGTACGGCATGAGCCGCAAAGAAGGTGATGAACAGGCGGATGATTGACGCCTGTTTTTTAAGCGACTGAAATCTCAGTGGTTTTTTTTAGGCACGGGTATTGCTACAGCCCTCGCAACGTTCCGTTTAACTGACGGTCAGCCAAGCGAGAGAGCATGATGCCCCACGCCGCCCAACTATCTTCGGTCCCTGATGCCCAGGGGCTTGCCCCGTCTGTCGAGCAGCTCAGCCGCCATGGCCTGGAACAGGCCTTTTCGCTGTTCAACCAGATGTCGAGCCAACTCACTGACTCCTACAGCCTGCTGGAAGCCCGGGTTTCCGAGCTCAAAGGCGAGTTGGCCGTGGTCAGCGCCCAGCGCATGCAAGAGCTGGCCGAGAAAGAGCGCTTGGCCAACCGTCTGCAAAACCTGCTGTCGCTGTTGCCCGGTGGCGTGATCGTCATCGACGACCAGGGCCGCGTACGCGAAGCCAACCCGGCGGCCTGCGACATGCTCGGCCTGCCGCTGGAAGGCGAGCTGTGGCGCCATGTCATCACCCGCTGCTTTGCCCCGCGTGAAGATGACGGCCACGAAATCTCCCTGAAAGACGGGCGCCGCCTGTCCATCGCCACCCGTTCCCTGGATGCTGAGCCCGGCCAACTGGTGCTGCTCAATGACCTGACTGAAACCCGTCACCTGCAAGACCAATTGGCGCGGCATGAGCGGTTGTCGTCGCTGGGAAGAATGGTCGCTTCTTTGGCGCATCAGATCCGTACGCCGCTGTCGGCAGCGTTGATCTACGCCAGTCATTTGACTGATGAGCAATTGCCCGCCGAAACCCAGCAGCGTTTTGCCGGGCGCCTCAAGGAGCGCCTGCATGAGTTGGAGCACCAAGTGCGCGACATGCTGGTGTTCGCCCGTGGCGAATTGCCGCTGACCGACCGCATCACTCCCTCGGCGCTGATGCAGGCCCTACAAGCGGCGGCCGCTACTCACATCCAGGAATCCCAAGTGCGCTGGCAGTGCGACAGCCACCTTGGCGAGCTGCTGTGCAACCGCGACACCCTGGTGGGCGCGTTGCTCAACCTGATCGAAAACGCCACTCAGGCCAGCGGCCCTGAGGCACGCCTCAAGGTGCACCTGTACCGCCGTGGGCAAACCCTGCGCCTGTGCATCAGCGATAGCGGCAGTGGGATTGACCCCGCCGTGTTGCAGCGCCTGGGCGAACCGTTTTTCACCACCAAGACCAACGGAACCGGCCTGGGCCTGACCGTGGTCAAGGCCGTGGCGCGTGCCCATCAGGGAGAATTGCAGCTGCGCTCCCGCGTGGGGCGTGGCACTTGTGCATTGATGACCTTGCCGCTGTTTTCAGGCGCGGCAAGCGCGGAGTAAACGAACATGGCAATCAAGGTTTTATTGGTAGAAGACGACCGCGCCCTGCGTGAAGCATTGGCCGACACGCTGTTGCTGGCGGGCCATGACTACCGGGCGGTGGGCTCTGCCGAGGATGCCTTGGAAGCCGTCGAGCAAGAGTCGTTCAGCCTGGTGGTCAGCGACGTGAACATGCCCGGTATGGACGGCCACCAGTTGCTCGGCCTGCTGCGTGCACGCCAGCCGCAGTTGCCGGTGTTGCTGATGACCGCCCATGGCGCGGTGGAGCGGGCGGTCGACGCCATGCGCCAAGGCGCGGCGGACTACCTAGTCAAACCGTTTGAGCCAAAGGCTTTGATTGAGTTGGTGGCACGGCATGCGTTGGGCGTTATTTCAGCCGGCGAAGGCGAGGGCCCGATTGCCTTCGAGCCCGCCAGCGCCCAATTGCTGGAACTGGCAGCCCGCGTGGCACGCAGCGATTCCACCGTGCTGATCTCTGGAGAGTCCGGCACCGGCAAGGAGGTGCTGGCGCGCTACATCCACCAGCAGTCCAGCCGTGCCAAGCAGCCGTTTATCGCGATCAACTGCGCGGCGATCCCCGACAACATGCTTGAAGCCACCCTGTTCGGCCATGAAAAAGGCTCGTTCACCGGCGCCATTGCGTCCCAGGCCGGCAAGTTCGAACAAGCCGATGGCGGCACCATCCTGCTCGACGAAATCTCGGAAATGCCCTTGGGCCTGCAAGCCAAGTTGCTGCGGGTGCTGCAAGAGCGTGAGGTCGAGCGGGTGGGGGCACGCAAGCCGATCCAACTGGATATTCGCGTGGTCGCCACCACCAACCGCGATTTGGCGGGCGAAGTGGCGGCGGGGCGCTTCCGTGAAGATTTGTTCTACCGCTTGTCGGTGTTTCCCCTGGCCTGGCGCCCGCTGCGCGAGCGCCCGGCAGACATCATTCCGCTGGCCGAGCGCCTGCTAAACAACCACGTCAAAAAAATGAAGCACGCCCAGGCGCGCCTGTCGGCCGAGGCCCAGGCCTGCCTGATTGGCTACCCGTGGCCAGGCAACGTGCGGGAATTGGACAACGCCATCCAGCGTGCGCTGATTTTGCAGCAGGGCGGCCTTATCCAGCCCCAGGATTTTTGCCTGGCCATGGGCAGCGGTGCTGCGCCATTACCCACCTTGGCGCCTGCGCCGGTGGTGGCCGAAGCTGAATCCGCCGGGGCCCTGGGCGATGACCTGCGCCGCCGCGAGTTCCAGATGATCATCGACACCCTGCGCGCCGAGCGCGGCCGTCGCAAAGAGGCCGCCGAGCGCCTGGGCATCAGCCCGCGCACCCTGCGCTACAAGCTGGCGCAGATGCGTGACGCTGGCATGGACGTGGAAGCGTATCTGTTTGCTACCTGATCGGTAACGAGGCCGACAAGGTTTGTCGCCTTTTCTTACGAGTTGATACAGAGCTGGCACCCTTGTTGCTACTTCCCCTAGTAATTGCGGCGTAGCGTCAAAAAAAATGCGGGTTGTCGGAGAGAGAAGGTCATGAGCCAGGGTATTGAGTTCAATCGGTTGATGTTGGATATGCGCTCCATGCAAATGGATGCCATGGCTCAACCGAAATCCGTCGCGCCAGCGCCGGAATTGGGCCAAAGCAGTTTTGCCGACATGCTCGGCCAGGCAATCAATAAAGTCAGTGACACCCAGCAAGCTTCCAATCAGTTGGCCAACGCCTTCGAGATCGGCAAAAGCGGCGTGGACCTCACCGACGTCATGGTCGCGTCACAAAAGGCCAGCGTCTCCTTCCAGGCCTTGACCCAAGTGCGTAACAAGCTGGTTCAGGCTTACCAAGACATCATGCAGATGCCGGTTTAAGGACGAGATTTAAGTCATGGCAGAAGCAGTCGTGGACAACGTACCCGCCAAGGCAGACGGCAAGCCGCCGCTGTTTGGCCTGTCGTTCCTGGAAAATCTCTCCGAAATGACCATGTTGCGTCAGGTGGGCCTGATGGTCGGCTTGGCTGCCAGCGTGGCGATTGGTTTTGCCGTGGTGTTGTGGTCGCAGCAACCCGATTACCGGCCGCTGTACGGCAGCCTGGCGGGCATGGATTCCAAGCAGATCATGGAAACCCTGGCGGCCGCCGACATCGCCTACACCGTAGAACCCAACTCCGGCGCCTTGCTGGTCAAGGCCGATGACGTGGCCCGTGCGCGCATGAAGCTTGCGGCCGCCGGTGTAACGCCGTCCGACAGCAATATCGGTTTTGAAATCCTCGACAAGGACCAAGGCCTGGGTACTTCCCAGTTCATGGAGGCCACCCGTTACCGCCGTGGCTTGGAAGGCGAGTTGGCCCGCACCATCTCCAGCCTGAACAACGTCAAGGGCGCCCGCGTGCACCTGGCCATCCCGAAAAGCTCGGTGTTTGTGCGCGATGAGCGCAAGCCAAGCGCCTCGGTACTGGTGGAGCTGTTCTCTGGCCGCTCCCTGGAGCCCGGCCAGGTGTTGGCGATCATCAACTTGGTGGCCACCAGCGTGCCCGAGTTGAGCAAGTCGCAAATCACCGTGGTCGACCAAAAGGGCAACCTGCTGTCGGACATGGCGGAAAACTCCGCGCTGACCCAGGCCGGCAAGCAGTTCGACTACAGCCGTCGCATGGAAAGCATGCTCACCCAACGTGTGCACAACATCCTGCAGCCGGTATTGGGCAACGACCGCTACAAAGCCGAAGTGTCGGCCGATGTGGACTTCAGCGCCGTTGAGTCCACCTCCGAGCAGTTCAACCCGGACCAGCCGGCCCTGCGCAGCGAGCAGTCCACCAGCGAACAACGCACCGCCGCCAATGGCCCGCCCCAAGGCGTACCGGGCGCGCTGAGCAATCAGCCGCCAGCCCCGGCGTCGGCCCCGCAAACCACCGGCGGCGCCGCAGCCTCTGCTGGCGCGATCGCACCGGGCCAGCCGCTGCTGGACGCCAACGGCCAGCAGATCATGGACCCGGCCACCGGCCAGCCAATGCTCGCCCCGTACCCGGCGGACAAGCGTAACCAGTCCACCAAGAACTTCGAACTTGACCGTTCCATCAGCCACACCAAACAGCAACAGGGCCGCGTCAATCGCCTGTCGGTGTCGGTGGTGGTGGATGACCAGGTCAAGGTCAACCCGGCTGACGGCACCATTACCCGTGCCCCGTGGGGCGCCGATGAATTGGCGCGCTTCACTCGCCTGGTGCAGGACGCCGTTGGTTTTGACGCCAGCCGTGGCGACAGCGTCAGTGTGATCAACATGCCGTTCTCTGCCGAGCGTGGCGAAGTGATCGCCGAAGCGGCGTTCTACACCCAGCCGTGGTTCTGGGACATCGTCAAGCAAGTGCTGGGTGTGTTGTTCATCCTGGTGCTGGTGTTTGGGGTGCTGCGTCCGGTGCTCAACAACATCACCGGCAACGGCAAGAAACAACTGGCCCTGGCTGGCGGCGACGTGGAATTGGGTGGCATGGGCGGCCTGGACGGCGAACTGGCCAACGACCGCGTGAGCCTCGGTGGCCCGCAAAGCATCCTGTTGCCAAGTCCGAGCGAAGGCTACGACGCTCAGCTGAACGCAATCAAGAGTCTGGTGGCAGAAGACCCGGGCCGTGTGGCCCAGGTCGTGAAAGAGTGGATCAACGCAGATGAGTGATAATCGAGCCGCTGTTTCCAAGCTCACCAAGGTCGACAAAGCGGCTGTACTGCTGCTGTCCCTGGGTGAAACCGACGCCGCCCAAGTGCTGCGCCACATGGGCCCTAAAGAGGTTCAGCGGGTAGGCGTGGCCATGGCGCAAATGCGCAATGTGCACCGTGAGCAAGTCGAACAGGTGATGAGCGAGTTCGTCGAGATCGTCGGCGACCAGACCAGCCTGGGCGTCGGCTCTGACAGCTATATCCGCAAGATGCTCACCTCGGCATTGGGCGAAGACAAGGCCAACGGCCTGATCGACCGCATCCTGCTGGGTGGCAACACCAGCGGCCTGGACAGCCTCAAGTGGATGGAGCCGCGCGCCGTGGCCGATGTGATCCGCTACGAGCACCCGCAGATCCAGGCCATCGTGGTGGCGTACCTGGACCCGGACCAGGCCGGTGAAGTGCTCGGCCACTTCGACCATAAAGTGCGCCTGGATATCATCCTACGCGTGTCGTCGCTCAACACCGTGCAGCCGGCGGCCCTGAAAGAACTCAACACGATCCTGGAGAAGCAGTTCTCCGGCAACTCCAACGCGGCGCGTACCACCTTGGGTGGCATCAAGCGTGCGGCGGATATCATGAACTTCCTCGACAGCTCGGTCGAAGGTCAGTTGATGGATTCGATCCGCGAGATCGACGACACCCTGTCCGGCCAGATCGAAGACCTGATGTTCGTGTTCAACAACCTTTCCGATGTCGACGACCGTGGCATCCAGGCGTTGCTGCGCGAAGTGTCCTCCGATGTGCTGGTACTGGCACTCAAAGGCTCCGACGAAGGCGTCAAAGAGAAGATCTTCAAGAACATGTCCAAGCGGGCCTCGGAACTGCTGCGCGACGACCTCGAAGCCAAGGGCCCGGTGCGCGTCAGCGACGTGGAAACTGCGCAGAAAGAAATCCTCACCATTGCCCGCCGTATGGCCGAAGCCGGAGAAATCGTTCTCGGTGGGAAGGGCGGCGAAGAAATGATCTAAGGCGCCTGTCATGTCGAACAAAGATGACGCGCCCAGCGACCTGATTCGCGCGCGGGATGTGGGCGGGTTCGACATCTGGTCGTTGCCCAGCTTCGACCCCTATGTGCCCGAGCCTGAACCGGAACCTGAGCCCGAACTGCCGGTGGAGTCTGAGGAAGTGCCGCTGGATGAAGTCCAGCCACTGACCCTCGAAGAGGTGGAAAGCATCCGTCAGGAGGCCTACAACGAAGGCTTCTCAGCGGGTGAAAAAGACGGTTTTCGCAGCTCCACCCTCAAGGTGCGCCAGGAAGCCGAGGCGGCCCTTGGTGCCAAGCTGGGTAGCCTGGAGCGCTTGATGCGCAGCCTCTTCAACCCGATTGCCGAGCAGGATTCGCAGCTGGAAAAAGCCATGGTCGGCCTGGTGCAGCACATCACGCGTCAAGTGATCCAGCGCGAACTGGTGCTGGACTCCAGCCATATCGAAAGCGTAATGCGCGAAGCCCTCAAGCTGCTGCCCCTGGGTGTCGGTAATGTGCGGCTGTACATCAACCCGCAGGATTTCGAACAGGTCAAAGCCCTTCGCGAGCGCCATGAAGAAACCTGGCGCATCGTCGAAGATGCCGCGCTGCAACCGGGCGGTTGCCGCGTCGAGACCGAACACAGCCGCATTGATGCCACGGTGGAAACCCGCATCAGCCAGATCATGGCCAAGCTACTGGACCAGGTGCATGAGCAAGTGCTCAACCCCGCCGAGCCTGACCTGAGCGTGGACCTGGACGCCCCCGATGCGCCTTGATCGCACCAGCTTCGCCAAGCGCCTGGGCAGCTATGCCGAGGCCACCGAGTTGCCTGGCCAGCCGATCCTCGAAGGGCGCCTGCTGCGCATGGTCGGCCTGACCCTCGAAGCCGAAGGCCTGCGCGCCGCCATGGGCAGCCGCTGCATGGTGATCAACGACGACAGCTATCACCCGGTGCAGGTCGAAGCCGAAGTGATGGGCTTTTCCGGCAGCAAGATTTTCCTGATGCCCGTGGGTAGCCTGGCGGGCATCGCCCCCGGTGCCCGCGTGGTGCCATTGGCCGACACCGGCCGCTTGCCGATGGGCATGAGCATGCTTGGCCGCGTGCTGGACGGCGCCGGGCGTGCGCTGGACGGCAAGGGTGGCATGAAGGCCGAAGACTGGGTGCCGATGGACGGCCCCACCATCAACCCCCTCAACCGTAACCCCATCAGCGTGCCGCTGGATGTGGGCATTCGCAGCATCAACGGATTATTGACGGTGGGCCGCGGCCAGCGTCTGGGCCTGTTTGCCGGTACCGGCGTGGGTAAATCGGTGTTGCTGGGCATGATGACGCGCTTTACCGAAGCCGACATTATCGTGGTGGGGTTGATTGGCGAGCGGGGCCGTGAGGTGAAGGAGTTCATCGAGCACAGCCTCGGTGAAGAAGGCCTTAAGCGGGCGGTGGTGGTGGCATCCCCAGCCGATGACGCGCCGTTGATGCGTTTGCGCGCCGCCATGTACTGCACACGTATCGCCGAATATTTTCGCGACAAGGGCAAGAACGTCCTGTTGCTGATGGATTCGCTCACGCGTTTCGCCCAGGCCCAGCGGGAAATCGCCCTGGCCATCGGCGAGCCGCCAGCGACCAAGGGCTATCCGCCGTCAGTGTTCGCCAAGCTGCCCAAACTGGTGGAACGTGCCGGTAATGCCGAAGCCGGTGGTGGTTCGATCACTGCGTTCTACACCGTGTTGTCCGAAGGCGATGACCAGCAGGACCCGATTGCCGACTCGGCGCGGGGCGTACTCGACGGCCACATCGTGCTGTCCCGGCGCCTGGCCGAAGAAGGGCACTACCCGGCCATCGATATCGAAGCGTCCATCAGCCGGGTGATGCCCTCGGTGGTCACGCCGACGCACATGGCGCGGGCGCAACAATTCAAGCAGCTGTGGTCGCGCTACCAGCAGAGCCGCGACCTGATCAGCGTGGGCGCCTATGTGGCCGGTGGTGATCGCGAGACCGACCTGGCGATTGCCCTGCAACCGCAGTTGGTGACGTACCTGCGCCAAGGCCTTAACGACAAGATCAGCATGGGCGAAAGCGAAGCGCACCTGGGTTCGATCTTCGCCCCGGCGCCGGGCGGCTAAGCCATGGCCAGCACTCGCTCTTCACGCCTGGCCCCGGTGGTCGACATGGCCGAAAAGGCCGAAAAAACCGCGGTTCAACGCCTGGGGTATTTCCAGGGCCAGGTACGCCTGGCGGAAAGCAAGTTGGGCGACCTTGAGCGCTTTCGTGGCGAATACCAGCAGCAATGGATCGAGCGCGGCACCAAGGGCGTGTCGGGGCAATGGTTGATGGGTTACCAGGGCTTTCTCAACCAGCTTGAGACGGCCGTGGACCAACAACGCCAGAGCCTGGCCTGGCACCAGACCAACCTCGACCGTGCGCGGGAAAGCTGGCAGCAGGCGTTTGCCCGGGTTGAAGGGTTGCGCAAGCTGGTGCAGCGCTACATCGACGAAGCGCGGGCGATTGAGGACAAGCGTGAGCAGAAGTTGATGGATGAGTTGTCACAGCGTCTTCCCCGCCAATCGCAATACTAATGGGGTGTTGCCCACATTCGGTTCAACTGCTAAACCTTGTGTCATTGCCAATGACAAGGAAGCAGTCGCATGTCAGTCGTTCCTGAAGTGTCCCCGGACGGGAAGAAATTGACGATCGCCATCAAGGGCCGGTTCGATTTCAGCAGCCACCAGCATTTTCGTGAAGTCTACGAACGCATCTACCCCAAGCCCGACGCGATTGTCGTGGACTTGAAGGAAGCCACCTACCTCGACAGTTCCGCCCTCGGCATGCTCTTGCTGCTGCGTGACCACGCTGGCGGCGATGATGCCGATATCCGCGTGATCAACAGCAATTCCGATGTGCGCAAGATCCTTGGCATTTCCAACTTCGACAAACTGTTCGACATCAGTTGAGCGGCCTGGCCCCCATCCTTGAGCCGCTGACTATCCTGATTGCCGAAGACAGCGCCGCCGACCTGCTGCTGCTGTCGACCATTGTGCGGCGCCAGGGGCATCAGGTACTCACCGCCTCGAACGGCGCGCAAGCGGTCGAGGTGTTTGCCCGCGAGCGGCCGCAACTGGTGCTGATGGATGCATTGATGCCGGTGATGGACGGCTTTGAGGCTGCTCGGCGCATCAAGCAGTTGGCAGGGGAGGCGTTGGTGCCGATCATCTTCCTCACCTCCCTGCGCGAGAGCGAAGCCCTGGCCCAGTGCTTGGATGCCGGCGGTGATGACTTCCTGGCCAAGCCCTACAACCCACTGATTCTGGCGGCCAAGATCAACGCCATGGACCGCCTGCGCCGCCTGCAAGCCACAGTGTTGCAGCAGCGCGACCTGATCGCCCGGCATCACGACTATCTGCTGCATGAACAGCGGGTGGCCAAGGCGGTGTTCGATAAAGTTGCCCATTCGGGCTGCATCAATGCCGCGCCGAATATCCGTTACTTGCAATCGCCCTATGCGTTGTTCAACGGCGACCTGCTGCTGGCGGCCTACACGCCGTCCGGCGATATGCACGTGCTGCTCGGCGACTTTACCGGCCACGGCCTGCCAGCGGCGGTGGGTGCCATGCCCCTGGCCGAAGTGTTCTATGGCATGACCGCCAAGGGCTACGGCCTGGCGCAGACCCTGCGGGAGATGAACGCCAAGCTCAAGCGCATCCTGCCGGTGGACATGTTCTGCTGCGCCACCTTGTTGTGCCTCAGCGCACAGCGGCGTGTGGTGGAAGTGTGGAACGGCGGCATGCCCGACGGCTATGTGCATGAAATCGCCACCGGCAAGCGCACGCCCCTGGAGTCGCGGCATTTGCCGTTGGGGGTGTTGTCGGCCGAGGCCTTTGATGACCGCACCGAAGTCTGGCCCATGGCCCTGGGCGACCGGGTGTTCTTGCTCTCCGATGGCGTACTGGATACCTCGGACAGCAAGGACCAACTGTTCGGTGCCGAGCGTTTGCAACAGGTGTTTGCTGCCAACCAAGAGCCGGACCGGCTATTTGAAGACATCGAACAGGCCCTGGCGGCGTTTCGGGGTGAAGCGCGGGATGACGTGAGCATGGTGGAAATCACCCTGCAACCAGGCCAGTCCCTGCGGGCGACCGGGCCGTTGTACGCTGACAGCGGCCAGTCGTGCCCGCTGGATTGGTCGGTAAAATTCGAATTCCGTGCCGAGACCCTCAAGGCCTACAACCCGTTGCCCTACTTGCTGCAACTGCTGTTGGAGATTCACGGCCTGCGCGAGCAGAGCGGGGCGCTCTACAGTGTGATGGCCGAACTGTATTCCAACGCCTTGGAGCATGGCGTGCTGGGCCTGGATTCACGGCTCAAGCGCGACGCCCACGGGTTTGCCGAGTATTACCGGCAGCGCAATGACCGCCTGGCACAGTTGAACAGTGGTTATATCCGCGTGCATGTGGAGGTGGTGCCCACCGAGTCCGGTGGCAGGATGACCCTTCGCATCGAAGACAGCGGCCTGGGGTTCGACGTGGAAAAAGTACTGGCGCGGCCGCTGGACATTGACCGTCTGTCAGGCCGGGGTTTGAGCCTGGTGCGTCAATTAAGCAGCGCGGTGGGCTGGTCCGACGGCGGGCGCAGTGTGTGCGTGGAGTTTTGCTGGGGGGCTCTGGCATAATCGGCCGATTCTTGATCAAGGAGCGAGCAAGTGGTTGATATTCATCTGGACCCGGACGTGCTTTCGGGTTTGCAGGAGGTCATGGAAGGCGAGTACCCCAAGTTGCTTGATACCTTTCTTGATGACTCCCAGAAGCGTGTAGAGGCTCTGCGTATGGCGCGGGGTGATGCCAAGGCGTTGGGGCGCATTGCCCATAGTTTCAAGGGCAGCAGTGGGAACTTGGGGGCGGTGCGGTTGGCGCACTTATGTCAGCTTTTGGAGGCTGAGTCTGTTGAGGCGGCTTCGGATCTTGGGGTGTTGGTGGATCAGATTGATCGGGAGTTTGCGGTGGTTCGGCCGATGTATGAGTTGGAGCGGGGGCGGTTTGGGGTTTGAGTGTGAGTACATATCCATTATTTAGGTAACGGCGGCTTATGGTTCCGCTCTTACAGCCATGCCTTTCAAGGTCTTGGTTTAAAATCCCCCAAATATTCCAGTCAGGATGACGAAAAGATGTGGGAAAAGGTTCTAGAGCGGTTTGAAAAACAAGCACCGG
>NZ_JBKFTO010000025.1:0-99470 GCF_050432925.1 Pseudomonas sp. 18175 | reverse complement strand
GCTTGCCTGCGATAGCGGTCTGTCAGTTGAAATCTATTGCGCTGACACACCGCTATCGCAGGCAAGCTAGCTCCCACAGGCGTGTTTGGTTGTTTTCGAAGGAGGTGTCCGGCAGGTAGACTTCCAGTCCCGTGTAAATGTCTGCAGGCTGGAGTCGGTAATGCGTAAAGATAAGAAACAGGTGATTGGTGACGAGATCGGCGACGACCAGATCAAGTTGTTCCTGGACTTCGAGCCGGTTGACGCGACTTCCCCGTCCCTGCACAAACTGATCAAGGCCTACCGCGGCTTGCGTATCGACGATTTCGAGCGCTTCCTTGGCTTTTTCAAGGAAGCGGGCCTGGATCTTGACGGCAAGGACGAGCATGGCCAGACCTTCGTCGACCTGATCAAGGACCAGCGCAACGCGGACGAGTACATCGAACTGATCGAAAACGCTCGCGGCTGATTTTCCGGCCCATAAAAAAACGCCCTGACCTCATGCAGAGGGCGGGGCGTTTTTGCTTTTACTGTAGGAGCGAGCTTGCTCGCGAAGAATCTAAGAGCGCCGCGTTATTCCATATGCGCTGCGTTATCGTTGACGTTTTTCGCGAGCGAGCTCGCTCCTACAGGTTCAACCAGCTCCAGGCTGATGTTGTTCTGCGCGTTGATCTTGCGGTACAGCTCGGCGTCCGTCTCCAGAACCTTTTCCCGTGCCGGGAAGATTTCCTGCAGCTTGGCAGCCCATTCGCCTGCAGCTTTGCCCGGGAAGCACTTCTCGATCAGTTCCAGCATGATCGAAACGGTCACCGAAGCACCCGGGGATGCGCCCAGCAGCGCTGCCAGCGAGCCGTCTTTGGCCGCCACCAGCTCGGTGCCAAATTGCAGCACGCCGCCTTTCTTCGGGTCTTTCTTGATGATCTGCACCCGTTGGCCGGCCACTTCCAGGCGCCAGTCTTCGGCTTTGGCCTCAGGGTAGAAGCGACGCAGGGATTCCAGGCGCTGCTCCATGGATTGGCGCACTTCGCTGACCAGGTACTTGGTCAGGTCCATGTTGTCGCGGGCCACGGCCAGCATCGGGCCGATGTTGCCGGCGCGAATCGACAGCGGCAGGTCAAGGAACGAGCCGTGCTTGAGGAACTTGGTGGTGAAACCGGCGTATGGCCCAAACAGCAGGGATTTCTTGCCATCGACCACACGGGTGTCCAAGTGCGGCACGGACATCGGCGGCGAACCCACGGCGGCCTGGCTGTAGACCTTGGCCTGGTGGTGCTTGACCACTTCCGGGTTGTCGCAACGCAGCCACTGGCCGCTGACCGGGAAGCCGCCAAAACCTTTACTTTCTTCGATACCCGAAGCTTGCAGCAGCGGCAGGGCCGCGCCACCGGCGCCGAGGAACACGAACTTGGCGTCGACTTCACGGCTATTGCCGCTGTTGACGTCCTTGATGCTCACGGTCCAGCCGGCGCCGTTGCGCTTGAGGCCGGTGACGCGCTTGCTGTACTTGACCTGGGCGTCTGGCGAGCTGGTCAGGTGACCCAGCAACTGGTTAGTCAGGGCGCCGAAGTTGACGTCGGTACCGTTGAGCACGCGGGTGGCGGCGATTTTTTCGTCGACTGGACGGCCCGGCATCATCAACGGCATCCACTCGGCCATTTCGCTACGGTCTTCGGTGTAGCGCATATCCGAAAACGCGTGGTGTTGGCTGAGGGATTCAAAGCGCTTCTTGAGGAAGTCCACGCCTTTTTCGCCCTGCACGAAGCTCAGGTGCGGCACCGGGCTGATAAAGGACTTGGAGGAGCCAAAGGTGCCCTTTTTGGTCAGGTACGCCCAGAACTGCTTCGACACCTCGAACTGGGTGTTGATGTGCACGGCTTTCTTGATGTCGATGGAGCCATCGGCGGCCTGCGGCGTGTAGTTCAGCTCACACAGCCCGGCGTGGCCGGTGCCGGCGTTGTTCCACGGGTTGGAACTTTCCGCGGCACCCGAATCCATCAGCTCAACGACTTCCAGCTTGAGGCCGGGGTCGAGCTCTTTGAGCAATACGGCCAGGGTGGCACTCATGATGCCGGCCCCTACCAGTACTACGTCGACTGCTTCGTTATGCGCCATTTAACGCGTCTCCAAAATCTGCAGCACCAAATTGACGGCATGGCTGCCAGGAGTGACGGGGCGGTTCACGTGTTGCCCCAGGTTACCCATGGCCAGGATCGCCATGTCCGTTTCGCAATTCTTTGCAACTTCAGCACACGCTTCCTGCCGGGCTAATCTGCCTATGAACGCATTCATGGGCGCCTGTGGCAATTCGACTTATGGTCAAAGCGTGCGATTCGTGCAACCAATCCGTAGCGGACAGGCTCAAGCTCCGGTTTTTAAGGCGTGCTCGGTCCTGTGTGGTGGGGCTGTTCCAGACGCTGATGGTGCTTGTACAAACGCCAAACTATTCATTTGCTCGCCACACTCTTGTGAAGTTGTGAAAACCCGTTTTTTTCACGCTCTTTTGAAGACGTGAACCTCAAAAAAGGGCTGCCCCAGCCTGGCACCTGGCCCGGATACCTTGCCGACACGCGGCAAAACGGGCAAACAACTCAAGTGGCCGAGCGCAATGGCAGCTCTGGCAGATTCGATATAAAGACGGGTGGTTTGCAACGAAAACAGCAAGCACGCCAGCTCTATTCGATCTGTGTGGGCGGCTCTCTGTGGGCGATTGGTGGGTTAATGCCGGGGCATTAACGATGCTGCGGGGCCCGATCAGGAGACGTCCTTATAATCGGGGGGAGATTGTAGCGAAGAACGCCAAAGAAATGGGCGTGTTTTATGACTTTTATTAGGTGTTCGGTCAGGCGGCCAACGGCTGGTGGCGGGGCGACCGTACTGGGCGTGGGCTCACACGGGCATGGGCCGGCAGTGGACGGTGCATCCAGCTCAGGCGAATCTCCTCGATTTCCACCCAGCCAGCACCTACGGGAGGCTCGATGCACGCTTTGAACGCTTGGCAACGGCCTTGGGCATCGAGCAGGGCAAACTGGCGAAGCGCGGGCTTGCGGGTAAACAGCGACCAGAGAAAATGCATGGCGATCAACCTCCTTCAGATTGAAGCCAAGCATGCCTTGGCGGGATGACGAGCCGATGTCTCGGCTGTGACATCTCGGTGACATCGAACCGCTGCCGCCCTTACAGGTCTGAGGTTGTAAGTGACGCTGGTTCACGGCAATGGCGCACCGCTATACTGCCGACCTGTCGGTACCTGAATTCTGGAGAGAAGCGCATGTTGCAACGCCTGTTGTTCGGTTTGATCACTGTGACCAGCTTGACCCTGGTTGGCTGCGCCAACAGCCCGCAGCAACTGAGCCCGGAACCGAAACTCACCACGCAGTTGGCCCCAGTGGGTCATGGCCAGCCGGTGTCGGTGCGTGTGGTGGACGGTCGTCCGTCGCCAACCCTGGGGTCCCGTGGCGGCCTGTACCCGGAGACCGCACTGGTATCCGTGAACGCGCAAGACGTGCTGCCCAAGCTGCAAGCCCAGGCCGAAGCGGCCGTGCGCTTGCTGGGTTTCACCCCGGCCAACTCCCCAGGCGCGCCGCAGTTGACCATCACCCTGGCCGAACTGAAGTACCAGTCGCCTAAAGAAGGCCTGTACGTGACCGAAGCCTCCATCGGCGCAACCTTCAAGTCCGACGTCACCGCCGGCACCCGCCGCTACAGCGGCCGCTACGGCGCATCGCTGAACCAGCGTTTCGGCATGGCACCGAACCAGGAAACCAACACCAAGCTGGTCAGCGACGTGTTGAGCGACGCCTTGACCCGTCTGTTCAAGGACCCAAGCATCGGTTCTTTGCTCAGCTCGCAATAACCGATCCTTAAAAAAACCGGGCCCCGCGATGGGCCCGGTTTTTTTTCGTCTCCAGTTTTAGGCGGCAGTGTCGATACAGAAGTCCAGCAGGCTCACCCCCGTCAACAGATCGGCCTCCGGCAAGTCGGCATGCTGGTGCCCGCCAAGGGCGCAATACACCAGCCAATGGCGATCCTGGACGTTGAACGCCAGGCCGCCGATCAGCGCCTCCTGCTCATCGCTTTGGGCTATCAGATACAGCCGATCCTGGTTGTGCGCGTGCAGCATGACAAGCTCCTGAACGTTCGAAGGGCAACAGAGTGGCTTGTTAAGGTGACGTTCAGGTGACGCCGTAAATTACTGGATACATTAGCCGTTCGTGGGGGATGGAGCGTTTGCGGCGCTGGAGGCCACTATCGTTCAGGTTTGTATCTGGACTGATACCCAGACACTGTTTTACCGAGGTTTTTGATGGCGCTGCATGCACTATTGATCAATGTTGTTGCTTTGGCCGTGGCTTTCCCGGGTGCAGCGTTGCTGTTCATCACACGCCTGCGCGAACAGCGCGCGATGGCCGAACTGACCGCGCAAAGTGAAGACCGCCCCATTGACCAGCCGATGCTGTTTCTGGATGTGCGCACCGAGCGGGCGCATCGTTTGGCTTATCGGATTGGGTTTGCTTGCCTGGGGTTGGCATTGCTGACCTCCTGGATCAGCACCCGGCTCTAAAGCACACCACAAAACCAATGTGGGAGGGGCGGTGCGACGATTCGACTTGCTCGCGAATGCGGTGGGCCAGCCAACATCTCTGTGTCTGACATACCGCCTTCGCGAGCAAGCCCGCTCCCACATAAGCCCGCTCCCACATTTTTTGCTTCGGTGTTTACAGCGGGATACCCGCCTTGACCCGGTACTGATTCCGCACCGGCGTCGCATACTGCACCACCAAAAACGGCCGGTGCTCCGCCGGGCATTCATTCAAGCGTCGCTCCCATTCCGCCTTGGCCTTGGCCAGCTCATCAGCCGGGAACACTTCGGCCGCCGTCGGTACTTGCAACTGCGGGTCGGCATCGCTCCACTGGGCATACGCCAGGTAGTGCACCGGAAACAGGCGATAGCCGCCGAGAATCTGCCGGTCCATTTCCACGGCCAGCAACTTGGTGTCTTCAAAGCGCTCGGTGATCGGCGGCGCAAAGTTCACGTGCACCCGGCCTTTGTAGCCGGTGATGCCCAGGGCAATGCTCACGTCATCTTCGCCCGGCGCCTTGCTGTAGGTGCCCGTGGTGGCGCGGATGTACAGCTCGCGGGCCTTGGCTGAGTCGCACGGGTCGTACTCGTAGCTGATGGACACCGGGGTCAGGTTCAGTGACTGGATGACCTCGGCGAACGGCTCGTCCTTGCGGCTGACGTGGAACATCTTGAGGATCGCCGACTCGGTGCGATCATCCCCATCCTTGGCGCGGCCTTCGGCCTGGGCGATCCAGATCGACTCGCAGTCGTTGCGGATCGAATGGTTGATATAGGCCGACAGCAGGTTGAACGCTGCCATCTTCTCCTTTCGCCCGGTGATCGAGCGGTGCACGATAAAGCTCTTGTTCAGGCGCATCAGGTCGCTGACAAACGGCTTTTGCAGCAGGTTGTCGCCGATGGCGATGCGCGGCGTCGGCAGGCCGGCGTGGTACACGGCGTAGTTGACGAAGGCCGGGTCCATCACGATGTCGCGGTGGTTGGCCAGAAACAGGTAGGCGGTGCCGGACTTGAGTTGCTCGACGCCGGTGTAGGTCACGCCGTCGGTCGCGCGGTCGATGGTGTGGTCGACGTAATACTCGACTTTGTCCTGCAGCGTGGCCACGGTGGTGACGCCGGCAAATTCACGGCGCAGCTTGCGGGCGATCATCGGCTTGAGCAGCCAGCCCAGGGCGCCGGCGAAGCGCGGGAAGCGGAAGTGGGTCAGGATGTCCAGAAAGGCCTTGTCACTGAACAGCCGGTCCAGCACTGCCGGGACTTCGCTGTCGTTGTAAGGTCGGATGGTATCGAATTGGCCCATCATGCTCTCTTGTTAGAAACGGCTAGGGTAAGTAAAGGAAACATCAGGGTGCGGCTCGAGTAATGGGCTCGGCCGGAAATAGCCCTGTAAATAGACCGGCGATTATACGCACAAGTCACCTTGGAGGCTGCGATGCTGGAAAACGCGACGTACGATTGTCCTTATTGTGGTGAATACGTTGAGACGACGGTGGATTTGTCCGGTGGTGACCAAACCTATATAGAGGACTGCCAAGTCTGTTGCCGCCCGATCGTTTTCGATCTACAGGTCCATGGTGAAGAGTGGATGCTTGAAACCCGCAGCGAAAACGAATAACAGGTACACCCATGCAGCGAATCTACGAACCGGAAAACCTGATGGAGGGCGAGTTGTTGCAGCAAATGCTCGCCAGCGAAGGCATCGAGGCGCATCTGGTGGGGCGCCATTTGCTCGGAGGCACTGGCGAACTGCCGATTTTTGGCCTGCTGGGTCTTGAGGTGGACAACGACCGGGCGCTGGATGCCCGTGAGCTGATTACCGCCTATATCGGCGCGCAGCCGATGCCCGGTGATGAACCCGACAGCTTCCCCGACGTGCTGGTCTGTTAGGCTGTCGGTCGGTTTACCCCAAGAGTCGTGTTGCCCCATGTGTGGACGTTATGCCCTGTTTCGCTGGAACCCCACCTTTGCTGCCTTGCCGGGCTTCCCGGCCGACCAGCAGGCCCAGTGGAACATCTCCCCGAATGATTCGGTGCTGATCCAGCGCGCCACCGACGGTCAACGCACCCTGGCCCGCGCCCGCTGGGGCCTGACGCCGCCGTGGCTGACCGACCTGTCCCGCACCCCCGCCCATGCCCGTGCCGAAACCCTGGCCGAGCAGCCGATGTTCCGCGAAGCCTTCCGCCAGCGGCGCTGCCTGCTGCCGGCCAATGGGTTCTATGAGTGGCGCGGCACCCAGCGCAAGCGCCCGTATTGGCTGACGCCGGGGGAGGGCTCCACGCTGTTTTTTGCCGCGATCTGGGAGGCGTACCCGGTGCAGGAGCAAGTGTGGTTGAGTACGGCGGTGGTCACCCAGGCTGCACAGAGCCAGCGCCGGCCTTTGATTTTGGATGCGGCGGGGCAGGAGGCGTGGCTCAATCCCGAGACGCCGCTGCATACCCTGCAAGCCTTGTTGGCCAGTGAGCCATCAGCGTTGCGTGAGCGTGTGCTGGCCAATATGGTCAACGATCCCAAGCTCAATGGGCCGGAATGCTTGACCCCCGGTTAGGGCTGGATGTGGGATGTATCCGAAAGTCTGCGGTTAAACGTCTGGTGTATCTGGCGTTGATACAATTGAGCGCCTACGATACGCGCCATGTTTTCAGGGAGCGTGTATATGAAGAAATCATTGGCGGTAAGTGGATTGGCGGCAGCGTTGCTTCTGGTCGGATGTCAGTCGGTCAACACCACCAGCGGCGGTGCCGTTGGGGTTGAGCGCAAGCAGTACATGTTCAGCATGCTGTCGAGCCAGGAAGTCGACCAGATGTATGCCCAGTCCTATCAACAGACCTTGGGTGAGGCCAGCAGCAAGGGCCAGTTGGACAAGACCAGCGCCAATGCCAAGCGTGTGCAGGCCATTGCCAACCGTTTGATCGCCCAGGCACCGACTTTCCGCCCGGACGCGGCGCAGTGGAAGTGGGAAGTGAACCTGATCAAGAGCGACGAGATGAACGCCAACTGCGGGCCTGGCGGCAAGATCTTTGTGTACAGCGCGCTGATCGACAACCTCAAGCTGACCGATGACGAACTGGCCGCAGTGATGGGCCATGAAATCGCCCACGCCTTGCGTGAGCATGGCCGCGAAGCCATGTCCAAGGCCTACGGTATCGAGATGGCCAAGCAGGGCGCCGGTGCATTGTTCGGCCTGGGCCAGGATAGCCTGGCGCTGGCGGATACGGTGGCCAACTACGGCATGACCTTGCCCAACAGCCGCAGCAACGAAAACGAAGCGGACCTGATCGGCCTGGAACTGTCGGCCCGCGCGGGCTACAACCCGAACGCGGCGATCACGTTGTGGAACAAGATGGCCAAGGCATCGGAAGGTGCACCGCCGGAGTTCATGAGCACTCACCCGGCGTCGGATAGCCGGATTGCGTCGTTGCAGGCGGCGATTCCGAAGGTGATGCCGTTGTATCAGCAGGCTAAGAAATCTTGATCTTCCAGATAGTGTGAAGATCCAAATGTGGGANCGGAGTTCATGAGCACTCACCCGGCGTCGGATAGCCGGATTGCGTCGTTGCAGGCGGCGATTCCGAAGGTGATGCCGTTGTATCAGCAGGCTAAGAAATCTTGATCTTCCAGATAGTGTGAAGATCCAAATGTGGGAGCGGGCTTGCTGTGGCGAGCAAGCTTGCTTGCGCTGGGGTGCGAAGCGCCCCTAAACAGCCGGCGCCAGCTTCGCTGTCGAACGGGAGCAAGCTCCCTCGCCACAGCAAGCCCGCTCCCACATTGGATTGGGTTTACAGATTTAGATCCAGCCGCTGCTCTGCATGGCCTTGTACACCGCCACAACCGCCAGCACGAAAAACGCCGTCGCCGCCAACCGGCGAATCAAGGTCAACGGCAGTTTCTCCGCCGCAAAATTACCCGCCAATACCACCGGCACGTTGGCAATCAGCATGCCCAGCGTGGTGCCGATAATCACCAACCACAGCTCAGGGTATTGCGCCGCCAGCATCACCGTGGCGATCTGGGTCTTGTCACCGATTTCCGCCAGGAAGAACGCGATCAGCGTGGTCAGGAATGGCCCGAACTTGCGCGTAGTGCTGGCTTCGTCGTCGTCGAGTTTGTCCGGTACCAGGGTCCACAGTGCGGTGGCGCAGAAGCTCGCCGCGAGGATCCAGTGCAACACCGCATCTGAGAAGAAGCTGCCAAACCAGGCGCCCACGGCACCGGCTGCCGCATGGTTGGCCAGGGTCGCGGCGACGATGCCGGCGATGATGGGCCAGGGTTTGCGAAAGCGTGCAGCGAGGATGAGCGCGAGCAGTTGCGTCTTGTCGCCGATTTCGGCCAAGGCAACGATTGCGGTAGGTACGAGTAGTGAATCCAGCATCAGGTAAGTTTCCAGGGGCGGGTCGACACGGCTATGACACGTACAGCCTTCCCGCCCCGGGTAAGGTGTGCGTGTCATAGGTCTTGTCAAACCCCGGTCCGTCTGTGCGGACTCCTGGGTCGCATACGCCATGGTCTGTTGACCAAGTATGTTGACGTATGCCGGACGAGCATGGCGCTCGTGGGAGACTACTCCCCTAGGACGGAGCGGATTCTGCCTAGGCAAAATCCATTCGGCAAGCCTTCTTTTTCAAACGCCCGTCAGCCGCGCTTGGCGCGGTAAATGCGAAAACCATTGCCTTCGGCCTTGATCGCGCACACGCCCAGATGCTCTTCGATCAGCGGTTGGTACTTCAGGAAGCTGTTGGCCACAAGCCGAAGTTCGCCGCCTTTTGCCAGGTGTTTTGCCGCTTTTCGCAGCAGGTTCTCGGTGGCGAAATAATCGGTGTGCACGCCCACGTGAAACGGTGGGTTGCTCAAAATCGCGTTCAAACCCATCGGTGCTGCGTCAATGCCATCACCGGTCAGCACCTCGGCTTCCAGGCCGTTGGCAGCCAGGGTCAGGCGGCTGCTGGCGGCGGCGAAGGCGTCCACATCCAGCAGCGTCACGGTGTTGTGCGGGTAGCGACGTTTTACCGCAGCCCCCAGCACGCCCGCACCGCAGCCGAAGTCCAGCAAATGGCCGCTGGGCAGTTTGTCCAAGTGCTCTAGCAGCAGCTCGGTGCCGCGATCCAGGCGGCCATGGCTGAACACGCCTGGCAGGCTCACCACTTTCAGCGGGCCTTCGGCCAACGGCACGTCAAACACTTGCGCCAGGCTTTCCAGTTCCACCGCTTGCGGTGCGTTGGCCACGGTGACTTGCCACAGCTGGCAATGCCGCGCGCTATCCAGCTTGCGCGGTTTGCCGAAGGGGCTCATCTGCTTGGCGGCACTTTCGATGCCGGCTTTTTTCTCCCCCACCAAAAACAGCTCGACACCGGGCAAGCGTGCCGCCACGGCGTTGAGCAGGTAGTCGGTGAGGTCCTTGGACTTGGGCAGGAAAATCACCGCCCCATCGAAGGCCCGTTGCGGCACATTTACACCAAACTGGCTGCGCTCGGGGAAGCGTGCGTCCAGCGCTGCCTGGTCGCCGGCATGCCAGCACCAACCGTGGGCGTTGGGCAGGCGGCCCAACAGGTCGTCGGCAGGCAAACCGACCAGCAGCAGGTTGCCTTGAAAAAGTTCGGCCTGACGAAGCAGTACTTCACTGCGCGGATCCATGGTCTGCTCCTTGAAAAGGGGCGCAGTTTATCAACTGACGACACGCAGCGGGGCGCCGCTGAAAAAGCCCCGGGCGTTTTCCGCCAGTTGGCCGACGATCCGTTGGCGCGCTTCGCGACTGCCCCAGGCATTGTGCGGAGTGACGATCAGCCGGGGGATGTCATCGGCCAGCAGCGGGTTGCCGTTGACCGGTGGCTCCACACTCAACACATCGGTGGCCGCGCCGCCCAAGTGACCGCTGCGCAAGGCATCGGCCAGGGCCTGTTCGTTGATCAAACCACCGCGCGCCGTGTTGACCACAAACGCGCCCGGCTTGAGCAGCGCCAGTTCGCGGGCGCCGATAAAGTCGCGGGTGTGTTCGTTGAGCGGGCAGTGCAGGGTCAGCGCATCGACTTGCGCGAGCAATTCATCCAACGGCACACGGTCTGCGCGGGCAGGGCGGCCGGGGATTGCACCGAGCACCACGCGCATGCCAAAGGCTTCGGCCAGGCGCGCTACGGCGCCGCCCAGTTCACCGTGGCCAAGCAGGCCGAGGGTCTTGCCTTCCAATTCGACAATCGGGTGGTCCAGCAGGCAGAACTGCTTGGCCTGCTGCCACTTGCCTGCGCTCACATCCCGTTGGTAGTCCTTCAAGCGGGTCGCCAGGTTGAGCAGCAGCATGATCGTATGTTGTGCCACCGACGGCGTGCCGTAGCCCTGGCAGTTGCTCACCGTGATGCCGTGGGCGCGGGCGGCTTGCAAGTCGACGTTGTTGGTGCCGGTGGCCGAGACCAGGATCAGCTTGAGTTCCGGGCAGGCTGCCAGGGTTTCGGTGTTGAGCGGGATCTTGTTACTGATGGCCACCTGGGCGCCTTGCAGGCGTTCGATCACGTTCTGTGGCGTGGTATCCGAAAACAACTGCAGGTCGCTGAAGCTGTTGTGCAGTTCGCCGAGGTTCAGGTCCCCCAGGTCCAGGGAAGGGTGATCAAGGAATACGGCGCGGCGATTGTTCGTCATCAACTGTACCTTTTGCGACAGGGTTCGTAGGCGTAATCTGCCGAGCCTATCAGATGAAATAATCAGTTACTCAATTGGAGTGAGCATGTACCTCGCCGAGTTTTTGACCGTAGCCTTGATCCACTTGTTGGCGGTGGCCAGCCCCGGCCCAGACTTTGCCGTGGTGGTGCGCGAAAGTGTTACCCACGGCCGCCGCGCCGGCACCTGGACCGCACTGGGCGTGGGCTCGGCGATTTTCCTGCATGTGGGCTATTCGTTGTTGGGGATTGGCTTGATCGTGTCCCAGTCCATCGTGCTGTTCAATGCACTCAAGTGGGCGGCGGCGGCGTACCTGCTGTACATCGGCTTCAAGGCCCTGCGCGCGCAACCGGCCAAGCCGGCTGCCGAGGGCGAGTTGCACCGTGAAGCGGGCGAGCGCACACCGCGTGGCGCGTTTACCGCAGGGTTCGTGACCAATGGCTTGAACCCCAAGGCCACGTTGTTCTTCCTCTCGTTGTTCACAGTGGTGATCAACCCGCATACGCCGTTGGCGATCCAGGCCGGTTATGGCGTGTACCTCGCGGTGGCGACCGCGCTGTGGTTCTGCCTGGTGGCGATGTTGTTCAGCCAGCAACGGGTGCGCGCCGGGTTTGCGCGGATGGGGCATTGGTTTGATCGGACCATGGGGGCGGTGTTGATTGCGATTGGGGTAAAACTGGCTTTCACCAGCATGAAATAAGCGCGAATACTGGCCCAAAGCTAGCATTCATTGCCCCCTGCAAATCATTCCTTTGGCTGATTTGGCTGAAACATAAGCGCTCTACAGTGCAGATCTTTCAGCCAAGACCATGCAGTCATAAAAGGGATTCCTATGTTGCAGACCCGCGTTATCCCGCCCGCCGAAGGCGCGTACCAATACCCGCTGTTGATCAAACGCCTGTTGATGTCCGGCACTCGCTACGAGAAAACCCGGGAAATCGTCTACCGCGACAAGCTGCGCTACACCTACCCCACCCTGATCGAGCGGGTCGCGCGCCTGGCCAATGTGCTGACCGAAGCCGGCGTGAAGGCCGGTGACACTGTTGCAGTGATGGATTGGGACAGCCATCGTTACCTGGAATGCATGTTTGCCATCCCGATGATCGGCGCGGTGATCCACACCATCAACGTGCGTCTGTCGCCGGAACAGATCCTCTACACCATGAACCACGCCGAAGACCGCTTTGTGCTGGTCAACAGCGAGTTCGTCGGGCTGTACCAGGCGATTGCCGGGCAGCTCACCACCGTCGATAAAACCCTGCTGCTCACCGATGGCGAATCCAAGACCGCTGAGTTGCCCAACCTGGTCGGCGAGTATGAAACCCTGCTGGCCGCGGCCAGCCCCCAGTACGACTTCCAGGACTTCGACGAGCATTCCGTCGCCACCACCTTCTACACCACCGGCACCACCGGTAACCCCAAGGGCGTGTACTTCACTCATCGCCAATTGGTGCTGCACACCATTGGCGTTGCGACGATCATGGGCAGCGTCGACAGCGTGCGCCTGCTGGGCACCAACGACGTTTACATGCCGATCACGCCGATGTTCCACGTCCATGCTTGGGGCCTGCCCTATGTGGCGACCATGCTGGGCCTGAAACAGGTCTATCCCGGCCGCTACGACCCCGAATTCCTGGTGGAGTTGTGGCGCAAGGAAAAGGTCACGTTCTCCCATTGCGTACCGACCATCCTCCAAATGCTGCTCAACGCCAAGGCCGCCCAAGGCGTGGATTTTGGCGGGTGGAAAATCGTCATTGGCGGCAGCGCGCTCAATCGCACGCTGTACGAAGCGTCCAAGGCCCGTGGGATTCAACTGACGGCTGCGTACGGCATGTCCGAGACCGGGCCGCTGGTGTCTTGCGCCCACCTCAACGAAGAGCTGATGGCTGGCACCGAGGATGAGCGCACCACCTACCGCATCAAGGCCGGCGTGCCGGGGCCGCTGGTGGACGCGGCAATTGTCGATGGCGACGGTAACTTCCTGCCTGCCGACGGCGAGTCTCAGGGTGAGCTGGTGTTGCGTGCGCCGTGGCTGACCGAGGGCTATTACAACGAGCCGCAAAAGGGCGCCGAACTCTGGGCTGGCGGCTGGTTGCACACTGGCGATGTGGCCACCCTGGATGCCTTTGGCGTGATCGACATTCGCGACCGCATCAAGGACGTGATCAAGACCGGCGGCGAATGGATCTCCTCCCTGGCGCTCGAAGACCTGGTCAGCCGTCACCCGGCGGTACGCGAAGTAGCGGTGGTGGGCATCGCCGATCCGCAGTGGGGCGAGCGCCCGTTTGCGCTGTTGGTGGTGCGTGATGGCCATGTGATTGGGGCCCGTGAGCTCAAGGAGCACCTCAAGCCATTCGTGGAACTGGGCCATTTGAGCAAGTGGGCGATTCCAAGCCAGATCGCCGTTGTTACGGAAATTCCCAAGACCAGCGTCGGCAAGCTCGACAAAAAACGTATCCGCATTGACATCATCGAATGGCAGGCCAACAACAGCACGTTCCTGTCCACCCTCTGAACCCCTTCGCCGCGCCCGTCCGGGCGCGGCAATGCTCTATCTTGCGCCTTTACTTGTGATTTGCCGATTTTCAGCCATCCTTGCCGCGCCGACCTTCGTCGGTGTGGCGAAAGGGTTGAGGCAGACGGGTCGGTGATGCAAATCACACTTTAGAGGGATCAAGCACTACCCCCTGCTGGCTATAGTCCCTTCCAGAGTTTTTCAAGGATGTTCCGCTTCGGGCCATGGGGGCTCGGCTGCCGAGCGGCATTGGAATCGTTGTATTCCGGCCGTTACATGCATCCACAAGAAAGAACTCTCTGCCATAACAATAATGCACATGGAGTAGCGTCGATGACCTCAGTAAACCAGTTCTGGCGCCGGGCAAGATTGCCCCTGGCCGTCAGCCTCGCCTCTACGCTCGCCGGGCCCGCATTCGGCGTCAGTTTCAATATCGGTGAAATCGAAGGGAGTTTTGACTCGTCTCTTTCCGTGGGGGCAAGTTGGAGTACGTCCAAGGCCAACCGTGACCTGATCGGCGTCAATAACGGGGGTAAGGGCTTGTCCCAGACCTCCGACGACGGCCACTTGAACTTCAAGCGCGGGGAGACCTTCTCCAAAATCTTCAAGGGCATTCATGACCTGGAACTGAAGTACGGCGATACCGGTGTGTTTGTGCGGGGCAAGTACTGGTATGACTTCGAGCTCAAGGATGAAAACCGCGAGTTCAAGGACATCAGCGACAAAGGCCGCCCGATGGGCGCGCGTTCCTCGGGTGGGGAAATTCTCGACGCCTTTATCTACCACAACTACTCGATTGCCGATGAGCCCGGTTCGGTGCGTTTCGGCAAGCAGGTCGTGAGTTGGGGCGAAAGCACCTTTATTGGTGGCGGTATCAACTCCGTCAACCCAATCGACGTGGCGGCGTTCCGTCGTCCAGGTGCCGAAATCAAGGAAGGCCTGATTCCGGTCAATATGTTCTATGTGTCGCAGACCTTGACCGACAACTTGTCGGCGGAAGCCTTCTACCAGTTGGACTGGGAAAAAACTGTGACCGACAACTGCGGGACGTTTTTCTCGCAGGCTGACGTGATTACTGGTGGCTGCGATGACAACCTGCGCTTGCTCAGCAAACGTTCGACGCTCGCAGCGGCAGGTGCATTACCGTTCCTGGCGCCCTACGGCCTCAACATCAACGAAGAGGGTGTCCTGGTTAAGCGCGATGGCAACCGCGACGCCCGTGATGGCGGCCAATTCGGTGTGGCCATGCACTACAACTTCGAGCCGCTGGACACCGAGTTCGGCGCCTACTTCATGAACTACCACAGCCGGGCGCCGATCTTCAGTGCCAAGGGCGCTTCGGCTGCTACTTACGCGGCGGCCGGGGCATTCCCGATCGGGACGTTGCGCCCGCTCATCGTCGCCGGTAACTCCAGCTATTTCATCGAGTACCCAGAAGATATCCGTCTCTATGGCTTGAGTTTCTCTACGACGTTGCCAACGGGTACAGCCTGGAGCGGCGAAATCAGCTACCGGCCAAACGCGCCAGTGCAACTCAACACCACCGACATCCTCTACGCGGGTGTCACACCTTTGGTTGGCTATGAAAATGCTTCGCCGCTCAAAGGGGTGGCCGGGCAGGATCTGCATGGTTACAACCGCAAGGAAGTTACCCAGATCCAGACCACGTTCACCCACTTCTTTGATCAGGTGATGGGGGCAAGTCGTCTGACATTGGTCGGCGAGATCGGTTTGACGCATGTCGGTGGCTTGGAAAGCAGCGACAAGGCCCGTTACGGGCGTGACCCTGTGTTCGGTCCTGGCCGCGGCGCAATGTGTACCGCACTTAACACCGGTACGTTCAACGGTGCCGGCGCAGGCGTTGACCGCAGCAACCTCACCACCAACTGCAACAACGATGGCTTCACTACAGCCAACTCCTGGGGCTACCGTGGCCGAGCTATCTGGGAGTACCCGGATGTGTTTGCCGGTGTGAACCTCAAGCCTAACGTGGCCTGGTCCCATGACGTCAGCGGCTACTCGCCTGGCCCTGGCGGCAACTTTGAAGAAGGTCGTAAGGCCGTCAGCCTTGGGCTCGATGCCGAGTACCAGAACACCTACACCGCAAGCCTGGCCTACACCAACTTCTTCGGCGGCAAGTATTCCACTGTGGATGACCGAGACTTTGTAGCCCTGAGCTTCGGCGCGAACTTCTAAGCAAATTCTTTTCAGATGCCTGCATTTCAGGAAGAACCAGAACATGAAAATAAGTAAAAGAAGTCTGTTGCACGTAGGTGTGCTTGGGCTGTCGATCCTGGCCAGCAACGTCATGGCGGCAGTGTCGGCCAATGAGGCGGCCCAGTTGGGCACCACCCTGACCCCGATGGGCGCCGAAATGGCCGGTAACGCGGCTGGCACCATTCCGAAATGGTCGCCACTGCCCACCAATGCCGGCGCCGTCGATGCCCGTGGCTTCCTGGCCAACCCTTACGCCAGTGAACAACCGCAGTTCACCATCACCGCTGCCAACGTCGAGCAGTACAAGGACAAGCTGGCGCCGGGGCAGTACGCGATGTTCAAGCGCTACCCGGACTCCTTCAAGATGCCGGTCTACCCGACCCATCGCGGCGCCACGGTGCCGGCGGATGTGTTCGCGGCCATCAAGAAGAACGCCACCACCACCAACCTGGTGTCCGGTGGCAACGGCCTGGAAAACTTCGAAACCGCTGTGCCGTTCCCGATTCCAAAAAGCGGTGTGGAAGTGATCTGGAACCACATCACCCGTTATCGCGGCGGCAGCGTGACCCGCCTGGTCACCCAGGCCACCCCGCAAACCAACGGCTCGTTCAGCCTGGTGTATTTCAAAGACCAGTTTGTGTTCCGCGACAAGATGAAGGACTTCGACCCGAAAAACCCGGGCAACGTGTTGTTCTACTTCAAGCAGCAAGTGACCGCGCCAGCCCGTCTGGCCGGTGGTGTGCTGCTGGTGCACGAAACCCTGGACCAAGTGAAGGAGCCGCGTTCGGCGTGGGTCTATAACGCTGGCCAGCGCCGCGTGCGCCGGGCGCCGCAAGTGTCCTATGACGGCCCGGGTACAGCCGCCGATGGCCTGCGTACCTCCGACAACCTCGACATGTACAACGGTGCGCCGGATCGCTATGACTGGAAGCTCGAAGGCAAGAAAGAAATCTACATCGCCTCCAACAGCTACAAGGTCGATGATCCGAAGCTCAAGTACGCCGACATCATCAAGGCCGGCCACATCAACCAAGACCTGGCGCGTTACGAGCTGCGCCGCGTCTGGCACGTGGTCGCGACCTTGAAGGAAGGCCAGCGCCACATCTACGCCAAGCGTGACTTCTTCATCGACGAAGACACCTGGCAAGCGGCGGTGATCGACCACTACGACGGTCGTGGCCAACTGTGGCGCGTCGCCGAAGCCCATGCCGAGAACTACTACGACAAGCAAGTGCCGTGGTACGCCCTCGAAACCCTCTACGACCTGCAGTCCGGCCGCTACCTCGCCCTGGGCATGAAGAACGAAGAGAAACAGGCCTATGACTTCGGCTTCACCGCTACCACCAGCGACTTCACCCCGGCAGCGTTGCGCCAGGATGGTGTTCGCTAACGGCTGCTGACCGAGGCCGCATCCTCGTAAGCGAAGCCCCGACTGGTTCGGGGCTTTTTTATTTGAAGATATTTTTTGTCTCAGTTCTTTTTCAGTCATTTGTTGCAAAGATCTACAATCCCGCCGCTTTTACCGCTAGTCTGCGGACATCTGCAATGCCGACAACAGCCTTCTACAAGAGCCCGGCGATGACTGATCTGTCCCGAATCCAAGGGCCTGCCAGTGCGGTAATCCCGACCCTGGAAGGTCGCTTCTACAGGCCACCCCTGCCTGACGGCTACGTGCTGCGACCGCGGCTGTGCGAACGGCTGAGTGCCGGTCTGGAAGGGCGGTTGCTGCTGGTCAGCGCACCGGCAGGGTTCGGCAAGAGTTCGTTGGCGGTGGAGTTCTGCCAAGGCCTGTCGGCCCATTGGCACAGCCTATGGCTGGGCCTGGGTTCGCGGGACAACGACCCCGGCCGCTTCCTTGAACGCCTGCTCGACGGCTTGCAGCAATTCTTCCCGCAACTCGGCGCCCAATCCCTGGGCCTGCTGAAAATGCGCCAGCGTCACCAACCCTTTGCCTTTGAAGAATGGCTCGATGGGCTGCTTGATGAACTGACCGTGCACCTGTCCCCTCGCGCGCCACTGTTGTTGGTGCTGGATGACTACCATCTGGCCCAAGGCCCGGTGCTGGACCGTTGCCTGCAGTTCTTTCTCAATCATTTGCCCGATGGTTTGGTGTTGTTGGTGACCAGCCGCCAGCGCCCGGACTGGCACTTGGCACGGCTGCGTCTGTCGCGGCACCTGCTGGAACTGCATGAGCAAGACCTGCGCCTGACCCATGAAGAATCCCTGGCCGTGTTGGATCGCCATAGCAGTTCGTTGCAGGGCGAGGCCCTCGACAACCTGATCCGCCGCAGCGAGGGCTGGGTAGCCGGCCTGCGCTTCTGGTTGTTGGCTGCTTCCGAAGCGGGCGACGAAGAGGCCTTGCCGCAAAGCCTGCACGGCGGCGAAGGGCTCATCCGCGATTACCTGCTTGAAGAGGTGATCGATTGCCTGCCCATGGAAGTACAGGCGTTCCTGTTCGACACCGCACCTCTGGAGCGTTTTTGCAGCGAGTTGTGTGATGGCGTGCGTGAAGCCCACGACAGCGCTGAAATCCTGCGTTACCTGCAAGCCCATCAAGTGTTCCTGGTGCCCTTGGACGAACAAGGCCACTGGTATCGCTACCACCATTTGTTTTCTGATTTGCTGCGCACCCGGCGTGCCAGCAGCAACGTATTGCCGGCCGCCAGCCTGCACCTGCGGGCGTGCCGCTGGTTCAATGCCCAGGGTTTGATTGATGAGGCGGTGGAGCAGGCGCTACGTGCCGGTCACTTGGATGTGGCGGCTAACCTGGTGCAAAACCTCTCCGAAGAGCAACTGCTGGCCGAGCAGAATGTGGGCATGCTGCTGCGCTGGAAGATGGACTTGCCCGACAGCCTGTTGATCAGCACGCCACGTTTGATCGTGCTGTACAGCTGGGCCTTGGGCCTGGCCTGCCAATTGGATGCGGCGGAGGAGTTATCCGGTTACCTCAGCCGGTTCCTGCCGGCACCCTCGGCCACTGCGCAAAAGTCGATGCTGGCGCAGTGGTTGGCGTTGAGTGGGATCATCGCCAGGGGCCGTGGCAATCGCGAATTGACCCAGCGCTATTGCAGCGAAGCCTTGGAAAGCCTGCCGCAACGGCGCTATGGCCAGCGCTTGATGTGCCTGTCGACACTGTCCAACCTGGCGATTGTCGACGGCGATTTATGGCGTGCCCGGGGCCTGAACCGCGAATCCCTGGAGCTGGCGCAGCGTGTCGGCAACCCATTGTTCGAGGCGCTTGCCCATTACGACCGCGCGCGAGTACTGCAAGCACGTGGTGAAATCCTGCGTTCCCTTGACGAAGTGCGCCAGGGCCTGCAACGCCTACATGGCCTGGCGCCGCAGCGGTTGTACGCGGTGCGCGCTCGGTTGTCGCTCTATGAGGGCTTTCTGCTGTTGGTGCGCTGCCAGCCCGAAGCCGGTATCGCCCGATTGCGCGCCGGCCTCACCGAGGCTCGGGCCTGCCGCGATATCAGCGTGCTGATCGGGCATTGCGTGATTGCCAACTTCGAAGGTCGGCGCAATGACTTTCCCAAGGCCTTCGCCGAACTGGCCGAGGCCGAGCGCCTGATGCATATCTGGGACGTGCCGCCGATCTACTACCTGGCGATGATCACCCTGATCAAATGCGAGCTGTGGCTGGCCCAGGGCCGAACCGACCTGGCTGATGCTTGGCTTAGCCGACTGGGGCAGACCTACAACGGCGAACATGCCGCTGCCGCGCCGGAATTTCATCCGCACTTGTCGCAACATATCGGCTTGCAACAAGCGGCGCTGGATGCCACGCGGCATCAACCCGACGCGGCGCTGCAACGCCTTGAAACGCTGGCGCAGCAGGCCCAGGACAACGGGCGCCAGATGATCGCCTTGATGGCCCTGACCCAGCAGGTGCAACTGCTGCTGGACAGTAGCCAGGAAGCCAGGGCGTGCCCGGTGTTGGCTCGTGCGCTTGAGGCTGGAGCGGGCGGTGCACTGCAACCTTTCCAGCGCTTGCTGGAAAACCACCCCGACTGGATGCGCGAGCAACTCGGCAAAGACCCCCATGGCCTGCTGAACCAGAGCCTGCTGGCGCTGTTGCCTGCGGTGGTGGTAGCCGAGGCGACATCAACTCATGAGACCCTGAGCGTCCGGGAGTTGGCCGTGCTGCAACTGATTGCCCAAGGCTGTTCCAATCAGGAAATCAGCAACCGGTTGTTTATCTCCCTGCACACCGTGAAAACCCATGCGAGCCATATCAACAGCAAGCTGGGGGTCGAGCGGCGCACACAGGCAGTGGCGCGGGCGCAGGAGATAGGGCTGTTGGGATAGTCGTTGAAACATGCAGGAAGAAACTTGTGTGCTTTCTTGCCTATTGGAATGCCCGTAGAATCTGAATCCTTTTCCATGAGCTTAGCAGCGGCTCCTCAAGCGTAAGGCACATGCATGAAGCTCGAAAAAATGACCTTGCAAAACTTTCGCTGCTTCGATCAGGTAGAGGTCGAATTGCACCCTTATCTCACCGTGCTTGTAGCGGAAAATGGGCAGGGTAAGTCTGCCTTGCTTGATGCCATTCGAATTGCGCTGTGGCCGTATGTAAGCAGTTTTGATTTGGCACGAAATAGTTTTAATGATCCTGGCAACGGTATTGCTATAGACGATGTGCGCCTTCTGAAGTTGACGAGTGGCGATATGGCACGGCAGCTGCCCTCCCGAATTGCTATGACGGGAGATTATGGTTTAGGTGACGGTATGCCATGGGCGCGCTATCGGGACAGTGAAGCCAAAGCAACGAAAACCAAAGACGAAGCTAGCACCGCTGATTTGAAGCGATACACAGCGAATTTGCAGAAGTCCATCCGCCACCCTGATCAGCCTCTAAGCCATCTGCCTGTTTTTGGTTACTACGGAACGGGCCGCTTATGGGCGCAAAAACGCCTGATGGACTCCAAAAAAGGCAGGGACGATACTCAGGACGCTGATTTTTATGTCCGCACGTTTGCTTACGTCAATTGCCTTGATCCCGCGTCGTCATATAAGCATTTCAAAGAGTGGTTTATATGGGCCTTTGAAAGTTATCGAGAGCAACAAATCAAGCAGCTCGAAAACCGAGGAACCCCACAAGATATGGACGTTGCTCGGCTACGAGTCGAGGTCGTTCAGCAGGCCATTGACTGTTTGCTTAAGCCGATCACAGGCTGGTGTTTGCTGGAATATAGCGTCAGTCAGCAAAAGTCGCTGATTCTTCATCATGAGCAGCATGGCGTGCTGGATGTTGACTTATTGAGCGATGGTATTCGTAGCATTTTGGCGATGGTCGGAGATATCGCGTACCGCTGTATAAAATTGAATCCACACTTGGGGATTGACGCTGCTCGAAGCACCGCCGGGGTCGTTTTGATTGATGAAGTGGATATGCATCTTCATCCGAGTTGGCAGCAGAGAGTGCTTGAGCAGTTACGTACAGCATTTCCAAGCATTCAGTTCGTCGTAACGACGCATAGCCCCCAGGTGCTTACAACGGTGGATGCAAAATGCATCAGGGTTTTAGCAACCGAAGTAGATCAGGACACCGGGCTTGCTCGAACGGTTATTCGCCATGTCAGTCAGCAGACACAAGGGGTGGCGAGTTCTGAGGTGATGGCCGACGTTATGGGGACTGATGCTGTACCTGATACGGCGGCTTCGCGAAAATTGAGTGTTTATATTGCACTTATCGAGCAGGGCCTCAACAACACGGACACTGGTATTGCTCTATTGGCGGACCTTGAGCAACATTTCGGAGAAAACCATCCGAGCATGCTCGAATGCCAACGGCTATTGCGTCTTCAAGTGCTAAAAAGCAAGTTACCTATGCATGTCTCATCGCCTCGCCGGGATTAGCCCATGCGCAAGTTGAATAGAAATCAGGCCCCGGTCTGCCTCTCACGTTATAAGCACGGGACCCATAATTGGGCCGATCTTACTTCTCAAGATAGAGCCGATATCTGGACGGCCTTGAAAGAGATGCAGGGTGATAATTGTGCCTACTGTGAGGCAGGCATTGATGAAAAAGACCGTCATATTGAGCATTTTCGGCAAAAGGGACGGGATGCGCGCGTGACTTTTCAATGGGACAACCTTTTCGGTTCTTGTGACCGCTATGAGTCATGCGGCAGACATAAAGACCGCTGTGGTGTCTATGACCCTGCTGTGTTGATAAAGCCAGATACCGATGAGCCTGACGATTACTGGGTATTTGTATCGGATGGGACAATCAGGGCTCGCTCTGGTCTTGATGCTCAACAGTTGGCTCGAGCAGAAGAAAGCTTGCGGATTTTCAACATTGATGCCGAGCGAGGAAAGTTACGCAGTAAGAGGCGAGAGGCTGTCAGGGGCTATTTGGAAACGGCGGAAGTCCTGGCCGAATTGTTTGAAGAGGCAGGGCCGCAGGCCTGGCAGCAACTTGTTGACGAAGAGCTGAGTGCAACACAGGGCCAACCTTTTGCGACGGCTATCAGGCATGTTCTTACTGGCGCATGGCGTCGTGTCTAGATAAAAGCTTGGCGTGATTTGATATTGTTTTGAGTGTTGAAGGGCTTATGACTGCTACGTTGATCCGCGAAACCTTCCCCGTCGGCCCGCTGCAGTGCAACTGCACCATCATCGGCGACCCCATCACCAAAAAAGCCATCGTGGTCGACCCCGGTGGCAACCACGAGCTGATCCTGGCGCGGCTGGATGCCTTGGGCCTCAAGGTGGTGAGCATCATTCACACCCATGCCCATCTCGATCACTTCCTGGCGTCCGGCCAGTTGAAGGAGAAGACTGGCGCCACCCTGCACCTGCACAAGGAAGACCAGTTCCTGTGGGACAACCTGGAGATGCAGTGCCAGATGTTTCGCGTGCCCTATACCCCTGTGCCGTCTCCGGATCGCTGGCTCGAAGATGAAGAGGAGTTGGCCTGCGGTTGCGGCGTGGCGTTGCACACGCCAGGGCATACGCCGGGCTCGATGAGCTTCTGGTTTGCCGATGCCAAGTTGCTGATCGCCGGCGACACCCTGTTTCGACGCGGGGTAGGGCGCACAGATTTGTGGGGCGGCGACCAGGCGACCATCGTGCGTTCAATCAAGCAGCGGCTGTATACGTTGGACGAGGGCGCAACCGTGGTGGCTGGCCACGGGCCGGATACGCGATTGGGGGATGAGATGCGCGAAAACCCGTTTGTACGGGCGTGAATCGCTATAAGGCCTACAAGCATTGCAGCAAAAACTCAGGTTGCGTTCAGCGTGTGTCTGCTACGGTTTCTGTAGCAGGCCAAATGCCGAATGTTTTGTTACAGCTCGGCGCGTGGTCATGGAATTTTTGCCGTTTGTCGCGTTCCAAACTCGGCACGGGTCCATTGCCAATGTCCTTTGCACCATAGAATGCAAAAGTAGGAGCTTCCCTCATGTTCACTTCGCGTCGTCTGCTTGTTGTCGCCACCGTTGTCGCCCTGTTGAGCGGCTGTGCTAACCAAAATCCTTACGACGCCAGCAGCCAGGGGCAGGCCAGCAATGAATCCGGCGGCATGAGCAAGACCGCCAAGTACGGTGGCCTGGGTGCCCTGGCCGGTGCATTGGCGGGTGCGGCCATCGACCATAACAACCGCGGCAAGGGCGCACTGATTGGTGCGGTTGTTGGAGGTGCTGGCGCAGCAGGCTACGGCTACTACGCCGACCAGCAGGAAAAGAAACTGCGCGAAAGCATGGCCAATACCGGTGTTGAAGTGCAGCGCCAAGGCGACCAGATCAAGCTGATTATGCCGGGTAATATCACCTTCGCCACCAACTCGGACGCGATCTCCAGCAGCTTCTATACGCCGCTGAACAACCTGGCCAACTCCCTCAAGCAGTTCAACCAGAACGCTATCGAAATTGTCGGTTACACCGACAGCACCGGCAGCCGTCAGTTGAATATGGATCTGTCACAGCGTCGGGCGCAGAGCGTGGCCAACTATCTGACCTCCCAGGGTGTTAGCTCTGCCAACTTGAGCGTACGTGGTGCCGGCCCGGATAACCCGATTGCCAGCAACGCCGACGTCAATGGCCGTGCCCAGAACCGTCGCGTAGAAGTCAATCTGCGTGCAATCCCAGGCCAACAGTACGGCCAGCCAGGCGCGCAGGCGCCGCAACAGAACAATCAGTTCCAAGGCAACCCGTACTCGCAGTACCAGTAACGCACCTATAAGAAGGGCGCCCACAAGGCGCCCTTTTTTGTGCCTGGATGTTTTACAGGCGGAAACGTCCGACGAGGGTGTTGAACGACAGCGCCAGGTTCGACAGTTCCTGGGTTGAGGCATTGGTCTGGTGCGCGCCGGCTGCGGTTTGTGTGGACAGATCCTGGATGTTCACCAGGTTGCGGTCCACCTCGCGGGCAACGTGGGCTTGTTCTTCGGACGCGGTGGCGATGACCAGGTTGCGTTCGTTGATCTGGGAAATCCCTTCGGCGATCAACTCCAGTGCTTCGCCAGTCGCCTGGGCCAGGGCCTGGGTGTCGTTGACCAGTGCCTGGCTTTTGCCCATGGCGCCCACAGCCTGGTCGGCGCTCGATTGCACGGCGTTGATCATGCCTTCGATCTCCCCGGTCGAGGCCTGTGTGCGGGCGGCGAGGGCACGTACTTCGTCTGCCACTACCGCGAACCCGCGACCCTGCTCGCCAGCCCTGGCGGCCTCGATGGCGGCGTTGAGTGCCAGCAGGTTGGTTTGTTCGGCGATACCGCGAATCACATCCAGCACCTTGCCGATGTCTCGCACTTGGCCGGCGAGGTCCTTGACCATGGTGGTGGACGTATCGATCTCGGTGGTGGCGTGGTTGATCGCCGTAACGGCCTTGCGGGCCTGGTCGCGGCCGTTGCTGGCCTGCTCGCTGGTGGTGTGGGACGCCTCGGAGGTGGACACCGCATTGCGGGCCACTTCCTCAACCGCCGAGGTCATCTCGGTGACAGCGGTTGCGGCTTGTTGGATCTCATCGTTCTGGCGCACCAGACCACGGCTGCCGTTATCGGTGACCGCCGTCAGTTCCTCTGCTGCGGACGCCAGTTGATCGGACGCACTGGCAATTTGATGGATGGTTTGCTTGAGGCTCGATTGCATATCCGCCAGGGCGCTCAGCAGTTGGCCGGTTTCATCGCGGCCGGTGCTGACGATGGCTTGGGTCAGGTCGCCATCGGCAATGCGTCGGGCACTGGTCACGGCGGTGGCAATCGGGCGGCTGATCAGGCGGCTGATAAACAGGCCCAGCAGGATCGCGGCGATGAACGCGAGAACTATGCCCGCGTACAGGGTGTTACGCGCAGACGATTCCTGCACCACGGCATCTGCCGCGCTTTCAGCAACTTGGCGGTCGTTGGAGTCGACAATGATGGTCTGTTCGTCCATCACCACCCGATAGGCTTTTTGCAAATCGCCGAATAGCAGCGTGCGGGCTTTATCCAACTCACCGGCGTTCAGCAGGCCAATGTACTGCTGCACCATGGCCTGGTACGCCGGCCAGTCGCGCTCCATTTTGTCGCCGGCTGCGCGTTCGTCGTCGGCCATGGGGCGCTGGCGATACAGGGCAAAGGCCTTCTCGCTGGCCTGACGGTTGGCGTTCATCGAGGCGATGAATTCGTCTTTCACGCTTTGGGGGGCGTCGCTGGTGTAGGCGGCATACAGGCGATACAGATCGCGGCTCTGCCCCACGGCCTTGACCTTGTTTTGCGCGGTGTTGGCAATGGACACCAGGTTGTTGTCGAACACCGACTTGAGGCTTTCCGACAGCGCCGACACCCCTCGGCTTCCCAGTACGCCCACACCCAGCGTGATAAGCGCACACAGTGAGAAGGATGTGATCAGTTTGGTGGAGAGTTTTGCGTCGTTAAGCCAGCTCATCGGTTCGTCCTGGAAAGATGCTGATTGATTCATCAACGAAGTGAGTACCGGCACCGATACAGGGGCCGGCAGTGGTCGTACTACTATCGACAGATGCGTCCAGGACTTAAGGGTTGCTGAATGTTTCTACAGATTAATTCGCTGCAAAATAGGCTTTTTTATGTGTTTTTGTCGTGTTTTTTACAGGTAAAACGAGATTTTCATAATGCGTAAAATTAGTCGAAAACCTTCTATTTATGTATAAAATTCTTTATTTATCAGATAGATATGATTTTTTTTGGATGTTTTTCGATTTTTTAAAAAATAGCGGATAACAGCACAAACATCCAAGCATGGTGAAATCTCACAGAAAACCGTCCAGTTTTCCTAAAAATCTCATTAACGTTGCCAGGGTTATGACGACAGAGGCTCTGGAAGCACTGATTTAGACGCTTCATTGCGAAACAGAGATTGATGGCAATTCGCCTTTAACTTGTTGCCAAATATTGCTTTGCGTGAAATATTCACACCTTGCTGTTGTATGACAACCGATAACGATATGAGCTATTCGAAGAGCCAATAGAGCTTAAGAATCCGTGAAAGCCATGAGTGCAATTGCGTAGGGTAAAAAGACATGCCGCGTAAAACGGTTAGGGAAAAAGGCATCAGGCATGCCTTGGCGGGCGTTCTGTCGCTTGTCGTTTGGGGGGCCGGCAGTGCGTATGGCCAGGCGTTGGATGCCAGCGCATCACCAGGCAAGCGCCTGGCCGTGGCGGCGGATTGCGTGGCGTGCCACACCGCGCCAGGGGGCAGGCCTTTTGCGGGTGGTTACCCGCTGAGTTCGCCGATGGGGGTGATCTACTCGACCAACATCACCCCGTCCAAATCTGCGGGCATCGGCGGCTACACCGCTGAGCAATTTGCGCGGGCGGTGCGCGATGGCGTGACGCCGGATGGCACACACCTGTACCCGGCCATGCCGTACACCTCGTACGCGAAGATGACCGACGCCGACGTCGCGGACCTCTACCACTACTTCATGCACGAAGTGCAGCCCGTCGACGCCACCACCGCCAAGACCGCGCTGGACTTCCCATTCAATATCCGCGCCTCCATGCTCGGTTGGAACGCCTTGTTCCACAGCCAGAAACGCTTTACCCCAGACTCAGGCAAATCCGCCGAAGTGAACCGTGGCGACTACCTGGTCAACGCGCTGGCCCACTGCGATACCTGCCACACCCCACGCAACGTGCTGATGGCGGCCGATAACAGCAAGCCACTGGCCGGCGGCGCTTTAGGCAGTTGGTATGCGCCCAATATCACCTCCGACAAAACCAGCGGTATCGGCGCGTGGTCCAGTGATGAGTTGGTCGCCTACCTGCGCACCGGCCATGTCGAAGGCAAGGCCCAAGCTGCCGGGCCGATGGCCGAAGCGGTGGAACATAGCCTGCAACACCTGGACGCAGTGGACCTCAAGGCGATTGCCGCCTACCTGCTGCAAACCCAACCAATCAGCACCGGCGAAACCAAGGCCCGCCATGAATTCGGTAAGCCCTCCACCGACGAGTTGACCTTGCGCGGCGGCAAGCCCGAAGACAATCCCGGCTGGCACATCTTCAGCGGCACCTGCGCCAATTGCCATCAGGCCAACGGCCAGGGCACCCGCGAATACCCGTCACTGTTCCACAACACCGCCACCGCCCGCAGCGACAACTTGATCGCAGCCATTGTCTACGGCGTGCACCGCGAAGTGGATGGCGTTGCGATCGACATGCCGGCATTCGGCCCGGACGCACTGTTCACCGACCGTCTCAACGACCAGCAGATTGCAGACGTCAGCAATTACGTGCTGTCGCGTTATGGCAATGACGCGTTGAAAGTGACCGCTGCCGATGTCGCCCAAGTGCGTGAAGGCGGGCCAAAGGCACCGTTGGCGGTGATGGCCAGGTTCACCATCCCGGCCATTGTCGTCGCTTGCATCCTGATCGCCCTGACGGTGATCGTTCTTGTCCGTCGCCGACGTCGGGAGGTTTGACCATGGACTCATCAATCAATGCACTGTCACGCCGCAGTTTGTTGCGCGGTTCGGTCACCCTGGGGCTGACGGCCCTCGTCAGTGGCCTGATGCCTTGGCAATCGGCCATGGCGGCGGCTCAGTCGGACGCGGAGTTTGCGGGCCTGTCTCAGTTCCTGGTTAGTCGTCCGGTCAATGCGGTCCTGGCTGCGCGTTACTACGCCGCCCTGGACAAGCGTGCGCCGAACTTCTCAACCAACGTGATCGCCCTCAAGCAGTTGATCGCCGAGCGCGGCCTGAAACATGTAGACGATTACCTGGTCCTGGCCGACGCCGACCCGTCCCTCAAGGCGACGGCCACCAGCATCATTTCGGCCTGGTACCTGGGCATTGTCGGCGAACCGGCTGACGCAGAGTTGGTTGCCTACAGTGAAGCGCTGATGTACCGGCCCACCCACGGCACCCTCATCATCCCCACCTACGGTGGCGGCCCGGATTCATGGGGCCCCAAACCCAAAGCGCCACAGGACCTCACACTATGAGCAAGGCACAATTGGATGCCGATGTCGTCATCATCGGCTCTGGTGTTATGGGCGGGTTGATCGCGACCGGCCTGGCGAAGGCCGGCAAGTCGGTGATCGTTCTGGAGGCAGGCCCCAGGGTCAATCGCCGTGACGTGGTGGAAACCTTCCGCAATGCGCCGGTCAAGTTATCCCTGGCCAATGCCAAATTGCAGGGTGCGGGTTCTCCCTACCCAAGCCTGCCGCATGCGCCGTCGACCTATGGTGACTACTTGCAGCAGGTCGGTCCGGTCAAATACAACACCTCCTACCTGCGGGTGGTGGGCGGCACCACCTGGCACTTCGGCTCGTCGCTGTGGCGCATGCTGCCCAATGACTTCCGCTTGAAGTCGCTGTATGGCCAGGGCCGGGATTGGCCGATCAGCTATGACGAACTCGAACCGTTCTACGCGCGTGCCGAGACCGAGCTGGGCGTGTCTGGCGTTGATGGCCAGGACGAAAGCGGGCAGGGCGGCGAGGCGTTTCCACCGCGCTCGATCCCATACCCGATGGAAGGACTCAAGCCCAGCTATATGTTTACCCGCCTCTCAGAGATGCTGGGCAAGGGCGGTTACAACCCGATCCTCGAACCCAACGGCCGCGCCACTCGCCCCTACGGCAAGCGTCCGCCGTGCGCCGGCAATAACAACTGCAACCCGGTGTGCCCGATTGCCGCCAAGTACGACGGCTCGATGCATATCGACGAGGCCGAGCGCCATGGCGCCAAGGTGCTGGAAAACTCGGTGGTGTACAAAATCGAGGCAGGGGAGGATGGCAAAATCACCGCTGTCTGGTACATGCGCCCCGACAAGTCCACCCACAAACTGACGGCGCGTTACTTTGTGTTGGCAGCCTATGGCATCGAGTCGCCGAAGTTGTTGTTGATGTCGACCTCCGACAAATACCCCAACGGCATCGCCAACTCATCCGACCAGGTGGGGCGCAACCTGATGGACCACACCGGCATCAGCATGAACGTGATGACCAAGGAAGACATGTGGCCGGGCGAAGGCCCAACCCAATTGTTGGTGTACCTGAACAGCCGCGATGGGGCCTTCCGCAAGGATTACCCAGGCTACAAGATCAAGGTGCGCAACACTGTGCCGACGTCGCAGATCACCTCCAACCTGATCGCCAAGGGGGTGTTGGGCTCCAAGCTCGATGAGCAGATTCGCCTGCAATCGGCGCGCTCGCTCAATTGGGCAGTCGACTTCGAAACCCTGCCGCTGCCGGAAAACCGCGTAACGCCCAGCAAAACCAAATTCGACGCCATCGGCCTGCCGGTGCCGGAGATCTACTACAGCGTCCCGGACTACTGGCATGCGGGCAAAGAGAAGGCTCTGGAAGACTTCAAGCAATTCGCCAAGCTGCTGGACGCCGACATCCTCAGTACCGACGTGGGTTTCCAGAACCGCCAGCACATCATGGGCACTACCATCATGGGCGATGACCCCAAGGACTCGGTGGTGGACCGCGATTGCCGCAGCCATGACCACGCCAACCTGTTTATCGCCGGTACCAGTGTGATGCCGTCGTCGTCCTGCGTGAACCCGACGCTGACGGGGGCGGCGTTGAGTATTCGCATTGCGGATGTGTTGGTGAGCGAAGTCTGATTCTGATCAGCACAATAAAAAAGCCCCCTGACGCCATTGGCGCAGGGGGCTTTTTGGTTGCTACAGGTGGGCTGGATCAGTCGATGTACTCGAACACCTTCACGATCTTCTGCACACCAGATACGCCCTGCACCAGGTTGGCGGCACGGGTGGCTTCTGCCTGGGTCAGTAGGCCCATCAGGTAAACGATACCGTTGTCGGTCACCACCTTGATGCGCGAGCCGGGGATCGCGTTATCAGTGAGCATCTGCGCTTTGATCTTGGTCGTCAGCAGCGCGTCATTGCTGATAGCCAGCAGGGTGATCGGGTCCATGACCTGCAATTCGTTGTGGACCTTTTTCACCCGCTGCACAGCCGATGCAGCTTGCTCGGCCTGGGCCTTGAGGTCGGCACGCGGTGTCTGGCCGGCCAGCAGGACCACGCCGTTGAAGCTGGTGACGACGATGCGCGAAGCACCGTTGCCCAGGTCGGTGGCGGCCTTGGCGACGTTGACTTCAACCTTGGTTTCGATCAGCGAGTCATCGATCTTGCTGCCGAAGGTACGGGTGCCCTTGTCATCCTGGATAGGGGTGTCACGTGTTGCAGTGATGGCCGTGCTGCAGCCGCTGATCGCGAGGCACAGGGTGATGGCCAAAAGGCTGAGGCGGTTAACGGTCATTCTTCACTCCCAAACAGTTGGCTGTCGATCAGATCGCACAGGCAGTGGATCGCCAGCAGGTGGACTTCCTGGATACGTGCGGTGACATTGGCCGGAACGCGAATCTCCACGTCTTCGGGCAATAGCAACGAAGCCATGCCGCCGCCATCGCGGCCGGTCAATGCTACGACAATCATTTCGCGATCATGTGCGGCCTGGATCGCTTGAATAATATTGGCCGAGTTGCCGCTGGTGGAAATCGCCAGCAGTACATCGCCGGGTTGGCCCAGGGCGCGGATTTGTTTGGAGAAGATTTCGTTGTAGCTGTAGTCGTTGGCGATCGAAGTGATCGTCGACGAATCGGTGGTCAAGGCGATGGCCGGCAGGCTTGGGCGCTCGCGCTCGAAGCGGTTGAGCAGCTCGGACGAGAAATGCTGGGCATCGCCGGCCGAACCGCCGTTGCCGCACGAAAGCATTTTGCCTTCGTTGAGCAGGGCGTTGACCATGACCTGACTGGCTTGCTCGATGTGCGGTGCAAGTACGTCCATCGCCTGTTGCTTGGTGTCGATGCTGGCCTGGAAAAGCTGGCGAATTCGGGATTGCATGTCCATCTGTGTGACCTTAAGTAGCGCGGCTGTTTGGCACAGGAATGTGCAGCCCGCAAAGCAAAGAGCAAAAGTGTGTGGTGAAAATGTCCGGCGAATCAGCTGTCGAAGGCATTTTGGAGCCAGTTCAGATCAGCCAGACCAGACGGTGTGCTTTCTATGGCAACCACGTCGAAACGGCAGGGGGCGTCGGCCCAGCGATGCTCTTTTTGCAAAAAAAACTGCGCGGCGAGTATCAGTTTCTGACGCTTGCGCCCGTCGATACTGGCGAGCGCGCCACCCCATTGTGCGTGTTTTCTGTAGCGGACTTCGACGAATACTACTGTATCGCCGTCAAGCATGACCAGATCAAGCTCGCCGCGTTTACACAACCAGTTCTGCGCCAGCAGGCGCAGACCCTGTTGTTGCAAGTGCTGCAGAGCGTGAAGTTCGGCATCCTTGCCGCTTTGTGCGCTGGACCGCTCGGGCATCAGCGCGGGGTATCTGGCAGGCGTTGGATGTCGCCGCCGACGAACTTGGCCCATGGCATCTGGCGGTCAACGCGCTGGTTGGCGCTGATGCCCAGGCTGCCCGACAAGCCGTCAACACGGGTGTCCGGCAGTGCCTTGAGTTGGCCCAGGCGCGGCGCCAGGCGGTAGGCATCCACGCCCATCGCATACAGGCGGCCGAGGCTGCCATTGGCTTGCGGCCATTGCGCGGCAACCTGGTTGCGCAGCGGGTCGGTGGTGTTGAGCAGCCAAGGGGTTTCGCAGAACATCACGTTGGTCATGTCCAGGTACTGGTTCTTGTCGCCGCTGGCACTGAACACGTGGGAGGTTGCGTACACGGGTACGTCACCGGCGTACTGGAAGTTCAGGGTCGGCTTGATCTGCTGGGCCAGTTGCGGGGTCACGGCCAGGAAGATGAACTCGATGTCCTGGCGGCGCGACGGCTGCGCGGCGACGTCGGTACCCACGGTACTTTGCAGGCTCTTGGCGCGGCCTTCGCTTTTACGCAGTTGGAACAGGTCGGCAATTTGCTGGGCCAGGGCGACCGGTTGGTCAACGTATTCGACGCCAACTACCGTGCCGCCATTGGCTTCCCAATCCTGGCGGAAGGCTTTGTAGACGCGCTCGCCCCATTCGCCACGCGGCACCATTGCGGCGGCGCGGTGCAGGCCGTCGGCACGGGCGCGGCGCGATACTTCGCGGGCTTCGTCTTCAGCGGCCAGGCCAAACTGGAACAGTTGCGCCGGGTTGCGGTCGGTCTCGCTGTAGTTCAGTGCCAGGGTGGTGATCGGCAGTTGTGGGCGGGCAGCCAGCTGCTTGACCAGCGGCTTCTCCAATGGGCCGACCACCAATTGCACGCCGGCGGCCTGGGCCTTGGCGTAGAAATCATCAATGGAGTTCAGGCGCGAGCTGTCATAGAACTCGATGACCGGCGGCTTCTGCCCGGCTTGTTCAGCCTGGTAGTGCGCAGCCATGAAGCCTTCGCGCAGTGCCTTGCCGACGGAGGCCAGCGGGCCATCCTGGGGCAGCAGCACAGCGATCTTGTTCAGCGGTTGGCTGGCCAGCTCCTTGAGTTTGGTCAGCGGCAGTGGCAGTTGCACGGCCGCCGGGTGGCTCGGGTTTTGTGCGCGCCAGGTGTCGATGGCGGCTTGTTGTTGCTCAAGCGTGCCGGCGCTCTTGACCGACTGGGCCAGTGTGATCCAGCCGTCGAGCGTCGGGTTGCCGCTGGCTTGCAGTTGATCGGCAGGCAGGGCGGCGATCAGTGCCCAGATGGCTTCATGGTTGCTTGCTGCGGCATCGCCGGTAAGCAGCGGGGCCATGGCGACACGTTCGCGGGCGGCGGCCAGGGTCTGGCCATCCGCTTCATAGGCGCGGGCATGCACGCTGCCGGTGCGGATCTGCTGGTCAGCCGGCAGGTCCTTGAGGCTTTGCAGGCTCGGATGGTTCAAGGCAGACAAGGCCGCCTTGGGCTGATTGCGTGCCATGGCCAGTTCGGCGGCCAGGGTGCTGGCAAATACTTGCGCGGCGGGCTTGAGAACATCCAATGGCACTTGCGCAAGGATCTGCGACGAGCGGCCAGGGTTGTTCTGCTTATAGGCCATGTCTGCCGCACTCAGGCGCAACAGTGCGGCCTTTTCTGGCGTCTTGGCGGTGGTGGCCTGTTCGAGCAGTTGCTCGATACTGGCGTCCGGGGTCCGTGGAAGGTCGCCAAGGCTGGACGAGGGCGAGCTGGCGCAAGCGGCCAACAGGGCAGCGAGGCAGAGGGCGGAGAGCAGCCGCAGGCAAGCGATCATGTAAGTGTTCCTGATACCGATCAAATTAGCGTGGAATTGTACCCAAGCACTGGCCCAGGCGCGATGTTACTGGCGTGAAACCGTCGATTTAGGTCGTGCAATTGTTGCTATTGGCGATCGACGGCAGAAAAGGCATCGGCCGTGATGGCATATTTTCAAGGCGGCTACGCGTTACAATGCGGCTTTTGCCAACCATCGAGGTGTGCGTTTTGACTGCTCCAGGTCCTTTGAATTCCACTGCAGGCTCGCTTTTTGTCGTGGCGACGCCCATTGGCAACCTGGACGACATCAGTGCCCGGGCGCTGAAAGTGCTGCGCGAGGTTAAATTGATCGCGGCCGAAGACACGCGGCACTCCCAGCGCTTGATGCAGCATTTTGGCATTAGTACGCCATTAGCGGCCTGCCACGAACACAACGAGCGTGAAGAAGGCAGCCGATTTATCGTGCGCCTGCTGGCCGGCGATGATGTGGCGCTGATCTCTGATGCAGGCACGCCGCTGATTTCCGATCCGGGCTACCACCTGGTTCGCCAGGCGCGGGCCGCTGGTATCAATGTAGTGCCTGTTCCGGGTGCGTGCGCGCTCATCGCGGCATTGTCGGCGGCGGGGCTGCCGTCTGACCGCTTTATCTTCGAAGGTTTTCTGCCGGCCAAGGCGGTGGGGCGTCGGGCACGTCTGCAGGCGCTGAAGGAAGAGCCGCGCACCCTGATCTTTTATGAAGCCCCCCATCGTATCCTTGAATGCCTACAGGACATGGAGCAGGTGTTCGGCGGCGAACGCCTGGCACTGCTGGCCCGCGAGCTGACCAAAACCTTCGAAACCCTCAAGGGCCTGCCCTTGGAAGAATTGCGCGCCTTTGTCGAAGGTGACAGCAACCAGCAGCGCGGCGAGTGCGTGGTGTTGGTGGCAGGCTGGACCGCGCCGGAAGATGAAGATGCCGTGGGCAGCGAAGCCATGCGCATTCTGGACCTGCTGCTCAAGGAAATGCCCCTCAAGCGCGCTGCGGCCCTGGCTGCGGAAATTACCGGTGTGCGCAAGAACCTCTTATATCAAGCGGCGCTGGATAAACAGAAAGATGAATAGTTCCGGGGCTAAACCGGTATCTCGTCTGAACGTGATGGCAATACTGCACTTTTAATACTTGTCCTAAGTCCGCCGTGCCGTTAACCTGCGCGGCGGAGAGTCGATTGGACAGTCGCTGCCCTCTATGAAAATTAGGGGGGGGAGGAAAGTCCGGGCTCCATAGGGCGAAGTGCCAGGTAATGCCTGGGAGGCGTGAGCCTACGGAAAGTGCCACAGAAAATAACCGCCTAAGCACTTCGGTGCCGGTAAGGGTGAAAAGGTGCGGTAAGAGCGCACCGCACGACTGGCAACAGTTCGTGGCTAGGTAAACCCCACTTGGAGCAAGACCAAATAGGGTCCCAAGGCGTGGCCCGCGCTGGGACCGGGTAGGTTGCTAAAGGTGTCCAGTGATGGCCATCGTAGACGAATGACTGTTCAAGACAGAACCCGGCTTACAGATCGACTCTCCACCTTTTTTCCTCTGTTCGAATCTCGAGCAGAAACTCGGTAATAACGCAAGAAACCCTCCCTGCCAAATCATTGGCAGATGCATCTTCGTAATACCAAAAAAATCTTACTCTTAATAAATCACTTTAACTTTAAGTCGTAGCTCTCTGAGCCATTTGTGCTTGTTAGGTCCAAAACCTCGCCAAACTCTGGTTTCCCCTCCGTTTACGCTCCTAAATCTCCGTTCTGTAAGGCTTTTCCTTGAATCCGCGCCTTGACGGTGTGGTGGGCGCATTCCTATAGTGTGCGCAAGTGGCGGAAAGTGGCACAAAGTGGGTTTTTTGAACGTAAAACGCTAAAATTTGGAGAAACGCATCTGTGTTTCGCGGAGCTAACGCTATCAGTCTCGATGCAAAAGGCCGTCTCGCCATGCCGAGCCGGTATCGTGACGAGCTGATTTCGCGAAGTTCCGGGCAGTTAATCATCACCATTGATGCCGTTGATCCTTGTTTGTGTGTTTACCCCCTCGATGAGTGGGAGTTGATTGAAACCAAGTTGCGCGCTCTGCCTTCATTGCGTGAAGAAAACCGCCGTTTGCAGCGTTTGCTGATCGGTAATGCCGTCGACCTCGAACTCGATGGCAGTGGTCGTTTCCTGGTGCCTCCGCGTCTGCGCGAGTACGCCAAGCTCGACAAGCGCGCAATGCTGGTGGGCCAACTGAACAAGTTCCAATTGTGGGACGAAGATGCCTGGGATGCTGTTTCTGCAGCAGACCTGGCTGCTATTCAACAACCGGGCGCTATGCCTGATGAACTGCGTGATTTGATCCTGTGACTATTGATAGCGGCTTTAACCACATCACCGTACTGCTTGACGAAGCCGTTGAGGCTCTCGCCGTACGCGCGGATGGCTGCTATTTGGATGGCACCTTTGGCAGGGGCGGGCATAGCCGGTTGATACTCAGCCAGCTCGGGTCCGACGGTAAGCTCCTCGGGTTCGACAAAGACCCCCAAGCGATTGCCACCGGGCAAGCGCTAGCGGCCGAAGACGGCCGCTTTGTCGTTGTGCAGCGCAGCTTTGCCGAGCTGGGTGCCGAAGTCGCCGAGCGCGGCATGGCGGGCAAGGTGGCCGGGGTTTTGCTCGACCTGGGCGTGTCTTCGCCACAGCTTGACGACCCGGAGCGCGGATTCAGCTTCATGAACGACGGCCCCCTCGACATGCGCATGGACCCGACTCGGGGTATCAGCGCTGCCGAGTTCATCGCCACTGCGCCGCACGAAGAAATCACCCGCGTGTTCAAGGAATACGGTGAAGAACGCTTCGCCGGCCGCATGGCCCGCGCCGTGGTCGAGCGTCGCGAAATCCAACCGTTCGAGCGTACCGCCGACCTGGCCGAAGTGCTGAAAGTCGCCAACCCTGCCTGGGAAAAGGGTAAGAACCCTGCCACCCGTGCGTTCCAGGGTCTGCGCATTCACGTCAACAACGAATTGGGCGATCTGGAGGCCGGCCTTGAGGCTGCCCTCGACGCACTGGAAGTGGGCGGTCGCCTGGTGGTGATCAGCTTCCACTCCCTGGAAGACCGCATCGTCAAATTGTTCATGCGTCGCCTGGTCAAGGGCGAGTCCGACAACCTGCCGCGCAACCTGCCGGTACGTTTCGAAGCCTTTGTGCCGAAAATCAAAATCCATGGCAAAGCGCAGTTCGCTTCCGAAGCTGAACTCAAGGCCAACCCACGTTCCCGTAGCGCCGTCATGCGTGTCGCGGAGAAGTTGCGGTGAGCAAGCTTTTCGCCAAGCCCCTCCCGGGCGGCAGCTTCTTCATGATGCTGCTGTACGTCGGCGTGCTGGTGTCCGCGATTGCGGTGTCTTACAGCGCGCACTACAACCGCCAGTTGCTCAACACCTTGTACGGGGAATTGAGCGTGCGCGACAAGGCGCAAGCGGAGTGGGGCCGGCTGATTCTGGAGCAAAGTACCTGGACGGCCCACAGCCGCATCGAAGTGCTGGCCACCGAACAATTGAAAATGCACATCCCTGGCGCGGCTGAAGTCCGCATGGTGGCGCCATGATGAAGCTCGAAGGCGCACTCTACCCATGGCGCTTCCGCCTGATGCTTGGCTTGCTGGCATTGATGGTGGGTGCAATTGCCTGGCGGATTATCGACCTGCAAGTGGTCGATCGCGACTTCCTGATCGGCCAGGGCGATGCCCGTAGCCTGCGTCATATCCCGATTCCGGCACACCGCGGCTTGATCACCGACCGTAATGGCGAGCCTTTGGCCGTCAGTACCCCGGTGACCACCCTGTGGGCCAACGCCAAGGAATTGCAGGTTGCCAAGGACCGCTGGCCGGCCCTCGCTGCTGCACTTGGCCAAGACCCCAAAGCCCTGGCCGAGCGCCTCGAAGCCCAGGCCAACAAAGAATTCATCTACCTGGTTCGCGGGCTTACTCCCGAGCAAGGCCAGCAAGTGCTCGACCTTAAAGTCCCCGGTGTCTACGGCATCGAGGAATTTCGTCGTTTCTATCCGGCCGGTGAAACCACCGCCCATATGGTCGGCTTTACCGATATCGATGACCACGGCCGCGAAGGTGTGGAACTCGCCTACGATGAATGGCTGGCCGGGGTTCCCGGCAAACGACAAGTCATCAAGGATCGGCGCGGCAGGTTGATCAAGGATGTCCAAGTCACCAAAAACGCCAAGGCCGGTAAGCCCTTGGCGTTGTCGATTGACCTGCGCCTGCAATACCTGGCCAACCGCGAACTGCGTAACGCGATCATCGAGAACGGCGCCAAGGCCGGCAGCCTTGTGATCATGGACGTCAAGACCGGCGAGATTCTCGCCATGGTCAACCAGCCGACCTACAACCCCAACAACCGTCGCAACCTGCAACCGGCGATGATGCGCAACCGCGCCATGATCGACGTGTTCGAGCCGGGTTCGACCATGAAAGCCATCTCCATGAGTGCCGCCCTCGAAACCGGGCGCTGGAAACCCAGCGACAAGGTCGAGGTGTACCCAGGCACCTTGCAGTTGGGCAAATACACCATTCGTGACGTGTCCCGCACTGAAGGCCCAGTGTTGGATTTGACAGGTATTTTGATCAACTCCAGTAACGTGGGCATGAGTAAGGTCGCCTTCGATATCGGCGGCGAAACCATTTACCACCTCGCGCAAAAAATCGGCCTGGGCCAACCCACTGGCCTCGACTTCCCAGGCGAACGCGTGGGCAACCTGCCGAACTACCGTGACTGGAAAAAGGCCGAGACCGCCACGCTTTCCTACGGCTACGGCCTGTCGGTAACCGCGATCCAACTGGCCCACGCCTTCTCCGTGCTGGCCAACAACGGCCGCATGGTGCCGCTGAGCCTGATCCACGTCGACGAAGCCCCGAAAGCCACCCAGGTGATCCCGGAAAACGTCGCCAAGACCATGCAAGGCATGCTGCAACAAGTGATCGAAGCACCACGCGGCGTATTCCGTGCCCAGGTGCCGGCGTATCACGTGGCAGGCAAGTCCGGTACCGCCCGTAAAACATCGGTGGGCACCAAGGGCTACGCAGAAAACTCCTACCGCTCGCTGTTCGCCGGTTTCGGCCCAATGAGCGATCCGCGCTACGCCATCGTCGTAGTGATCGATGAACCGAGTAAAGCGGGCTACTTCGGTGGCCTGGTATCGGCGCCGGTGTTCAGCAAAGTGATGTCCGGCACCCTGCGCCTGATGAACATCACCCCGGACAACCTGCCGCCGACCCAACAAGCGAACGCCGGACCACCGGCCGCTGCTGTCAAAGCCAATGGAGGGCGCGGCTGATGTCTCTTAGCCTGAACAAGATTTTCGCCCACGCTGGCCGCGATCTGCTGATTCGTGAGTTGAGCCTGGACAGCCGCAATGTGCGCGCCGGAGACCTGTTCCTGGCGGTGCCGGGCGGCAAGTACGATGGCCGTGCGCACATTGCCGATGCGTTGCAGCGCGGCGCCGCTGCCGTAGCGTATGAAGTGGAAGGCGCCACCGTACTGCCGATCACCGACGTGCCGCTGATTCCAGTCAAGGGCTTGGCCAAGCAGTTGTCGGATATTGCCGGGCGCTTCTATGGCGACCCGAGTCGCCACCTGAACCTGGTCGGCGTCACTGGCACCAACGGCAAGACCAGCGTGACCCAATTGGTCGCCCAGGCACTTGACCTGCTGGGCCAGCACTGCGGCATCGTCGGCACCCTCGGCACCGGCTTCTATGGCGCGCTGCAAAGCGGCCTGCACACCACGCCGAACCCGATTGCCGTGCAAGCGACCCTGGCCGACCTGAAAAAGGCCGGTGCCAAGGCGGTAGCCATGGAAGTGTCGTCCCACGGGCTGGATCAGGGCCGTGTGACGGCCTTGGCCTTTGATGTGGCGGTGATGACCAACCTGTCCCGCGATCACCTGGATTACCACGGCACCATGGAGGCCTACGCCGCCGCCAAGGCCAAGCTGTTTGCCTGGAATGACTTGAAGTGCCGGGTGGTGAACCTGGACGACGAGTTCGGCCGCCAACTGGCCGCGCAAGAACGTGAATCGCGCCTGATCAGCTACAGCCTGCACGACGCCAGCGCGTACCTGTATTGCCGCGAAGCCCAATTCACTGACGAAGGCGTGCGCGCCACACTGGTGACGCCACAAGGCGAACATCACCTGCGCAGCACCTTGCTCGGGCGTTTCAACCTGAGCAACGTCCTCGCCGCCATCGGCGCGTTGCTCGGCCTGGACTACGCGCTCGACGAAATTCTCAACGTGCTGCCCAAACTCGAAGGCCCGGCTGGTCGCATGCAGCGCCTGGGCGGCGGCACCCAGCCGTTGGTGGTGGTCGATTACGCCCACACCCCGGACGCGCTGGAAAAAGTCCTCGAAGCCCTGCGCCCTCACGCCAAGGGTAAATTGCTGTGCCTGTTCGGCTGCGGCGGTGACCGTGATCGCGGCAAGCGCCCACTGATGGCCGAGATTGTCGAACGCCTGGCCGACGGTGTGCTCGTCACCGACGACAACCCGCGCAGCGAAGACCCAAGCCAGATTTTCGATGACATCCGTGCAGGCTTTAAAGACGCGTCCAAAGCCACCTTCGTTGCCGGTCGTGGCGCAGCCATCGCCCAATTGATCGCCAGTGCCAGTGCTGACGACGTGGTGGTGCTGGCCGGTAAAGGCCATGAGGATTACCAGGAAATCAACGGCGAGCGCCATACCTTCTCCGATCTGGTCGAGGCCGATCACGCCCTGACCGCCTGGGAGGTTGCCCATGCTTAAAGCGATGAAATTCAGCGAACTGACCCAGGCCCTGTCGGCCCGCGTACTGTCGAGCGATTGTAGCTTCGACGGTGTCAGTATCGACAGTCGCAACATCAAGCCAGGGCAACTGTTTGTTGCGCTGGCTGGCCCGCGCTTCGATGGGCACGACTACCTCAATGACGTCGCCGCCAAAGGTGCCGTCGGCGCGCTGGTGCAACGCGAAGTGCCGGACTCGACCTTGCCGCAATTACTGGTGGCCGATACCCGCTTAGCCCTGGGCCAGCTGGGTGCGTTGAACCGCGCCGCTTTCGACAAGCCGGTTGCAGCCATCACCGGCTCCAGCGGTAAGACCACGGTCAAGGAATTACTTGCTGGCGTCCTGCGTACGCGCGGCCCGGTCCTCGCCACCCGTGGCAACCTGAACAATGATTTCGGCGCACCGCTGACCCTGCTCGAACTGGCCCCGGAACACACGGCGGCGGTGATCGAACTGGGTGCCTCGCGCATCGGCGAAATCGCCTACACCGTGGCGCTGACCAAGCCCCACGTGGCCATCATCAACAACGCCGGTACCGCCCATGTCGGCGAGTTCGGCGGCCCGGAAAAAATCGTCGAAGCCAAGGGTGAAATCCTCGAAGGCCTCGACGCCTCGGGCACCGCTGTACTGAATCTGGACGACAAGGCCTTCGAAACCTGGCGTGTACGTGCCGCCGGGCGCAAGGTACTGACGTTTGCCGTGCTTAACGCGGCGGCTGATTTCCATGCCTCCAACATCACCGTCGATGCCCGTGGTTGCCCGTCCTTCACCTTGCGCACGCCGCAAGGCAGTGAACACGTACAGTTGAACCTGCTGGGCAACCATAACGTGGCCAATGCCTTGGCTGCTGCTGCCGCTGCCTACGCCCTGGGCGTGTCGCTGTTCGGTATCGCCACTGGGCTGGGCGCGGTGCAGCCAGTCAAGGGCCGTACCGTGGCGCAGTTGGCCACCAACGGCATGCGCGTGATTGATGACACTTACAACGCCAACCAGTCCTCGGTCTGTGCCGCCATTGACCTGCTCAAAGGCTTCGACGGCCGCAAGGTACTGGTGTTGGGTGATATCGCCGAACTGGGTGACTGGGCCGAGCAGTCCCATCGCGAAGTCGGCGCCTACGCCATCGGCAAAGCTGATGCGCTTTATGCGGTAGGCCCGAACATGGCCCACGCCGTCAACGCCTTCGGCCCCGGTGCACGGCATTTCGCCACCCAGGCCGAGCTGATCCTGGCGCTGACGGCAGCCGAACAAAACAAACACACAACCATTTTGATCAAGGGATCGCGCAGTGCGGTGATGGAAAACGTCGTCGCAGCCTTATGCGGTTCAAGTACGGAGAAACATTAATGCTGCTGCTGCTGGCTGAGTATCTGCAACAGTTCCACAAAGGCTTCGCGGTCTTTCAGTACCTGACCCTGCGCGGGATTCTGGGTGTGCTGACCGCGCTGTCTTTGTCGCTGTTCTTGGGGCCGTGGATGATCCGCACCCTGCAGAACCTGCAAATTGGTCAATCGGTTCGTAATGACGGCCCGCAGTCGCACCTGTCCAAGTCCGGCACCCCGACCATGGGCGGCGCGCTGATCCTGTCGTCCATCGGCATCAGCACCTTGCTGTGGGCCGACCTGCACAACCGCTACGTGTGGACGGTGCTGTTGGTGACCCTGTTGTTCGGCGCCATCGGTTGGGTGGACGACTACCGCAAGGTGATCGAAAAGAATTCGAAAGGCCTGCCAAGCCGCTGGAAGTATTTCTGGCAATCGGTGTTTGGCCTGGGCGCAGCGGTGTTCCTGTTCATGACCGCGCCAAGTGCAGTGGAAACCACCTTGATCATCCCGATGCTCAAGGACGCCAGCATTCCCCTGGGCGTGGGCTTCGTGGTGTTGACCTACTTCGTGATCGTCGGCTCCAGCAACGCGGTGAACCTCACCGACGGCCTCGACGGCCTGGCGATCATGCCGACGGTGATGGTGGGCGGTGCACTGGGCATCTTCTGCTACCTGTCGGGTAACGTGAAATTCGCTGAATACCTGCTGATCCCTTATGTACCGGGCGCAGGCGAGCTGATCGTGTTCTGCGGCGCACTGATCGGTGCCGGCCTGGGCTTCCTGTGGTTCAACACCTACCCGGCGCAAGTGTTCATGGGTGACGTCGGCGCACTGGCGCTGGGCGCGGCCCTGGGCACCATCGCCGTGATCGTGCGCCAGGAAATCGTGCTGTTCATCATGGGCGGTGTGTTCGTGATGGAAACCCTGTCGGTGGTCATCCAAGTGGCCTCCTTCAAATTGACCGGGCGCCGCGTGTTCCGCATGGCGCCGATTCACCACCACTTTGAACTCAAGGGCTGGCCCGAGCCGCGTGTGATCGTCCGTTTCTGGATCATCACTGTGATTCTGGTCCTGGTCGGCCTTGCCACCCTGAAACTGAGGTAGAAACGAGTGTCCCTGATCGCTTCAGACCACTTCCGCATCGTTGTCGGCCTCGGCAAGAGCGGCATGTCCCTGGTTCGCTTCCTGGCGAACCGGGGCAAGCCGTTTGCCGTGGCCGACACGCGGGAAAATCCACCGGAGCTGGTCACGCTGCGCCGTGACTACCCGCACGTGGAAGTGCGTTGTGGCGAGCTGGATGTCGAGTTTCTGTGCCGCGCCGATGAGCTCTACGTGAGCCCCGGCCTGGCCTTGGCGACACCGGCCCTGCAAGCGGCAGCCGCGCGTGGCGTGAAGCTGTCCGGCGATATCGACCTGTTCGCGCGTAACGCGCAGGCGCCGATCATCGCCATCAGCGGTTCCAACGCGAAAAGCACCGTGACCACCCTGGTGGGCGAGATGGCGGCTGCGGCCGGCAAACGCGTGGCAGTGGGCGGCAACCTGGGTGTACCTGCATTGGACCTGCTCAGCGACGACGTCGAGCTGTACGTCATGGAGCTGTCGAGCTTCCAATTGGAAACCACCCACGACCTCGGCGCCGAAGTGGCTACCGTATTGAACGTGAGTGAAGACCACATGGACCGCTACAGCGGCCTACCGGCCTATCACCTGGCTAAGCACCGGATCTTCCGTGGCGCCAAGCAATTTGTGGTCAACCGCCAGGATGCCCTGAGCCGTCCGCTGATGGGCGAGGGCATGCCTTGCTGGACCTTCGGCCTGGGCAAACCTGATTTCAAAGCGTTCGGCATTCGTGAAGAGAACGGCGAGAAATACCTGGCCTTCGAATTCCAGAACCTGATGCCGGTGCGCGAGCTGAAAATCCGTGGCGCCCATAACCAGTCCAACGCCTTGGCGGCCTTGGCACTGGGGCATGCCGTGGGCTTGCCGTTCGATGCCATGCTGTCGGCCCTGCGTGCTTTTGGCGGCCTTGAGCATCGCTGCCAGTGGGTGCGCGATCTTGACGGCGTGAGCTATTACAACGATTCCAAAGCCACCAACGTCGGTGCGGCCCTGGCGGCCATCGAAGGCCTGGGTGCCGATATCGACGGCAAGCTGGTGCTGATCGCAGGTGGCGACGGCAAGGGCGCCGACTTCAAGGACCTTAAAGGCCCGGCGGCCGAGCATTGCCGCGCCGTGGTGCTGATGGGCCGCGACTCCGACTTGATCGCCGCCGCCATCGGTGACGGTGTGCCGCAAGTGCGCGCCACCTCCCTGGACGACGCTATTGCCCAGTGCAAAGCCCTCGCCCAGCCGGGTGACGCGGTGTTGCTGTCGCCGGCGTGCGCCAGTTTCGACATGTTCAAGAACTACGAAGAGCGCGGCCAGTTGTTCGCCCGTGCCGTGGAGGCGTTGGTATGAGCCTCGGTCTAAGAAACATCATCAAGCCGTACCCGTCGCCGATTATCACTGGGCGCGGTATCGACCTGGACTTCCCGATGCTCGCCGGCTGCCTCGCGCTGCTGGGCCTGGGCTTGGTGATGATCACCTCGGCGTCGTCCGAAGTGGCCGCCGTGCAGTCGGGCAACACCCTGTACATGATGATCCGTCACTTGGTGTACCTGGTGCTCGGCCTGGGCGCGTGCATCGTCACCATGATGATTCCTATCGCCACCTGGCAGCGCCTGGGTTGGCTGATGCTGATCGGAGCCTTTGGCTTGCTGATCATGGTGATATTGCCCGGCATCGGCCGTGAGGTGAACGGCTCGATGCGTTGGATCGGCTTCGGTGCGTTCAACGTGCAGCCATCGGAAATTGCCAAGGTGTTTGTGGTGATCTACCTGGCGGGCTACCTGGTACGTCGCCAGAAAGAAGTACGCGAAAGTTGGATGGGCTTCTTCAAACCATTCATTGTGCTGCTGCCCATGGCTGGCCTGTTGCTGATGGAGCCCGACTTCGGTGCCACCGTCGTGATGATGGGCGCTGCGGCAGCGATGCTGTTCCTGGGTGGGGTTGGGCTGTTCCGCTTTACCTTGATGGTGGTGCTGGCGGTTGCCGCTGTGACCATTCTGGTCCAGGCGCAACCTTACCGGATGGCCCGTCTGATTACCTTTACCGACCCCTGGTCCGACCAGTTCGGCTCCGGCTACCAGTTGACCCAGGCGCTTATCGCCTTTGGTCGCGGCGAGTGGCTGGGCGTGGGCCTGGGCAACAGCGTGCAGAAGCAGTTCTACCTGCCGGAAGCCCACACCGACTTCGTGTTCTCCGTACTCGCCGAAGAACTCGGCGTAGTGGGTTCGCTGTGCACCGTCGCGCTGTTCGTGTTCGTGTGTGTGCGCGGCATGTACATCGGCTTGTGGGCCGAAAAGGCCAAACAGTATTTCGCCGCTTACGTAGCGTACGGCTTGTCGTTCCTGTGGATCGGCCAGTTCCTGATCAACATCGGTGTGAACGTCGGCTTGCTGCCGACCAAGGGCCTGACCTTGCCGTTCCTCAGTTACGGCGGCAGTTCGTTGGTGATTTGCTGCGCCTGTCTCGGCTTGTTGCTGCGCATCGAGTGGGAGAGTCGAACCCACTTGGGCAGCGAAGAGATGGAATTCAGTGAAAGCGACTTTGCCGAGGAGCCAGCCCATGGGCGCTAACGTGCTGATCATGGCGGGCGGTACCGGGGGCCACGTGTTCCCGGCCCTGGCGTGTGCGCGCGAATTCCAGAGCCGTGGCTACAGCGTGCACTGGTTGGGTACCCCGCGTGGCATCGAAAACGAATTGGTACCGAGTGCCGGTTTGCCGCTGCACCTGATCAACGTCAGCGGCTTGCGTGGCAAGAGCAAGTTGTCGTTGCTCAAGGCGCCGTTCGTGTTGCTCAAGGCGGTGTGGCAGGCGCGCAAGGTGATTCGCGACGTGAAGCCGGTGTGTGTGCTGGGCTTTGGTGGTTATGTGACCGGCCCGGGTGGCGTTGCCGCCAAGCTCGCTGGCGTGCCAGTGATCGTGCACGAGCAGAACGCGGTAGCCGGTACGGCCAACCGCCTGTTGGTGCCGTTGGCTGCACGGGTGTGCGAGGCCTTCCCGAAGACCTTCGGTGCCTCGGACAAACTGCGCACCACCGGCAACCCGGTGCGTACCGAACTGTTTATGGACATCGCCCGTGACGCGTTGGCCGGGCGCAAGGCGCACCTGCTGATCATGGGCGGCAGCCTGGGCTCCGAGCCCTTGAACAAATTGCTGCCTGAGGCGCTGGCGCAACTCCCTGTAGAGCTGCGGCCAGAGATCTTCCATCAGGCTGGCAAGAACCACGGTGAAGTCACCGCCACGCGTTATCGCGAAGCCGGTGTCGAGGCGAACGTACAGCCCTTCATCAAAGACATGGCCCAAGCCTATGGCTGGGCCGACCTGGTGGTCTGCCGCTCCGGCGCGCTGACCGTCAGTGAACTGGCCGCCGCCGGTCTGCCGTCCATGCTGGTGCCTTTGCCCCACGCTATCGACGATCACCAGACCCGTAACGCCGAATATTTGGCCGGGGAGGGCGCTGCCTTCCTGCTGCCGCAAAGAACGACTGGCGCCGCCGATTTGGCCGCACGCCTGACTGAGGTTTTGATGCAACCGGAACGACTGAACAGCATGGCGAGTACCGCAAGCCGCCTGGCCAAACCTGACGCAACCCGCACCGTGGTCGATATCTGCCTGGAGGTGGCCCATGGTTGAGAATCAGAAAGCCATGCCACAACCCGAGATGCGCCGTATCCGTCGTATCCACTTCGTCGGTATTGGCGGCGTGGGCATGTGCGGCATTGCCGAAGTGTTGCTGAACCTGGGCTACCAGGTGTCTGGCTCGGACTTGAAAGAGTCGCCGGTCACCGACCGCCTGAAAACCTTCGGTGCGCAAATCTTTATCGGCCACCGCGCCGAGAACGCTGCCGAAGCCGATGTGCTGGTGGTGTCCAGCGCCGTGAACACGTCCAACCCGGAAGTGGCCACGGCCCTTGAACGGCGTATTCCCGTGGTACCGCGTGCCGAAATGCTCGCCGAACTGATGCGTTATCGCCACGGCATCGCCGTCGCCGGTACCCATGGCAAAACCACCACCACCAGCCTGATCGCTTCGGTGTTCGCCGCCGGTGGCCTGGACCCGACGTTCGTGATCGGTGGCCGCCTGAATGCAGCGGGCACCAATGCCCAGCTCGGCACCAGCCGCTACCTGATCGCCGAAGCCGATGAAAGTGATGCGAGCTTCCTGCACTTGCAACCGCTGGTCGCCGTCGTCACCAACATCGACGAAGACCACATGGCCACCTACGACGGCGACTTCAACAAGTTGAAGAAAACCTTCGTCGAGTTCCTGCACAACCTGCCGTTCTACGGTTTGGCCGTGGTGTGCCTGGACGATCCGGTGGTGCGCGAAATCCTGCCGCTGGTCAAGCGCCCAACCGTCACCTACGGCTTCAGTGAAGATGCCGACGTGCGTGCGATCAATGTGCGTCAGGAAGGCATGCAAACCTTCTTCACCGTGCTGCGTCCAGACCGCGAGCCGTTGGATGTGTCGGTGAACATGCCGGGCAACCACAACGTCCTCAACTCCCTGGCGACCATCTGCATCGCTACTGACGAGGGCGTCAGTGATGAAGCCATCGTCGCTGGCCTGTCGGGTTTTGCTGGCGTGGGTCGTCGCTTCCAGGTCTACGGCCAGTTGCCGGTAGAAGGCGGCGACGTGATGCTGGTGGACGACTACGGTCACCACCCGACCGAAGTCGCTGCCGTGATCAAGGCCGTGCGCGGCGGTTGGCCGGAGCGCCGCCTGGTGATGGTGTACCAGCCGCACCGCTACAGCCGTACCCGCGATTTGTACGACGATTTCGTCAATGTACTGGCCGATGCCAACGTGCTGCTGCTGATGGAGGTGTACCCCGCCGGTGAAGAACCGATTCCGGGCGCCGACAGCCGCAAGCTGTGCAACAGCATCCGCCAGCGTGGCCAGTTGGACCCGATCTACATCGAGCGCGGTGTGGACCTGGCGCCGATCGTCAAGCCGCTGCTGCGTGCCGGTGACATCTTGCTGTGCCAAGGCGCCGGTGACATTGGCGGCCTTGCCCCTAAATTGCTGGCGAGCCCGCTGTTTGCCGCCGCTGAAAAGGGGAAGTCGAAATGATCACTGACTACGCCTCCCTGTTTTCCACAATCCCACCAGCCGACTTCGGTCGTGTGGCTGTGCTGTTCGGCGGCAAGAGCGCTGAGCGCGAAGTGTCGCTCAAGTCCGGCAATGCCGTGCTGGAAGCCCTGCAAAGCGCCGGTGTGAACGCGTTTGGTATCGATGTGGGCGATGACTTCCTCGCCCGCCTGCAGGCCGAGAAGATCGATCGCGCCTTCATCATCCTTCACGGCCGTGGCGGTGAAGACGGCAGCATGCAAGGCCTGTTGGAGTGCGCTGGCATCCCTTATACCGGCAGCGGCATCCTGGCTTCCGCGCTGGCCATGGACAAATTGCGCACCAAGCAGGTGTGGCACAGCCTGGGTATTCCCACCCCGCGTCACAGTGTGCTGTGCAGCGAAGACGATTGTATTTCTGCAGCCAAGGAACTGGGCCTGCCTTTGATCGTCAAACCTGCCCATGAAGGCTCCAGTATCGGCATGGCCAAAGTGAACTCGGCCGCTGAATTGATCGACGCATGGAAAGCGGCAAGTACCTACGATTCGCAAGTGTTGGTGGAACAGTGGATCCAGGGTCCCGAGTACACCATCGCCACCCTGCGTGGCCAGGTATTGCCGCCTATCGCATTGGGCACGCCCCACACCTTTTACGACTACGACGCCAAGTACGTGGCTTCCGATACCCAGTACCGGATCCCGTGTGGCCTTGACGCAACCAAGGAACAGGAATTGATGGACCTCACGGCGAAAGCTTGTGAGGCGCTGGGTATCGCCGGTTGGGCGCGGGCAGACGTGATGCAGGATGACCAAGGGAATTTCTGGTTCCTGGAAGTCAACACCGCTCCGGGCATGACCGACCACAGCCTGGTACCTATGGCTGCTCGTGCCGCCGGTTTGGACTTCCAGCAGTTGGTGCTGGCGATCCTGGCGGCGAGCATTGAGGTTCGAGGCTAAGCACATGAACGGCGCATCGCTTCGTCATCAGCCCCCACAAGCACCCGGCCGCAAGCCGGTGCCACGGGGTGCCAGCCGAATGGTGGCTAAAGAGCCGATGTCGGCGCGCCTGCCCAAAGCCAACTTTGGGTTCCTCAAGTCGCTGTTCTGGCCGGTGCTGCTGGTGGTGTTGGGCTTTGGAACCTACGAAGGTGCACAGCGTCTGTTGCCGTATGCCGACCGGCCGATCACCAAGATCAGCGTGCAGGGCGACTTGAGCTACATCAGCCAGCAAGCGGTACAGCAGCGCATCGGCCCGTACCTGGCGGCGAGCTTCTTTACCATCGACCTGGCCGGTATGCGCTCGGAGCTGGAACAAATGCCGTGGATCGCCCACGCCGAAGTCCGTCGCGTGTGGCCGGACCAAGTAACGATCCGCCTGGAAGAACAACTGCCCGTGGCCCGTTGGGGTGACGAAGCGCTGTTGAATAACCAGGGCCAGGCGTTTACGCCGCGTGAGTTGGCCAACTACGAGCACCTGCCGCAGTTGTTCGGACCGCAGCGGGCGCAGCAACAAGTGATGCAGCAGTACCAGGCCTTGAGCCAGATGCTGCGGCCAATGGGCTTCTCCATTGCACGCCTGGAACTGCGTGAACGGGGTAGCTGGTTTTTGACGACCGGGGCAGGCAGTTCCGGCCCGGGCATCCAGTTGTTGCTGGGACGCGACCGCTTGGTGGAAAAGATGCGCCGCTTCATTGCCATCTATGACAAGACCTTGAAAGAACAGATTACGAACATTGCGAGCGTCGACCTGCGTTACGCCAACGGCCTTGCCGTCGGCTGGCGTGAACCGGCTGCGCCCACGGCAGCGCAACCCGCTGTCGCGAAGAATTAAGAAGAGGCAGGACCCATGGCAAACGTGCAAAGCGGCAAAATGATCGTCGGTCTCGATATCGGCACCTCCAAGGTGGTGGCGCTGGTGGGCGAGGTCGGCGAAGACGGCGTGATCGAGATCGTCGGTATTGGCACGCATCCGTCCCGGGGCCTGAAGAAGGGCGTGGTGGTGAACATCGAGTCCACCGTGCAATCGATCCAGCGCGCCATCGAAGAAGCGCAGCTGATGGCCGGTTGCCGGATCCACTCGGCGTTCGTCGGCGTGGCCGGCAACCATATCCGCAGCCTGAACTCCCACGGCATCGTGGCGATCCGCGACCGTGAAGTCAGCGCCGCCGACCTTGAGCGTGTACTCGATGCCGCCCAAGCCGTGGCGATCCCGGCTGACCAGCGCGTGCTGCATACGCTGCCGCAGGACTACGTGATCGACAACCAGGAAGGCGTTCGCGAGCCTTTGGGCATGTCGGGCGTACGTCTGGAAGCCAAGGTTCACGTGGTGACCTGCGCCGTCAACGCTGCACAGAACATTGAAAAATGCGTGCGCCGCTGTGGCCTGGAAATCGACGACATCATTCTGGAGCAACTGGCTTCGGCTTACTCCGTACTGACCGACGACGAAAAAGAGCTGGGCGTGTGCCTGGTGGACATCGGCGGCGGCACCACCGACATCGCGATCTTCACCGAAGGTGCGATCCGTCACACCGCCGTGATCCCGATTGCCGGCGACCAGGTGACCAACGACATCGCCATGGCGCTGCGCACACCGACCCAGTACGCCGAAGAAATCAAGATCCGCTACGCCTGCGCCCTGGCCAAGCTGGCCGGTGCTGGCGAGACCATCAAGGTGCCAAGCGTGGGCGACCGCCCACCGCGTGAACTGTCGCGCCAGGCCCTGGCCGAAGTGGTCGAGCCGCGCTACGACGAACTGTTCACCCTGATTCAGGCTGAACTGCGCCGCAGTGGCTACGAAGATTTGATCCCGGCCGGCATCGTGCTGACCGGTGGTACCTCGAAGATGGAAGGCGCGGTCGAGTTGGCCGAGGAGATCTTCCACATGCCGGTTCGCCTGGGCGTGCCCCATGGCGTGAAAGGTTTGGGCGACGTGGTACGCAACCCGATTTATTCCACTGGCGTGGGCTTGCTGTTGTACGGCCTGCAAAAGCAGACCGACGGCATTTCCCTGTCGGGCCCAAGCATCCGTGACAGCTACCGCAACGATGACGAGGCCAAAGCGCCGTTGTTCGAGCGGTTGCAGGCATGGGTCAAGGGCAACTTCTAACGATTTACCGCAACACCGCTGGAAGCAGTAGGCGAAAAAACTAGAGAAATGAAAGGAGAGGGAACATGTTCGAACTCGTAGACAACATCCCCGCAAGCCCGGTTATTAAAGTAATCGGTGTCGGCGGTGGCGGCGGCAACGCTGTCAACCATATGGTCAAGAGCAACATTGAAGGCGTTGAATTCATCTGCGCCAACACTGATGCCCAAGCGCTCAAAAGCATCGGCGCGCGGACCATCCTGCAATTGGGCACAGCCGTAACCAAAGGCCTCGGCGCTGGCGCCAACCCGGAAGTCGGCCGTCAAGCCGCCCTGGAAGACCGCGAGCGTATTGCCGAAGTGCTGCAGGGCACCAACATGGTGTTCATCACCACGGGCATGGGCGGTGGTACCGGTACCGGTGCTGCACCGATCATCGCCGAAGTGGCCAAGGAAATGGGCATTCTGACGGTTGCGGTCGTGACCCGTCCGTTCCCGTTCGAAGGCCGCAAGCGCATGCAGATCGCCGACGAAGGTATCCGTCTGCTGTCTGAAAGCGTCGACTCGTTGATCACCATTCCCAACGAGAAGCTGCTGACCATCCTGGGCAAGGACGCAAGCCTGCTGTCCGCATTCGCCAAGGCTGACGATGTACTGGCCGGTGCCGTTCGCGGTATCTCCGACATCATCAAGCGCCCAGGCATGATCAACGTCGACTTTGCCGACGTACGTACCGTGATGAGCGAAATGGGTATGGCGATGATGGGCACTGGCTGCGCCAGCGGTCCGAACCGTGCGCGTGAAGCCACCGAAGCGGCCATCCGCAACCCGTTGCTCGAAGACGTGAACCTGCAAGGTGCACGCGGCATCCTGGTGAACATCACCGCCGGTCCTGACCTGTCCCTGGGTGAGTACTCCGACGTGGGTAGCATCATCGAAGCCTTCGCTTCCGAGCACGCCATGGTCAAAGTCGGTACCGTAATCGACCCAGACATGCGCGACGAGCTGCATGTGACCGTGGTTGCCACCGGCCTGGGTGCAAAAATCGAGAAGCCTGTGAAGGTCATCGACAACACCCTGCACACCAGCCAGGCGAGCCAAGCGGCTGCTGCTCCAGCGCCTTCGCGCCAGGAACTGCCGTCGGTGAACTACCGCGACCTGGATCGTCCGACCGTGATGCGCAACCAGGCTCAGGCCGGTGCTGCAGCGTCCCGTAGCCCGAATCCGCAAGATGACCTGGACTACCTGGACATCCCGGCATTCCTGCGTCGTCAGGCCGATTGATGGAATGTATCAGGGCTATGAAGGTGATTGGTGTTCAGCAAAGGTCTGGTCTGCTATCATCGCCAGCCTTTGTTGATACCAGTTCGCAATTTGCGCTCAAGCGGTCCAAGCCATGATTAAACAACGCACCCTGAAGAATATTATCCGTGCCACAGGTGTAGGTCTGCACTCCGGGGAGAAGGTATACCTGACCCTCAAACCTGCACCTGTCGACACCGGCATCGTGTTTGTTCGTGCCGACCTGGACCCTGTGGTGCAGATTCCTGCTCGCGCGGAAAACGTTGGCGAAACCACGATGTCGACCACATTGGTCAACGGTGACGTCAAAGTGGACACGGTGGAGCACTTGCTCTCGGCCATGGCTGGCCTGGGCATCGATAACGCCTACGTCGAGCTCTCCGCGTCCGAAGTCCCCATCATGGATGGCAGCGCTGGACCTTTCGTATTCCTGATTCAATCTGCCGGCCTGGAAGAACAGGACGCAGCCAAGAAGTTCATTCGCATTCTGCGGGAAGTGACAGTAGAAGACGGCGACAAACGCGCCACCTTCGTCCCGTTCGAAGGCTTTAAAGTGAGCTTTGAGATCGATTTCGATCACCCGGTATTCCGTGACCGCACCCAAAGTGCAAGCGTGGATTTTTCCAGCACTTCGTTCGTAAAAGAAGTCAGCCGCGCCCGTACCTTTGGTTTCATGAGTGACATCGAGTACCTGCGCAAGCACAACCTCGCACTCGGCGGCAGCGTTGAAAACGCCATTGTGGTCGACGCGGATGGTGTACTGAACGAAGACGGCCTTCGCTATGAAGACGAATTTGTGAAGCACAAGATCCTCGATGCAATCGGTGACCTCTACCTGCTGGGCAATAGCCTGATAGGCGAGTTCAAAGGCTTCAAGTCGGGCCACGCCCTTAACAACCAGCTGCTGCGCAAGTTGATTGAGCAGACAGACGCTTGGGAAGTCGTGACCTTCGAAGATGCCAGCACCGCACCGATCTCTTACATGCGTCCCGTTGCGGCGGTGTAAGTAACAACTCTCTTTCTTTAGTTTTGAAAGGCTGCCTTCGGGTGGCCTTTTTTTATGTGTGCTATTCAGAGCCAATGAAGATCAAAATGTGGGAGCGGGCTTGCTCGCGAATGCGGAGGGTCAGTCAATCCTTGTATCGACTGATACACCGCCTTCGCGAGCAAGCCCGCTCCCACATCAGATCTCACTGACCCGAAATAGCAGCGTCCACAATCCGATTACGCCCCGTATGCTTGGCCTCATACAACGCCTGGTCTGCACTCAACAGCAATGCCTCCAGCGACATACGGCTGCGCTTGTCCCACGTGCTCATCCCGATGCTCACCGTGATCGGCCGCTCGTCCCCCGCTACCCGTGGCAAGTGCTCGATGCTGCTGCGGATATGTTCGGCAATCACCAGGGCGCCCTTGGCGTCAGTGTGGGGCAACACCACGGCAAACTCCTCACCGCCATAGCGCGCCGCCAGGTCGGCGGGGCGGCGGATGTTGGTGGCGATCACCTGGGCCACGGTGCGCAACGCCTCATCGCCGCCGTGATGGCCGTGACGGTCATTGAAGGCCTTGAAGTGGTCTACGTCGATCATCAACAGGGTCATAGGGTCGGCCGATCGCTGGGCGCGGTCCCATTCCAGGCGCAACCGTTCGTCGAGGATGCGGCGGTTGGCAAGGCCCGTGAGGGCGTCGGTGGCTGCCAGTTCTGACAGCACCCGTTCCGTGCGATAACGGCGTCGCAGTTCCCGACGCAGCATCCAGGTCAGCCAAAACAGGCCAATGCACAGTACGCCGGTGGCGCCACCGGTAAGCAGGGCGGCGCGCTGCCAGGGGGCGAACACGTCATCTGCCGCCAGAGCCACCACGACGATCAGCGGTAACTCACCCACGTTGCTGAAGGTGTACAGGCGTTCCTGGCCAGTGATGGCAGAGATCGCCCGGAAGCTGCCTTCGCCTTCACGCAGCATGCGCTTGAAGTTGGGCCGGTCGCTCAGGTCCTTGTCGATCATGTCGCGCTCCAGCAACGGTTGCTGGGCCAAGAGAATGCCCTTGGTGTTCAGCAGGTTGACGGTGCTGCCATTGCCGATAGTGAGGCGGTTGAATAATTGGTCGAAGTACGCCAGACGCATGGTGGCCACAGCCACCCCGGCAAATTCGCCATCGGGCCCTGAAACCCGGCGGCTGAACGCAATGCGCCAGACCTGATCGCACGCACAATGAATCTTGAACGGGCGGCTGATAAACAGGCCCGCCTGAGTGCTGTTTTTATGGGCCAGGAAATAGTCGCGGTTGGCGAAGTTGCGTGGCGACGGCCACAGGGTCGAAGAGTCGGCGATGACCGCACCGTTGGCATCCAGCAACAGCACTTCGCCTTTGAACGGCGCTGCGATGGATTGATCAAACTGCACCAGGTGCCGAATGTCCGGGGACACCTGGGACAAATCCCTGCGCGTAGTCGCGGTGATCAGCCCTTGCAGGGCCAAGTCATAGAGTTCGACGTTACGCAGCACATCGGCATTGATCAGTTGGGTAATGTTGGTGGTCGCGCGTTTGGCCGCCTGCAGGGTGCTGGTGTGCTCGCGTACCAGTAGCGCTGCGACAATCACCATGATCAGGGCAACAGTGAGGCCGCTGCCCAGAATCAGAAAAAGCTCTGGGCGTGCCGGCAGGGTTCGAGTGTGGGGTTGACTCATCGGGCAGACTTCAGCGGTGACAATGCTGGCAGTTTAGTTCTACCCGATGAAAATTAAACGAGGGGCGGCAAAGAAAGATGCGCGCCTCAGAACACGTTGATCGGGTAGTCGACGATTACCCGGTATTCATCCACGTCATTGTCCACGGCTGAATAGCCGTTGCTGCCACGGTTGGTTGCCCATTGCAGGCGCACGGCCAAGTCTTTGGCCTTGCCGCCTTGCACCACGTATCTGAGGTCGATGTCCCGCTCCCAGTGCTTGGCGTCCTTGCCACCTGCGCTGTACCACTTGCTGTAGCCACGGCTTTGCGGGTCGACCTTGGTCAGGTCGGTCTTGCCGCTGATGTAGGACACGGCAGAGGTCAGGCCCGGCAGCCCGAGGCCTGCGAAGTCATAGGCGTACTTGAGTTTCCACGAGCGCTCGTTGGGGCCGTTGAAGTCCGAGTATTGCTGGGAGTTGTCCAGGTACACGCTGTCGCCCTGGGCGATGTAGTCGAACGGTGTGTTGCCGTTGACCCGCTGGTACGCGGCGGTGACGCTGTGGTTGCCCACGCCCACGGTGAAATGCAGGCTGTAGGTGTTGTTGTCGATATCCCCCAGCAGCGATTGGCCGGTGTCCTGGGTGTGATAGTAGTGCAGGCCGGGGTTGAGGCTGACCAGGTCATTGAGCGCGTAGGTGTAGTCCAGGTCGTAGTAGTACTGGTGCCACACGTCCTTGAGTTCGGAGGCGTAGAGGTTGCTGGTCAACCCGGCAATACCGCTGAATGACACGCCGGCCCAGTTCATGTGTTGGGGATCGGTATTGCCAGGCAGGGCGCCGTAGCTGGTGCCGATGCGCTGGTGGCCGCTCTGGTTGTAGAGCTTGGTGAAGCTGGCCTGGCCACCTTCGAACATCCAGCCGTCGAGGCTGTGGTTGGTCAGGCTGACGCCACGGAACGTCTGCGGCAGCATGCGCGTCATGCCGCCGGCGATCACGGGGTTGTTGAGGAACAGGTCGCCAGCTTTCAGCTCGGTGTCAAACGCACGCACTTTCAGGGTGCCGCCGGCTGTGGAGAACGAGCCCGGAGCCTTGCCGTTGCCACTGCCATAGGGAAGGATGCTGGAGCCGTCGGTGCCGCCACCACCGTCGAGTTTCAGACCGAGCATCGCGTGGGCGTCCAGGCCGAAGCCGACCGTGCCCTGGGTGTAGCCGGACTCAAAGGTGCCGAGAAAGCCCTGGCCCCATTCTTTGCTGTCATCGACGTGCGTGTCGCGACGGTCGCGGTTCATGTAGTAGTTGCGGGTGTTGATATTGAGGTGCGCACCTTCGACGAAACCGTCGCCGGGGGCAGAGTCTGCCGCATGGGCAAGGGGGGCAATCGTTGCTGCAATCGCGAGGAATAACGGGGTGAACGTCAGCGAGTTCTTCACCGGTAAAGCTCCTTGGGTCAATCGTAAACAGCCAGTGTCGTGGGGGTGTGCCTGGCCTTTTTTACGGCAAAAAAAAGCCGCTGATATCAGCGGCTTTAAGACAGATTCCCAGCGTAGAGCCCTGGAAATAAGTCGAGGGAAATTCGGGTAAGCGGGAGGCTGCCTTTGCCGTCGCGCTCATCGATGCGTCAAATTAACGCAGGCGAGCGGTACGATACAGAGTGTAACAAGATAATGACTGTTGCCCAAATCGCAACAGTTGAGGCGCAGGGTTTACCTGATGCACCGCGGTTCAAATGTGCGAGGGGGCTCGCCCCTGATGGCCATAGATATTTACACAACTATATGGCCTGACCAACCCCGCCCGAAGCTCTGGCTCTGGCTCTGGCTCTGGCTCTGGCTCTGGCTCTGGCTCTGGCTCTGGCTCTGGCTTTTGATTTGGCTTTTGATTGTGATCTTAGGCGCCCCGTTAAACCACGCTGGCCGAACGCAGGCTTGAATCCGTGGGTAACCCGGCAGGACGCCGGGTTAGCCGCCCCGCGCCATGGATGGCGCGTGGCGGCGGCCCACGGATTCAAGCCGGAGTGAGGGCATGCCGAGCCTAGGCGAGGCACCGAGTGGTGGGGCAAGAGCCTTTTGGTTACTTTTGGGCTCTTCCAAAAGTGACCCGCCGTAAGGGCGGAACCCAAAGCCGCCGTTACCCAAATAACGGATATGCACTCCGACCCAAACGCTCCAGCGCCATACACATAGCTTTCGCGAGCAAGCCCGCTCCCACATTTTTTATCTGCGGTGTTTAGACGGGCAAAGTAATGCCAAAGGTATTGCCACCCGCTTCACTGCGCACATACACATCCCCCCCATGCATCAACGCAATCGCCTTCACGATCGCCAGCCCCAATCCATGATTGGCCCCGCTGTTGCTGCGTGAGGCATCCACCCGATAGAAGCGTTCGAACAAGCGTGGCAGGTGTTCGCTGGCAATCGCTTCACCAGGGTTGGTGACACCGATGAATACCTGATGCTCCAGCACCTCAATGTTCACTTCAATGACCCGCCCCGGTGCGGTGTGCTGCACCGCATTGCTCAGCAGGTTAATCAGCGCGCGGCGCAGGTGGGCTGTTTCGATCTGGACCTGGGCGTCGCCGTGGACCCGCACCTGGACCTGGGCGTCTTCAAGGATGAAGTCCAGATAGTCGAGGGTGGTCGCTACTTCATCGGCCAGGGAGCTTTCGATCAGCTTGGTGGCCTTGCTGCCCTGGTCGGCGCTGGCGAGGAACAGCATGTCGTTGATGATCGAACGCAGGCGCTCCAACTCTTCGAGGTTTGATTGCAGCACCTCGAAATAATGCTCGGCCGAACGCCCGCGTGTCAGCGCCACTTGGGTCTGGCCGATCAGGTTGGTCAAGGGCGAGCGCAGTTCGTGGGCCACGTCGGCGTTGAACGATTCCAGGCGCGAATAGGCTTGTTCCACGCGGTCGAGGGTGGCGTTGAACGAGTTGACGAACTGGCTCAGCTCCGGCGGCAGCGGCGACAGTTGCAAGCGCCCGGAGAGTTTGGGCGGCGCCAGTTTCTGCGCTTCCTCCGAGAGTTTGCCCAGGGGCTTGAGGCCGATGCGTGCTACCCAGAAACCTAGCAGAGATGCCATGACCACGCCCATCAGCGCCAGGCTGATCAGCGCCACCAGCAAATGGTGCTGAGTGGCGCGGAAGTTTTCGGTGTCGATGGCGATCATAAAGCGCAGCGGCGGGCGCTGGTCCTTGGCCGGCAGCTCGGTCACCAGTACTTTGAACGGATATTCACGCCCCGGCAGGCGCAGGTCGCGCTTGCCGGTAGGCCCTTCGGCAAAGGCACGGATCTGCGCATCGGGGTTGCCGTATTCATAGTAGGGGTCAGTGCTCACCACCCAGAAGCGAATGCGCTTGTCTTCCTCACTCAAGAGCTTGAGCTTGGCTTGCATCTTCACCCAGTGATCCGGCGTACCGAAGCGGTTCACCGAGGATTCCAACACGCTATAGCGCGCATCCAGTTCAGCCCCCGGCAGCAAGCCCAGGCTGCGATCCACTTGCTGGTACAGCGCGCCACCGATCAACAGGAAGATCAGCAACGCCACCAAAGTGAACATAGTGCTCAGGCGCAGGGCGAGGGAATTAGCCGACACTGCGGCTCTCCAGCACATAACCCATGCCACGGATGGTGTGCAGCAGCTTGTGTTCGAATGGCCCGTCAAGCTTGGCCCGCAGGCGCTTGATCGCCACTTCCACCACGTTGGCATCGCTGTCGAAATTGATGTCCCAGACCATCTCCGCGATGGCGGTCTTGGACAGGATCTCGCCCTGGCGCCGCGCCAATACGCTGAGCAGGGAGAACTCCTTGGCGGTCAGGTCCAGGCGCAGGCCATTGCGGCTGGCCTTGCGGCTGATCAGGTCGATCCACAGGTCGGCGACAGTGACCTGCACCGGCTCATGGCCGCCGCTGCGGCGGGTCAGGGCTTGCAGGCGCGCCACCAGTTCCAGGAACGAAAACGGCTTGCCCAGGTAATCATCGGCGCCTTCACGCAGGCCGCGAATGCGGTCTTCCACGCGTTCGCGGGCGGTGAGCATGATCACCGGCGTCTGCTTGCGCGCACGCAGGGCACGCAACACGCCAAAGCCATCCAGGCCCGGCAGCATCACGTCGAGCACGATTACCGCATAGTCGTTCTCCAGCGCCAGGTGCAAGCCTTCGACGCCTTCGCGGGCCACGTCGACGGTGTAGCCTTGCTCCGTCAGGCCGCGGTGCAGGTAGTCTGCGGTTTTTTCTTCATCTTCAATAATCAGGACGCGCATGACACCGCCTCAGTGTGTGGTCGCCAACGCAGGCGTTGGTGTGGGCCGGTGAAAAAACTTTTCCAGGTACAAGTATATGACCGGTGTAGTGAACAGCGTCAGTGCCTGGCTCACCAGCAAACCACCCACCACCGCGATACCCAGGGGCTGGCGCAGCTCCGCGCCGGCGCCATAACCGAGCATCAGCGGCAGGGCGCCGAGCAAGGCGGCCAGGGAGGTCATGATGATCGGGCGGAACCGCGTGATACAGGCTTCGAAGATCGCATCATGGGGTGTTAACCCACGCTCGCGCTGGGCCTCCAGCGCGAAGTCGATCAGCAGGATACCGTTCTTCTTCACGATGCCGATCAACAACACCAGGCCGATCAGCGCCATGATCGAGAAGTCCTGGCCCAGCAACCACAGCATGATCAGCGCACCCAGACCGGCCGAGGGCAGGGTTGAGATGATGGTCAGTGGGTGCACGAAGCTTTCATACAGCACGCCAAGAATGATGTAGACCGCCACCAACGCGGCGAGAATCAACCACGGCTGGCTGGCCAGAGAGCTCTGGAACGCCTGGGCCGCGCCCTGGAAATTGCCGATGATCGAGGTCGGCATGCCGATCTCGTTTTTCGCCTGGTTGAGCAGGATCACCGCATCCCCCAGTGCCACCCCGGGCGCCAGGTTGAACGACAGGTTGGCAGCCGGGAACATACCGTCATGGCTGATGGACAGCGGGCCGACCGTGGGTGGGTCAACCTTGGCCAGTGCCGACAGCGGCACCATTTCGTTGGTCAGCGGCGAGCGCAAGTAGAAGTAGTTCAGGCTTTCGACCTTGCCGCGTTGTTGGGTGTCCAGTTCCAGCACCACCTGGTACTGGTTGATTTCGGTCTGGAACTCGTTGACCTGGCGCTGGCCGAAGGCGTCGTACAGTGCCTGGTCAACGTCGGTGGCGGTGAGGCCAAAGCGTGCGGCGGCGCGGCGGTCGATACTGATGTGGGTGATGCTGCCGCCCAGTTGCAGGTCATTGGAGATGTCGCGGAACTGCGGGATAGAGCGCAGTTTTTCCGTCAGGCGCTGGGTCCAGGTGTTGAGCGTCGCACCGTCGTTACTCTTGAGCACATATTGGTACTGGCTGCGGCTGGGACCGGAGCTGAGGTTGATGTCCTGGCCGGCGCGCAGGTACAGCACGATCCCCGGCACCTTGGCCAGCTTGGGCCGGATGCGGTCGATAAATTGGCTGGCGGACACGTCGCGGTCGCCCCGTGGCACCAGGGAAATCCAGAAACGGCCGTTGGCGATGGTCTGGTTGCTGCCTGTTACCCCAACCGAGTGGGAGAACGCCCGTACCGCCGGGTCAGCCTTCATGATCTCGGCCAGCGCCTTATGCTTGGCGACCATGTCCGGGTACGAAACATCCGCAGCCGCTTCGCTGGTGCCGAGGACGAAACCAGTGTCCTGGACCGGGAAGAATCCCTTGGGGATAAACACATAACCCACCACGGCCAGGCCCAGGGTCAACAGGAAGATACAGGCCATCGTGCGTTGATGGGCCAGGGCGCGGCGCAGGGTTTTTTCGTAGCCGGCCAACAGACGTTCGCCAAAGCCGGGTTTGTCATGGGGCCGATGGCTTGGCGCTTTCATGAACAAGGCTGCGAGGGTGGGGGCCAGTGTCAGGGACACCACCACGGAAATGAGGATGGTCGAGGTGGCGGTCAAGGCAAACTCCTTGAACAACCTGCCGACCACGCCGCCCATGAACAGCAGCGGAATGAACGCCGCCACCAGGGAGACGCTGATGGACACCACGGTGAAGCCGATTTCGCTGGAGCCCTTGATCGCTGCCTCACGTTTGTCCAAACCCGCCTCAAGGTGGCGGTGGATGTTCTCCACCACCACGATGGCATCGTCCACCACAAACCCCACGGCCACCACGATGGCCACCAGGGTCAGGTTGTTCAGGCTGAAACCCATCACGTACATCAGGGCGAAGCTGGCGATCAACGAAACGCCGAGCACGCTGGACACAATCACGGTGGCTGACCACTGACGCAGGAAAATCGCCATCACCCCAACCACCAGCAAGATGGCGATCAGCAAGGTCATTTCCACTTCGTGCAGCGAAGCGCGGATGGTGGTGGTGCGGTCCATTAGTACGCTGACCTGGACCGAGGCCGGGAGCATGGCTTCCAGGCGCGGCAATTCGGTCTGGATGCGTTCCACGGTCTCGACAATGTTGGCACCGGGTTGGCGGGTGATCACCAGGTTGACGCCTGGGGTGTCGATAGCCCACGCCTGGACGTAGGCGTTTTCTGAACCATTGACCACGTTGGCCACGTCCCGCAATTGCACGGGTGCACCATTCTTGTAGGAAATGATCAGGTCGCCGTATTCATCCGGCTGGAACAGTTGGTCGTTGGTCGCCAGGGTCGACACACTGTTCTTGCCGTACAGCGCACCCTTGGCCAGGTTCAGGCTCGACTGCTGGATCGCCAGGCGCACATCCGCCAGGGTCAGCCCGATGGCCGCCAGTTTGTCAGGCGAGGCCTGCACGCGGATCGCCGGGCGTTGTTGGCCGGTGATGTTGATCTGGCCGACGCCGTCGATCTGGCTGATCTGCCTGGCCAGCAGGGTTTCTACCAGGTCGCTCAGTTCAGTACCGGGCATGTCACGGGAGCTGACACTAACGATAAGCACCGGGCTGTCCGCCGGGTTCACCTTGCGCCAGGTCGGCAGGCTCGGCATATCGCTGGGCAGCTTGCCGGCGGCGGTGTTGATGGCTGCCTGGACTTCTTGCGCAGCGGTATCGATGCTTTTGTCGAGGGTGAACTGCAGGGTTAAAAGGGTTGAGCCCAGGGCGCTGCTGGAGGTCATCTGGGTCATGCCCGGAATGGCGCTGAATTGCACCTCCAATGGGGTTGCGACCGATGACGCCATGGTGTCGGGGCTGGCGCCGGGCAACTGCGCAGTCACCTGTATCGTCGGAAATTCTGCTTCCGGCAGTGGGGCGATAGGCAGTTTGGGGAAGGCAATCACCCCCAGTAACACCAGGGCGAAGGTCAGCAGCAGGGTGGCGACCGGGCGGTCGATGCACCAGGCGGAAATCGACCCCCGCGACGTCATGGCTGCACCTTGGCTTCAGCGGTCTGAATCACTTGGGGCTGCTCCTTGAGAATCTCGACCTGGGCGCCGGCCTTGAGCCGCGATTGCCCATCGCTGACCAGCACGTCACCGGCCTGGATGCCTTTTAGAATGTTGCGCTCGCTGTCCTGGTAAACCACCTGCACAGGCACGATTTCCACCTTGTCGCCGTTTACCCGGTACACAAAGTGCGAATCCAGGCCACGTTGCACCACGGTCGGCGGAACGGCGAGGGCGTTGCGGTCGAGGGCGGTCTGGATCTTGATCGTTACCAGTTGGCCGGGCCAAAGCTTTTGCGCACTGTTGCGGAACTCGGCCTTGGCACGCAGGGTGCCGGTGGTGCTGTTGATCTGGTTGTCGATCAGGCGTAAACGGCCTTCGCCCAGCAACTCACTGTGCTCACCATCGGTGTCGGCACCCTGGAAGGCGTCGACACTGGCGGGGTAGTTGGCGGCGATCAGGCCCTGCAATGTCGGCAGCATTTGTTGGGGCAAGGAGAATTCAACGGCGATCGGATCGATCTGCGTGACCGAAAACAGGCCTTGGGTATCGCTCATGCGCAGGAAGTTGCCTTCATCCACGGTGCGAATGCCAACGCGACCGGTAACCGGGGAGCGAATTTGTGTATAGGAAAGTTGTACCTGGGCTGAATCAATCGCGGCCTGATTGCCTTGCATCGTTGCCTTCAACTGGTTGACCAGGGCTTGTTGTTGGTCGTAGGTCTGCTTCGAAATGCCGTCATCGACGCTCAGTTCCTTGTAGCGCTTGAGGTTGACCAGCGCCACTTGCAGCTGCGCCTGGCTTTCTCCCAATTGCGCCCTGGCCAGGTCGAGGCTGGCGCGGATCGAGCGGTCGTCGATGGTTGCCAGCAGGTCTCCGGCCTTCACCAGTTGCCCTTCCTTGACCAATAACTGGGTGAGAATGCCGTCGACCTGTGGGCGGATGACCACGCTGTGCAGCGACAGCACTGAACCAATGCCGGTGACGTAGCGTGGCAAGTCTTGTTCTACGACTTTCATCACGCGTACTGGCACGGCCGTGGACGCGGTGAGCTTGGCCTTGGCCGGCCGGGTCAGCGCCCAGGCCGCCACAGCCAACACGATAAGGACTCCCACGATCAATACAGTTTTTCTTCTAAGAATGTGCATGCTGTAAGGCGCCAGGACGGGGGTTGGAGAGATGGGACGGTATTTATAGCCTGCGGACCCGGTCAGTAAAGTGACCGCTATCTGACAGCCGTGTCAGCAAACGCCTGACCATTCGTACGACGATGGTCAAAGAGTCGGGGTGCGCAGGTATACTTCCTACGAGCGTGCCCCGCAACTCATGGCCGCGTCACTTTTTGTACTCCCCGGAGCTTCCATGAATTCCCCGACACAACCCCCTGTTGACGCCGTCGACGCCGTTGATCAATCCGAAGCTGACGGTGTTGAGGTCGCCTCGAAAACCGAGATCCCGGCGTTCAAGTTTCCGTTCAAGCCGGGTGAGCTGGCCGGGGCCAAGGATGCCGCCCAGCCTTGGTATAAAAACGGCGCCAAGAACGGCCACACCAAGACACCGGGCATGGCTCCGCCGGGTACTCGCCGCTCCATGGGTAAACGTTAAGATTAGTGCCCTGTAAAGATTGGCGGATATTGCCTACAACTCCCGCTGATATTTCCGCTTGTAGGGTCGCGACTCTTTCTTGAAAGCTTGCACCGCCTCTGCCTTGCCCTGAGTGATTTCGGGGCGGGGCAGAGGGCGCTCTTTCCGGAAAAGGACGTTTCCCGTGGCTCTGATACATCTGTGTGTCGTGTTTGCCCTATGGCTCTCGGTGGATGCCGCTGCAGCCATTGATCCACCCCGGCGTGAAATCCGCTTTGCCGTTGCTGCACAATTTCCCCCCTTCCAGAGTCGCAACCCGCAAGGCCAGTTGGTTGGCCTGAACATCGAGCTGGGTAATGCCCTGTGTCTGCAGCTGAATGCGCGCTGTACCTGGGTCGATCAAGTACTGGCCGAGGACTTTCCTGCCCTTGAGGCCCGGCAGTTCGATGCAATCATGGGCATCGCCCCTACGCCCATGCGGCGGCGCTGGGTCAGCTTCACCGACAACCTTTATCCCTTCACCACCCGCTTGGTGGCGCGCAGGGATTCGGGTCTGGTGCCGACCCCAAAGGCGTTGAAGGGCAAGCGAGTCGGCGTGTTGCTGGGGAGTAATCGCGAAGCTTTCGCTCACTCGAAGTGGGGCCCCAAGGGCGTCATCATCAGGAGTTTCTGGCTCAACGATGAACTGATCCGCAGTCTGGTAGCCGGCGATATCGATGCCACCCTGCAGGGCACCGTGGAAATTCGTGACGCCCTGCTCGACACTGATAGAGGCGAGGATTTTGATTTTGTAGGCCCCGCCGTTTCCGCCGAGCTGTTGGGCGACGGGGTGTCGATCGCGCTGCGTAAGCCCGATACGGCGCTGCGCAATGAACTCAACCACGCCCTGGAACAGTTGATGCAAAACGGCGAATACCAGCGGATCGTGCAGCCTTATCGCTTGGAAATACCGTGATGGCTAACTAATTGCGCGGATCATGAGCTGGATCAGTATTTGCCCCATCGGTGCGCTTAGAGTCGACGCCCTGCCGACTCCTTCAATAATCACGAGCGCGCTTATCCATGAAGATCAATCTGCCGGTCACCGGTCGAAATGTGGACGTTGCCCCCGACGCCAATATCCTTTCGACCACCGACCTGACCAGCGCGATTACCTACGCCAACCAGGACTTTGTCGACGTCAGCGGCTACAGCCGTGACGAGCTGCTGGGTACGCCACATAACGTGCTGCGTCATCCGGATATGCCGCCCGAGGCATTTGCCCATATGTGGCGAACCTTGAAAACCGGGCGTTCGTGGATGGGCATGGTAAAAAACCGCTGCAAGAACGGCGACCACTACTGGGTCAGCGCCTATGCCACGCCCGTGGCCCGGGATGGGGTCACAGTGGAATACCAATCGGTGCGCACCCAGCCCGATGCGCGCCGGGTGGCAGCGGCGGAGCGGGCCTATGCGCGTTTGCGCGGGGGCAAATCGCTGCGCTGGCCGGCGGTGGGCATGGGGGGGAAGGTGTCGGCGTGGGTCGCCGCGACCGGTGGTGTGACCTGGGCCTTGGAACTGGGCCTGGCGACCTACTCGTTGACGTGGCAACTGCTGGCGTTGGTGGCGGGCTGCGTGGCAGGTGCTGGAGGGGCGAAGGTAATTCTTCGGCCTCTGGCCCAGTTGAATCAGCGCGCGCGAGCGATCGCCGACAACCCTTTGAGCCAGGCGATCTATACCGGACGTCGGGACGAGTGCGGGCAAATCGAGTTTGCCCTGCAGATGCTCGAAGCCCAGGTGGGCGCCGTGGTGGGGCGTATCGGCGATGCTTCCCAGCGCCTGTCAGGGCATGCAGCGCAGTTGGTTCGGCAACTGGACAGCAGCCACGCCAGCAGCCTGGGCCAGCAGACCCAGACCGACCAGGTGGCTGCGGCCATTCATGAAATGGCCGCCAGCGTGGCGCAAATGGCCAACCATGCGCAGCAGGCGTCCAAGGCGGCCGACCAGGCTGGCAACGAGACCCGTGAAGGCCATCAGCGCGTCGATGAAAGCCGTGATGCAGTGTTGCGCCTGTCCCAGGAACTGGCGCGGGCCACTGAAGTGATCCACCAGTTGGAAAACCACAGCGGCGAAATCAGCGGTGTACTGGAGGTGATCCGCACGATTGCCGAGCAGACCAACCTGTTGGCGCTCAACGCCGCCATCGAAGCGGCCCGTGCCGGTGAGCAAGGGCGCGGGTTTGCGGTTGTGGCCGATGAGGTGCGTGGCCTGGCGCAGCGCACCCAGCAATCGACCGATGAAATCCAGCGCATGATCAGCACCCTCCAAGGCGGCGCGCGGGATGCGGTGCAGGCCATGGCGCAAAGCAGCGAACACGTCGAGGCCAGCGTGCAGCAGGCGCAACGGGCCGCTGCAGCATTGGATGGCATCAGCCAGCGGGTCACGCAAATCACTGCCATGAGCCAACAGATTGCAATTGCCGTGGAAGAGCAAAGCGCGGTGAGCGAGGACATCAACCGCAATATCGTCGGCATTCGCAACGCTGGGGAGGCCACCGTCAGTGCTGGGCAGCAGAGCCAGCTCAGCTCGGGTGATGTGGCGGCGTTGGCGGAGGATTTGCGGCAGTTGGCGCGGGAGTTTTGGAGTGGGAGGCGCTGACTGTTGGCCTTGTGGTGAATTTGCTGGCCTCTTCGCGAGCAAGCCCGCTCCCACATTTGACCGAGTTCCAAGGTTGGAATGCAGTCGAGTGTGGGAGCGGGCTTGCTCGCGAAGGGGCCGGTAAGGCCTACGCCGCCCTCAGCGAAATAAACGCATAATTGGCCGGCACCTCAGTCGCCACCTGCGCCCCGGCATCCAGTACCTGCTCTGCAATATCCATCCCTGACACATGAAACACCCACTCATTGGCCACCGCCGGGCGGTGCGCTGCCAACGCAATCGCCTTGGCAAATGCGTCCATGTCCGGCAGGTACGCCGTAAACCCATCGCCCTTGAGCGCCGTAGTACGAATGCCCAGCAAGGCGCACACCGCTTCCTTGGTCTGCACGTCATCACGGTCGGCCTGGCGTGAGCGTTGGATCAACTCAGCCAGCTCCAGGTCCATCAACTCACCCCCGACGATCAACGCCGGGCCCTGTTCCCAGGACTCTGGCGGGCAGTCCTTGGCGGCGGGGTTCAGCGGGATGTGTGGGTTGATCTCCATCGGGTAGATGCGACACACCAACGGTCGCCGCTCATAAATGCGGCACAGGTTGTCTTCGTCAAGATTCCGGCAGCGCCCGGCGTTGTAGGCGGCAAAGGTGATCGCCACAAACGCCTCGGTGTTGCCGCTGGGCACCACCACCGAACGGCGTTCGGCATGTTCGCGTTGCTGCACGGGCAGGCCCAGGCCATTGCCCAGGAACCCTTCCACCAGAACGATGACGTTACCGCCATCTGCCGCCCACATGCGGGCTTCGTCGAGGGTCAGGGGGACGTGATGGTCGGTGCAGCATTTGCCGCAACCGACGCAGGAAAAATGAGTATTCATGGCGGATCTGTCACCAGGCAAGGTCAGAGGGCACGCTGTGACGGTGACGGGTTTTTACCTCTGTTCACCGATATACCTGCGGTGGAAGCAAGTTGTGCGCCAGTGCCTGTCAGTCTTCTTGCGCGACGTCCCGTAGGACAAATCTCATGCCCGCGCTTTCATACAGTTGCCGCGCGCGCAGATTGCTCTCCAGTACCTTGAGGTCCACATAGGGTTCGCCGCGCTGCTTGAACACCTGGAAACTGTGCAGCAACAAGGCACGGCCCAGCCCTTGGCCCTGGGCGCAGGGGTGGACGGATAGGTTCTTGATGAAGGCGCTGGTCCAGCATTGGGCCACGCCGAGGATGCCGCCGGCGTTACTCGCCACCAGGCACAGGGTGGGGTCGAACTCGGCATCGGTGGTGAACTGGTGCTGCCAGGTTTCCAGGTTGGGTACACGGCCGCCGCCTTGTTCCTGGGTCATGCGCAGCACCGCATGAATCGCCGGGGCCAGGTCGTCGCGGTAATGGTCCAACTGCGTATTGGCCGGCCACTGCGGGGCGGGCAGGCTGCCGGTTAAATCGCGGCGCAGCAGTTGGAAATATTCGCTCACAGGCCTTTTTGCGCCACGGTTTGTGCGGCGACCACCAGGCACTTGGTCAGCTCGGGTGAAGAGAATTTGGTCAGTACCGCGTCGGCACCGGCCAGGCGGGCTTTTTCGCTGTTCATCGCACTGTCCAACGAGGTGTGCAGCAGCACATACAGTGTCTGGAAGTCCGGTGTCTCACGCAGGGTGCGGGTGAGGGCGTAACCGTCCATCTCGGACATCTCGATGTCCGACACCACCACGTTGATCTGCTGCGCCGTGCCTTGCAGCTCCAGCAGCACATCAATCGCCTCTTTGGCACTGCGTGCGGTGTGGCACGTGAGGCCAAGATTACGCAGGGTATGCACCGACTGCTGCAGGGCCACCTGGCTGTCGTCCACCACCAGGATGCGTGCATGGCCCAGCACTTCGGCCTCCTCCATGGTCAGGTCGGTGGGCGCTGCCTCGATCTGCGCCGGGGCGATGCCGTGGATGACTTTCTCGATATCCAGTACCTGCACCAGCCCACCTTCTACCTGGGTAACCCCGGTGATAAACGAGCGATTGCCGCCGGAGCCAAAGGGTGGCGGGCGAATGTCGGTGGTCAGGCAGTGCACGATCTTGCTCACTGCCTGCACGTGCAGGCCCTGCTTGGAGCGGCTCACATCGGTGACGATCAGGCAGCCACCGTCCGGGTCCTGCAGGGGCATTTCCCCCAAGGCGCGACTCAGGTCGATCACCGACAGCGACGTGCCACGCAGGGTGGCGATGCCTTTGACGTGGGGGTGAGACTCCGGCAGCTTGGTCAGCGGCGGGCAGGGAATGATTTCGCTGACTTTCAGCAGGTTGATGGCCATCAGCTTGCCGCTGCGCAAGGTAAAGAGCAGAAGCGAGAGTGAATCTGCGCGGGCTTTGGTGGTGGACATAAAAACCTTCTGTGGATCAGGGATGCGATCTTCTATGGAAGGTTATCGACTCGCGTAATGAAAACTGTAGAGCAAGTTGTGGCGAGGTAGCTTGCTCCCGCTGGGCTGCGAAGCGGCCCCAAAAAACCTGGGAGCGCTTCGCACTCCAGCGCGAGCAAGCTCGCTCGCCACCAGTGCTCAGTCCTACAGCTGGTCCAGTGCTCAGCCCTTCCAGACCTGCGGGTTCACCAAGTTCTGCGGGCGCTCGCCCAGCAAGGCGCTGCGCAAGTTCTCTAGGGCGCGGTTGGCCATGGCTTCGCGGGTTTCATGGGTCGCCGAGCCGATATGCGGCAGGGTCACCGCGTTGCTCAGTTGGAACAACGGCGATTCGCTCAGCGGCTCCTGTTCATACACATCCAGCCCGGCACCACGGATACGCCCGGTTTGCAGCGCTTCGATCAGCGCCGGCTCATCCACCACCGGGCCACGGGAGATGTTGATCAGGATTGCGCTGGATTTCATCAAGCCCAGTTCGCGGCTGCTGATCAAGTGACGGGTCTTGTCGCTCAACGGCACCACCAGGCACACGAAGTCCGCTTCGGCCAGCAACTGGTCCAGGCTGCGAAATTGCGCACCCAGTTCTTGTTCAAGCTCGGTCTTGCGGCTGTTACCGCTGTACAGGATCGGCATGTTGAACCCCAGGCGACCTCGGCGGGCCACGGCGGCGCCGATATTGCCCATGCCGACGATGCCGAGCGTCTTGCCATGTACATCGCAACCGAACAGCGGTGCGCCGACGCTGGCTTTCCACTGGCCGGCCTTGGTCCAGGCATCCAGCTCGGCGACGCGGCGTGCGCTGCTCATCAACAGGGCAAAGGCCAGGTCAGCGGTGCTTTCGGTGAGGACATCGGGGGTGTTGGTGAGCATGATCCCGCGTTCATTGAAGTAGGGCACGTCGTAGTTGTCGTAGCCCACCGACACACTGGACACCACCTCCAGCTTGCTCGCGCCTTGCAACTGCTCGCGCCCCAGCTTGCGACCCACGCCGATCAAACCGTGGGCGTGGGGCAGGGCTTCGTTGAATTGAGCGTTGATGTCACCCAGCTTGGGGTTGGGCGCGATTACCTCGAAATCCTGTTGCAGGCGCTCGATCATTGGCGGGGTGACACGGCTGAAGGCGAGGACAGTCTTTTTCATTGCAGGCGGGCTCATCGACTACGGAAGAATGCCAAGCAAGCTAACATTCTTGCCCAGCGTTGTCAGGACACCACTGAACNCCCCCCCCCCCCCCCCCCCCCCCCCCCCCCCCCCCCCCCCCCCCCCCCCCCCCCCCCCCCCCCCCCCCCCCCCCCCCCCCCCCCCCCCCCCCCCCCCCCCCCCCCCCCCCCCCCCCCCCCCCCCCCCCCCCCCCCCCCCCCCCCCCCCCCCCCCCCCCCCCCCCCCCCCCCCCCCCCCCCCCCCCCCCCCCCCCCCCCCCCCCCCCCCCCCCCCCCCCCCCCCCCCCCCCCCCCCCCCCCCCCCCCCCCCCCCCCCCCCCCCCCCCCCCCCGCTCCCACATTCGATTTCTATCGTCTGTAAGTCATCAGTTCGCCAGGCGCACCCCGGCAACACTTCCACTCACTTCATACGCCACCAACTCCGCCTGATGCGCCGCCAGAATTTCCGGCAACGAACCGCGTAAGTACTCCACCCAAGTCTTGATCTTCGCATCCAGGTACTGGCGCGACGGGTAGATGGCGTACAGGTTCAGCTCCTGGGAGCGGTAGTTGGGCATCACCCGCACCAGGGTGCCGTTGCGCAGGCCTTCAATCGCCGCATACACCGGCAACAGGCCAACGCCCATGCCGCTGGTGATCGCGGTTTTCATTGCGTCGGCGGAGTTCACCAGGAACGGCGAGGTGTTGATGGCCACGCTTTCCTGGCCTTCGGGGCCGTTGAAGGTCCATTTGTCCAGCTGGATCACCGGGCTGACCAGGCGCAGGCAGGCGTGGTTGAGCAAGTCGTGGGGGCGTTGGGCACAGCCCTTGGCCTTGACGTAATCCGGCGAGGCGCAGGCGATGCTGTAGGTGATGCCCAAACGTTGCGACACGAAGCCTGAGTCCGGCAATTCGCTGGCCAGCACGATGGACACGTCGTAGCCCTCGTCAAGCAGGTCGGGCACGCGGTTGGCCAGGGTCAGGTCGAAGGTCACGTCAGGGTGGGTACGGCGGTAGCGGGCAATCGCGTCGATGACGAAATGCTGGCCGATACCGGTCATGGTGTGCACTTTCAACTGCCCGGCGGGGCGCGCATGGGCGTCGCTGGCTTCGGCCTCGGCTTCTTCGACGTAGGCCAGGATCTGTTCGCAGCGCAGCAAATAGCGTTTACCGGCCTCGGTCAGCGCAATGCGCCGGGTGGTGCGGTTGAGCAAGCGGGTTTGCAGATGGGCTTCCAGGTTGGAGACCGCGCGCGAGACGTTGGCAGTGGTGGTGTCCAGTTGCACGGCGGCGGCGGTGAAGCTGCCGGCTTCGGCCACGCAACTGAAAGCGCGCATGTTTTGCAAAGTGTCCATGGGGTGTTCTCAAGGGAGATGGCAAATTGTGACAGAAAGTTACGCCGTCCAGTGATCCCTACCAACGGATTATCGCTTGAACGGTAACAAAGATTCACAGGAATGCCAGCTTATCGTCCTATGAGCCGACGCCTAGAATTGCGCCACCTACTCCGCAACACCCTCTCAGGAATTCGCTTGCCGTGCCGCGTCGCATCAGCAGAGAGCTGAAGACTCTCAATAACAGAGGGCTGAAGGCTCTCAGTATTTGCGCCTTATCGTTAGCAATCAGCGGCTGCATCGGAACTGGAGGAATCGCCCCCCAAGGCCAGGCGCTAAGCGCCAATAACCTGGCCACCGACGAAGCGATCCAGAGCGCCGCCCAGGACGCCCACTGGCCCACGGCCCTTTGGTGGCAAGCCTATGGCGACCCCCAGCTCAACCGTTGGGTCGACCTGGCCACGCAAAACAGCCCAAGCATGGCCATGGCCGCCGCACGCGTTCGTGAAGCACGCGCCATGGCCGGTGTTGCCGAGTCGGCCGAATCGTTGCAGATCAACAGCGACACTACCCTCAAGCGCCATAACTGGCCCAAGGATCAGTTCTACGGCCCCGGCGATTTGAGCGGTGCCACCACCTGGGACAACAATTCATCCCTGGGTCTTAGCTATGCCCTCGACCTGTGGGGCCGCGAAAGCAACACCACCGAACGTGCCGTCGACCTGGCGCACATGAGTGTGGCTGAGGCACGCCAGGCCCAGCTCGAACTGCAGAACAACGTGGTGCGCGCCTATATCCAGCTGTCGCTGCACTACGCCAACCGCGATATCGTCGCCGCCACCCTGGCGCAGCAACAGCAGATTCTGGACCTGGCCAACAAACGTCTGAACGCCGGGATCGGCACGCACTTCGATGTCAGCCAGGCTGAAACCCCGTTGCCGGAAACCTATCGCCAGCTGGACGGCCTCGACGAAGAAATCGCCCTGAGCCGTAATCAGTTGGCCGCATTGGCCGGCAAAGGCCCGGGGGAGGGCGCACAGTTGCAACGCCCAAGCTTGTCCCTGGCCGCACCGCTCAAGTTGCCATCGAGCCTGCCCGCGCAACTGCTGGGCCAGCGCCCGGACGTGGTCGCCAGCCGCTGGCAAGTCGCCGCGCAAGCCCGTGGCATCGACGTGGCCCATGCCGGGTTCTATCCCAATGTTGATCTGGTGGGCAGCCTCGGCTACATGGCCACCGGCGGCGGCATGCTGGAATTTTTGGCCGGTAAGAAATTCAACTACAACGTCGGCCCGGCGATCACCTTGCCGATCTTCGACGGCGGGCGCCTGCGTGCCGAACTGGGCGAAGCCAGCGCGGGCTACGACATTGCCGTGGCCAAGTACAACCAGACCCTGGTCAATGCGCTCAAGGGCATCAGTGACCAACTGATCCGCCGCGAATCGATGGACAAGCAGTCGAACTTCGCCGCGCAGTCGGTGGCCTCGGCTCAGAAAACCTACGACATCGCCATGATCGCCTACCAGCGCGGCCTTACCGATTACCTCAATGTGCTCAACGCCCAGACCTTGCTGTTTCACCAGCAGCAGATCGAGCAACAGGTCCAGGCCGCACGCCTGAGTGCGCATGCCGAACTGGTCACCGCCCTGGGCGGCGGCGTGGCTGCCGGCAGCGACGTTCCCGAAGACACCAAGACCCTCCCAAGCAAGACCCCGGCGGCCCTCGCCGTGTTTGATCACTGAGTAGGATTCGATGACCCCCTTGCCTGCACCGCTGCGCTGGCTGCACACCCTTGAGTGGCGCCGCGGTTTCTTCGACTGGGCGCGCAGCGACGGCGTGACCTGGGTGTACATCTTCAAGGTGTTGATCGCCGCGTTCCTCACGCTGTGGCTGGCCATGCGCCTGGAACTGCCGCAACCGCGCACTGCGATGATCACCGTGTTTATCGTGATGCAACCACAAAGCGGCCAGGTGTTCGCCAAGAGTTTCTACCGCTTCCTCGGCACCTTGGCGGGGTCGGCGGTGATGGTGTTCTTGATTGCGCTGTTTGCGCAGAACACTGAGCTGTTCCTCGGCGCGCTGGCGATTTGGGTCGGTATCTGCACCGCTGGCGCGACGCGCAATCGCAACTTTCGCGCCTATGGTTTTGTGCTCGCCGGCTACACCGCTGCGATGGTGGGATTGCCCGCCCTGGCGCACCCCGACGGCGCCTTTATGGCGGCGGTGTGGCGTGTGCTGGAAATCTCCTTAGGCATTCTGTGTTCCACCCTGGTGAGCGCGGCGATCCTGCCGCAAACCAGCAGCGCCGCCATGCGCAACGCCCTGTACCAGCGCTTCGGCGTATTCGCGCTGTTTGTCACCGACGGCCTGCGTGGACGCAGCCAGCGCGAAGGCTTTGAGGCCAGCAACGTGCGCTTTATCGCCGAAGCCGTGGGCCTGGAAGGTCTGCGTAGCCTTACCGTATTCGAAGACCCGCACATGCGTCGACGCAACGGTCGGCTCAGCCGCCTCAACAGCGAATTCATGAGCATCACCACGCGCTTCAACGCCTTGCACCAGTTGCTCGAACGGCTGCGCACCGACGAGGCCGATCACGTGGTAGCGGCGATCAAACCCGGCCTGCAAGACCTTGCCGAACTGCTCGACGGTTTCTCCGGGCGTGCCCTCACCAGCCCCGATGCTGCGCGGTTAGTCGCCCAGCTCACGGCCTACAAGGACGGCCTGCCCGCCAAGGTGCGTGCCTTGCGTGCAACCTTCCAGGAAGGCAACCCCACCGAAGCCGAGCAACTGGATTTCCACACGGCCTACGAACTGCTTTATCGCTTCGTCGACGACCTGCACAACTACGCACAAACCCACGCCTCCCTGGCGGACCACAGCCACGCCCGTGAAGACTGGGACGAACCCTACACGCCCAAAACCAACTGGCTGGCCTGCGCCGCCTCGGGCATTCGTGCGTCGTTCATCCTTATCGTGCTGGGCAGCTACTGGGTGGCCACCGCCTGGCCCAGCGGCGCCACCATGACCTTGATCGCGGCGGCCACCGTCGGCCTGTCCGCCGCCACGCCCAACCCCAAGCGCATGGCGTTCCAGATGGCCTGCGGCACCTTGATCGGTGCGCTGGTGGGCTTTGTCGAAATGTTCTTCGTGTTCCCCTGGATCGACGGCTTCCCGCTGCTGTGCGTGATGCTCGCCCCGGTGATCATCCTCGGCGCGTTCCTCGCCTCACGCCCGCAATACGCAGGCGTGGGCATCGGCTTGCTGATCTTTTTCAGCACTGGATCAGTGCCGGATAACCTCACCGTCTACAACCCCTACACCTTCATCAACGACTACATCGCCATGATCATCGGCATGCTGGTGTGTGCGGCGGCGGGAGCGATCATCCTGCCACCCAACAGCCGCTGGTTGTGGCGCAGGTTGGAGCAAGACCTGCGCGAGCAAGTGGTGTATGCGATCAGCGGCAAGCTCAAGGGCCTGGCGTCGAGTTTCGAAAGCCGCACCCGTGACCTGCTGCACCAGGCCTATGGCCTCGCCGTCGGCCAACCCCAGGTACAGCGCGACCTGCTGCGCTGGATGTTTGTGGTGCTGGAAGTCGGCCACGCGATCATCGAGTTGCGTAAGGAACAGGCGATTTTGCCCATCCACCCCGCGTATGCCGAATCCCAGCCGTGGCGCCAGGCGATCCGCGTGATGGGCCGCTCGTTGGTGCGGCTGTTTTTGCAACCGAGCGCGAGTAACCTGGAGCGCGGCCTGATTGCCGTCGACCATGCGATCAGCCGCGTGCAGGCCACCGACGAACCCTTCGCCCCACACTTCGACACCTCGGCCCTGCGCCGGGTAAAGAGCTACCTGCACTTTATCCGCACCTCGCTGATGGACCCGCAATCGCCCCTCGCTGCCCTTAAAGGAGCTGCGCATGCCGCGTGAAATAGCCTTTCATGGCATCTACATGCCGACCATGACCCTGATGTTCCTGATCGCAGCTGCCGTGGCCTGGGCCTTGGATCGATTCCTGGCCGAGTTCGACCTGTACCGATTTTTCTGGCACCCGGCGCTGCTGCGCCTGAGCCTGTTCGTTTGCCTGTTCGGCGCCCTGGCGCTGAGCGTCTACCGTTGAGAATGCCCTGATGAAAAAGTTTTTCAGCCTGCTCGCCACCTTGCTGGTACTGGCTTTGGCGATCTGGATTGGCCGCACGCTGTGGGTGCATTACATGCAAACCCCATGGACCCGCGACGGCCGCGTACGCGCCGACATCATCAACGTCGCCGCCGACGTCACCGGTGAAGTGGTGGATGTGCCGGTGCGCGACAACCAGCTAGTCAAAAAGGGCGACCTGCTGATGCAGATCGACCCCGAGCACTACCGCATCGCCGTCAAACAGGCGCAATCGCTGGTGGCGTCACGCAAAGCCACCTGGGAAATGCGTAAGGTCAACGCCCACCGCCGCGCCGACCTCGACGCCCTGGTGATCTCCAAAGAGAACCGCGACGACGCCAGCAACATCGCCGACTCCGCCCTGGCCGATTACCAACACGCCCTGGCGCAACTGGAAGCCGCCGAGCTGAACCTCAAACGCACCCAAGTGCTGGCAGCGGTGGACGGCTACGTCACCAACCTCAACGTGCATCGCGGCGACTATGCACGCATCGGTGAGGCCAAGATGGCCGTGGTGGATATGAATTCGTTCTGGGTGTATGGCTTCTTCGAAGAAACCAAGTTGCCCCATGTGAAGGTGGGCGACAAAGCCGACATGCAATTGATGAGCGGCGAGACGTTAAAGGGCCACGTGGAAAGCATCTCCCGCGGCATCTACGACCGCGACAACCCCGAGAGCCGCGAACTGGTGGCGGACGTGAACCCGACGTTCAACTGGGTAAGGTTGGCGCAACGGGTGCCTGTGCGGATTCATATTGATGAAGTGCCAGAGGGCGTGCTGCTAGCGGCGGGCATTACCTGCACCGTTATCGTGAACCAAACACAGAACTAAAGTGTGGGAGCGGGCTTGCTCGCGAATGCGGTGGGTCAGTCGACGGATTAGGTGACTGACCCACTGCATTCGCGAGCAAGCCCGCTCCCACATTTGATCTTTGTTGGTAGTACGGTCGGAGTAAGTCATTTCAGTGAATGAACGACTCGGCGGCGCTGATTTTTCGTCGACGTTTGACCCTCAACATGCTGGTGTAGCGACGGTGGTTTTTGGAGTTGAGAACCAAGAGGTAGAGCAAGGGGGTGATCAAAGTGAGCACGTTCAGAAGCGTGAGTGGATGGTTGCCAAGGTAAGGGATTGATAGCAGGACGCTCACGATTGGCACGGCGATGAGTATTCGAGAGGAATGACGTAATCCCTCACAAAGTCCAATTTGGCCTATAAGAAAAACTAGGCAGAGTGCTACACCGGCTATGAAAGCGACTTCGTCCGGTAGGCCTAAAGTTTTTGCGTAATACGAAAAGCTAGTCGTGGTGTTGATGGCGAGGCTGCTTAGACTCAGCAACAGTGCCCCTCCAAATGACGGCAAAAAACGGTAGGCATAGCGGCGCCACATTAGGTACTCGCGCAAGGGATCAACGTTGAAGTTCATGTTCGTCGAACTCCTCGTACAGTGCGATTACCAGTTGGTTGATGTTTCCGGATAAACCACTTCCGGTGAAAGCCAAGGCTGCGCCAATTTGATCTTTGATTTGAGTCAGGACGCGAAGGCGCACCTCAGGATTGCTGAAGCGCTTAGGCAATAGTCCAGCCAATTGCTTCAGACGAATGATTTCACGAGGATGGCGAGGATTATTCAGCCGAAGAACTTCGCTCGTTAGCTTGGCGCGTTCTTGACGGCTCATGGGTCTCAATATGTCGCTCATATTGCGCCCGGTCGAAGTCTTTATTGCCATTACGGTTTTGACTGTTGCAAAGGTGGAAGCCCCCGCACCAACCAGTGAAATGCCATCCAAAGCAACCGTCATGGTTTGATACCAACCGAGTGTGTCGTAGTAGTCATTCTTGGCCGGGTTAGTTAATTCGTTATGGGTTCTCCATACGCCGTTGAAGCACTGTGCGCCGCTGGCAGCCAAGCCTGTATAGGCTATGTAGGTCAATGTAAGGCTCGCGCCAGCAGTAAACGGCGCCGCTGCCATACCTGTTTTCGCGACAACAAAGCTCATAACTGCCCCACCGCAAGATAGAGCCATTCCCGAAGCTTCCCGCCATAACTGTGACTCACGAGGCGAGTTTGCGACCTGCTCGGCATACTCATCAGCACTCGCGATCTGCCCCGCCACCTCCCGCAAAATCACCCGCTTGGGCCTGATACTGCACAGCGGCACAAACTCCCTTAGCACCGTCACCTGATAATCACTGCCGATATGCACCACCCCGGCCCCGACGATAGCCGGGTCGGCGTCTATGGTTTGATAGAGTTTTGGCAGATCCAGCAGACTGGTCAGTCGCTGGCGCGTGGTGGTGTGCGCGGTTGGCACGCCGCTTTGGAGGAAATCCCTTGGCATCCTTTCACCTGTGGGTAGACAGAGGTGAAAGAGCCTGGGGATTGGTTCCTTGAAATGATGTCAGGCGGTTCGCTGTTTTTTGTAGTCCCTGGCCCGACTAGCCAAACACAAATCTAAGAATGTGGGAGCGGGCTTGCTCGCGAATACGGTGTGTCAGACGACACATTTGTTGCTGAACCACCGTATTCGCGAGCAAGCCCGCTCCCACTTTTTTTTACCGCGTCAGGCCTTGATAAAGGTTTCGTGCAGATGGCGCCACAGCAGCGCGCCACTTGCCATCTTCTCGAACACCACCGTTGCGCGGCGATCGGTCTGGGTGCCGCTGTCATCTACCTGATGCTCGCGGTAAGTCACCGTCGCCCCACGCGCATGCCGGTCGATCCCGACCATTTCACTCAAGGTGATCTTCAACCCCGGCCGCATGCCACCCAGGCGGGTAAACAGTGCATTGATCCCGGCTGCATTCACCCGTGTTCCAGTAGCCGGGGCGACCATCGTGAATTCCGGGGAGAAGCGGGCCAGCAGGTTTTGCAAGGTGCCTTCGGGGGCGACGCCGGCGAACCATTGTTCGATCTCGACGTGGGTTTGGGTGACTTCTTCGAAAAAATCGCTGTAGTCGATCATGGGGGGCTCGTTATCAGGCGCTTAACTGGCGAATGACATTCACCAGAACGGGGGCGAAGGGTTTCAGGCGGTTGTGGGTGTCGGGCTGTTCCAGTTCTTCCTTGAGTGCTGTCAACAGATCGATGTCTGCGACTTCAAGATCGTCGCCATCCATGCCGCTGTCGTAGAGCAGCGCATCCAAGATCGACTTCCTGGCACCGAACAAGGCGCGGTTGTTTTCGCGACAGTCGCCCAGGTTCAGTACCTGGATGGATGTTACGGCTCTGGGGCTGAGCCCTTCTACACGGCCCGACAGATAAAACTTCAACTCCGTTTCGCACTCGTGCATCAAGGATGTCAGCGGTAAAACCTGATGGCCGTGTGCTTTGCCGCATTGTTTGCTGCGGTTGCAACTGGCGACGATATTGGAGAAGTCCAGAGAGCGGTTGGAGGCGGTATCCCTGGCTTCGACATGTTCGTTGTGGGCGCTGTCTAGGGTTATCGCATGACAGCAATAAGCGCACAGACCGTGTTGTTCTTCGATGCAGGCATGGCGGATGCTGGTTCTTTCTTCAGCGCTTAAATCCGAGTAACGGCCCCTGGGGTGCGCACGCTTCCATTGCGTCAGGGTTGCCGGTTCATCTCCTTTGACGATCTTACGCACTGCGCAACTCCAGTTTGCGAATGAGGAGGGCGGCTTTGACCAATTCAATATGGTCGGGAGAAAGCTCAGCAGACAGTTTTTCGTAGAGGACTTTGGCTTCGTTCAGTCGTTTGTCTTGCAGCAACTCCACCAATCGGTCCAGTCGAGCCTGAACTTCGCTATTACGCACATCGGTGTCCATAACGCTGAGCAGTACTTGATTGGCGTCCAGACCATACAGGTCGTTGCGTTCTTCCAGTTCGCCGTCGTCGAGGACGTAGCACAGGACGTCTTTGGTATCGCTGATCACCAAGGGGGAGTGGGTGGTCAGGATGAATTGGCAGTTGGGGAAGGTTTCGGTGAGTTGGTGGATGAGGCGGCGTTGCCATTGTGGATGAAGGTGCAGATCGACTTCGTCAATGAGGACGGTACCCGCACCGTGCAGTGCGTTTTCCAGCGCCGGGTTCATGATTGCGAGACGGCGGGCTATGTCGCCTACCAATGCCATCAAGGATTTTTCACCCTGCGAAAGCTGCATTATGCTCAACGAGGTGCCTGCTTTATCTATAACCATTTCGAGTAATGGATAGCGCACAACGCGCAGATTGTTGAAGCCAGGCATGAACATAGAAATGGCGGTGCGCACTGCTGTTAGCTGACGATCTTTGGAGCGCGCGTTCAGTGCTTCGATTTCCTTCCATGAATCGCTGTTTGTACCCAGTCGGGTTGACAGCTTTTTCAGGGTGGAACTCGAGATTGCAGCCTCGTTCTCAATGTCTTCGCGGTCACGAAACCATTCGAAAAAACGCGCGAAGTCCACACCCTGGTTCAATGACTTGTCATAGCCATCCAACTGATAGATAGGCGGGTGCTTCTTGATTGCCAACGGCACTTTGAGGACTGAGCGCTCTACCGGGTAGTAAGCAATTAGCGGCAAAGATAACTGGCGATTGGAGAAAGTCAGTCCATCTTTGATGTTATCTGCAATAAGACGAGCCTCTGTGAGGTCGGCGCGACCCATCACCTTGAACCCTCTACGTGTTCTGGTCAGGGTCCAGTTCGAGGTTTTTTCGTCGAAATACGCAACTTCAATCGCTATAGCCGCAGTGCCCGCGTCGTTGTGAATCAGCGCTTCGTCGATCAGGTCGCCCCGACCTTGTTCTGTACGAAGGCTTTCCACGAACCAACTTAGCGAAGTCGCCAGCGACCGAAGAATGGTGGTCTTCCCCGCCCCATTATTCCCCACAAACACCGTCACCTTGGACGCATGCTTTTCGGTCGGCGCAAAGGCGACTTCCAAGTCGGTAAAACGACCGACGTTGTTCAGTCGAATTTTTCTGATTTCCATCGCATTACCCTTGTGGGGCCAGTCAGTTTCAAGAGGCAGGCGGCGATTATGGCACTCATCCTGGGTTTTGGCAGGGGGCTTCACAGTTGCTTACAACGTGCCATCCAGCCCAAAGCGCTTCTTCAATACTTTCTCTAACAAGCCTTTGGGCACCAGCGCCGCCATCCACGGCAACGCCCGGCTGCCATTGCCTGCGCGCAACAGGCGTGGCGGGGGTGTTTGTTGCACAGCCTTGAGCACCTGCGCCGCAAATTCGCTGGCGGGCGTGGGGTTGTCCTGCGAGGCCTGGGAGCGGGCGCGGATGCCTTCGCGCAGCGGCCACCACGGGGATTTTTCGCTGATCAGCAACTCAGCCTGGGCCCCGGCGTTTTTGGCAAAGCTTGTATCGATAGCGCCCGGCTGCACTTCCATGACGCGAATGCCAAACGGCGCCAGCTCCATGCGCAGCGCATCGCTCAAAGCATGCACGGCGGCCTTTGATGCGCAGTAGGCGCCGGCAAAGGGCGTCACCAACACGCCGGAAACACTGCCGATATTCACCACCAAGCCTTTGCTGCGGCGCAAGGCCGGGAACAGCGCCTGGGTCACGCCGACAATGGAAAACACATTGGTCTCGAACTGACGCTGCATCGCTTCGGTGCCGCCGTCGAGTAGCGGGCCCATGGCGCCGTAGCCGGCGTTGTTGATCAGCACATCCAGCTCGCCCAGTTGTTCGGCCAGGCGTTGCAGGGCGGTGCTGTCGTTGACGTCCAGTTCGACCGCGTTGAAGCCGGCGGCGGCGAGGGCGGTAACATCCTCCGGGCGACGGGCGCTGGCCCATACGTTGAAGCCAGCAGCTTTGAACGCGTCAGCCAATGCGCGGCCAATGCCGCTGGAGCAGCCGGTGATAAGTACGTTGGGCATGGGGCAGTCCTTTGTCAGTCCGAGAAGCCACCTTGCAGGTGTTCGGCACGAAATTCCAGGGTTTGCGGGCGGTAGCCGGGGCGCAGCGGCGGCGTGGGCAGGCAGTCTTCCCAGGTGCCGCCGGCCTGTAGCTCGCCCGGGCCGCGATAGCGGGGTGCGGCATACACGTTGTCGGCCAGGTTGACGGTGTCCCCCGGTGCGTAGGCGGCGAGGCGCCAGCGCAGTTCGGTGAGGGGCACATCATTACCGTTGTTCAGGGTCAGTTTCAGTGGGCGGTCGGCGGGGCATTCCTGCGGGGCGTAGGTGATGCGCAGTTCCAGGCGTGCCAGTTGGGAGGCTTCGCGATTGTCGAGCCACACCACCCAAATCGCCACGCAGCCCAGGCCCACGGCGGCGGCGAGGGATACTGGCAAGGCCTTGGCAGGGTAGCGCAGCAGCAGGATCAGCCAGGTGATGATCAGAAGAACGCCGAAGAACATGGAGACCACCTCGAATTGGGAACGAGCATCCTAACTTAAGCGTAGGTGGGAATGGCTAGCTTGAGATAAGTGTTGATTGGGCGGGCGCCATCGCAGGCAAGCCAGCTCCCACAGTTAACCGTGTACACCCTTTGGAATGCAGTCGAATGTGGGAGCTGGCTTACCTGCGATGACACCCTCACAGCCACCACAAAATCCCAAAAAAAAGCCCCCGCCCAACCGGCTGCGGATAGGGGACGCAGTCGGCTGGACGGGGGCTTCTTATTCGACGGTATTACTGCGCGATAGTTTTCACCGACACACCACGCTCAACCGGCGTCGAACGACCGTAGATATCTTCGAACCGCTCGATATCGTCTTCGCCCAAATAGCTGCCCGATTGCACTTCGATGATCTCCAACGGGATCTTGCCTGGGTTGCGCAGGCGGTGCACCGAGGCAATCGGGATGTAGGTGGACTGGTTCTCGCAGAGCAGGAACACATTCTCATCGCAGGTCACTTCGGCGGTGCCGCTGACCACGATCCAGTGTTCGGCGCGATGGTGGTGCATTTGCAGCGACAGGCACGCGCCCGGCTTGACCGAGATGTGCTTGACCTGGAAGCGCCCGCCCATGTCCACCGAGTCGTAGGAGCCCCACGGACGATAGACTTCGCAGTGGTTCTGGGTTTCGTTACGGCCCTGTTCGTTGAGGGTGTTGACCATCTGCTTGACGCCCTGGACCTTGTCCTTGTGGGCAATCATCATCGCGTCCTTGGTTTCCACCACCACGATGTTTTCCAGGCCGATCACCGATACCAGCTTGCCGTTGCCGTGGATCATGCAGTTCTTGCTGTCCTGGATCACCACGTCGCCCTTGGTGACGTTGCCGTTGACGTCTTTATCGTTGACCGCCCACAGCGACGCCCAGCAACCCACGTCGCTCCAGCCTGCACTCAGCGGTACCACGCAGGCGCGCTGGGTTTTTTCCATCACGGCGTAGTCGATGGAGTTGTCCGGGCAGCAGGCGAAAGTCGCTTCGTCGAAGGACACCGTGTCGGCGTCCTGCTCGCTGCGCTCAAGGGTCAGCAGGCAGGTGTCGTAGATGTCTGGATCGTGCTTTTTCAGTTCTTCGAGGAAGCGACTGGCGCGGAACAGGAACATGCCGCTGTTCCAGAAATAACCGCCGCTTTTGACGAACTCGACGGCGCGTTTTTCGTTGGGTTTTTCCACGAACTGCTCAACGCGGCTCACGCCTTCCGGCAGCAGCGAATCGGCGGTGGACTTGATGTAGCCGTAGCCGGTTTCCGGACGGGTCGCCGGTACGCCGAACAGCACCATCTCGCCGCGCTCGGCCGCCACGGTGGCCAGGGCCAGCGCACGTTGCAGGGCTTTCTGGTCGTCGATCACGTGGTCGGCGGGCAGCACCAGCATCAGCTCGTCGCGGCCTTCGTTGACCAGCATCATCGCGGTCAGGGCCACAGCCGGCGCAGTGTTACGGCCAAACGGTTCCATCAGGATGCGTTGGCATTCCAGCTTACGGTTGGCCAGTTGCTCGTTGACGATAAAACGATGGTCCTTGTTGCAGACCACAATCGGGGTGTCCATGCCTTCGAACACCAGACGCTCCAGGGTTTGCTGGAACAGCGTGTGCTCGCCGGTCAGGGCCAGGAATTGTTTTGGAAACTGTTTACGGGAAAGCGGCCAAAGACGTGAGCCGCTACCACCGGAAAGGATTACTGGGATCATGGGTGTTTCTCCTTGAATCGATTGGGGTCAGAGCCCACCCCGACAGGGGCGGGCCTCAAGTTGAAAAGCTAATCAGCGGGTCGATACCGGGCGTTTCACCCAGACTGGCGATAGGCTCGAACCGGAGCCCGTCACATACAGCACCGCCGCTTCACCACGTTCCAAAGCAACCGGCTTCACATCGCCGACTTTCTTGTCACCGTCATACAACGCCAGGCTCACTTTCACCGGGTTGATTTCACGCTCGCCACGGCTCTTGGCGGCCACCGACTTAACCACATCGGTCTTGCCGTCGGCGGTCTTCAAGGTCAGGGCCTTGTCACTCAGGTTTTGCACACGTACCAGGGATTTTTGCTTGTTCTTGAATGGCGGCTCTTCGATCAGTTGCGGCTGGCCGCTGCTGTTGTTGACCAAGGTGTAGTAGTGGTCGGCCGCGAGTTTTACCGGCACAGTCTGGCTGCCGATCTTGGCGCTGTAGTCACCGCCCGGCATAAAGCTGAAATCGCTGCTGGCCAGCGGCGCAACGTCGCTCAGATTGGTGGCGCCGACGGTGGCGCTCACTTCCTGGTTGCTGGCGTTGTACACACGCACAAAGCTCGAACCTTTAGGCGCGGTCGGGCCGTACAGGGCGGCGTCACCACCGGCGAAGGCAGACAGGGAGACGACGCTCAGGCCGGCCGCGAGTGCCAGGGTTTTAGCGAGACGACGAGGAGTTGTAGTGAAAGTCATGTGAGTTACCTCTCTTTCAGTTTTGCGCCCGGTCGGGCGTCTCGGATTTTTTAAGGGTGTTCAAAGCCATGTTTTGTTGGCGCGAACCGGCTTGTTTAAGTTGCGCAACCCACTGCGGGTCGGCATCACCGATTTCGTTGTTTACAGGCAGATAACGTTCAGGAAACTCCCAGATCAGCACCTGTGGCGGGCTGTTCTTGAAGTCATCACTTTTCAGGTAGCTGAGCATCGGCAGGATCGGGCCGTGGCCGTCTTCGGAGTAGTTGATGACGTCACTGTGCAGGGCTTGCTTGAGCGCGCCGACGAAGTTCCAGTTGGGGTTGGCGCTGTAGCTGGTGCCTACCAGGGCCACTGGGGTTTCGCTGTTACTGAACAACGCGTCGTCGCCACCGGTTTCGGCCAGGTGGGTCACGCGTTTTTCCAGCGGCTCCTTGGGTGGCATCAGGTTTTCAAACAACGGGTCCAGGGGCAGGAACAGACGCAAGTCGCCTTTGTGCGGTGCGGTGTTCTCGGCCTCGGTGACAAAGCGCTGCGGCTCGCCGCTCAGCGGGGTTTTCTCGGCAATGCCCTTGGCCAACTGCTTGGCGGCGATTTCGGCGCCGTCTGGGGTCCAGTGGGTGTCGGTGCGCAGGAACACTTGCTTGCCGGCCAGCTTGGCCTGTTGCAGCGGGCCCAGCAGGTCCGGGGCCGGGATGTTGTCGGCGGCGACCCGGGCGTGGAAGTCCTGGTACAGGTTGGCGTGGATGCTCGCCGGTTTCACATCACCGACGTGTTCCGGGTACAGGCGCACCTTGGCCGGGACAATCGCCATGACCAACTGGATGCCCTGGGCCTTGAGCTTCTGACGCACGCCTTCGACCAGTGCGTAGTTGCCTTGCAGGTTCTGGTCTTCGTTGACGATGGGGTTGAATTCCTCGTCGCTGTACAACCAGTGATCGCGGCCCAGCACCACGCCAGGGCGGCCTTCGTTGAACAGCTTGTAGTCCAGCGCCGCCCAAAGGTTGGTGCCGATGCGCTTGATCGGGAACTCGTCGTCGTAGTGCGTCTCGACGGCTTTGGTCCAGCGACCGTTAAGCACGGTGGCGTCGGCGTTGGTGCTAAAGCCGAAGAAACTGCGCAGCGACCAGGCGCCCAGGGCCAGCAGCACCACCAGGAACAGGCCGATATAGAGGACGCGTAATGAACGGGTCATGGTCGGCTCCCTCAAAATTGGAAGTAAAGGAACGGCGAGAAACTCTGCGCCGACAGTTTGAGAATCGACGCCACGAACAGCAGCAGCACCGCAGCGCGCATGGCGTAGCGTGGCCAGTCAGCGGTCCAATAGGCCGGTTGTACGGCGGCGTCCTGGCCCACGGTGAAGCCGGGCTGGTGGATGCTGCCGGGGTTGTCGCCAGGCACTGCCTTGATCAGGCTTGGGTCGGCCGGCTTGGTTTTTTCGGCAGGGCGGTTGGTGTAGAAATCCCGCAGGCCAAAGAACGCCAACGTCGCATACGCCACCACCAGGGTTGCCACTTGCAGGCCGGTGAGGCTGGCGCGATTGAGTTCCGACAGAGACCATTCGCCAAAGCTGAACATCGCACCGTACATACGGCCGGCGACGTGCAGGTTTTCAGCGCGGAAGATCACCCAGCCCATTACCACCAGCAGGAAGGTGAAGGCCCAGCGCAACACGTTGAAGCTGCGCGGCGCGGTGTTGAGGCCGATGGCTTTTTCAATCGCCAGCCACATGCCGTGCCAGGCACCCCACACGATGTAGGTGATGTTCGCGCCGTGCCACAGACCACCGAGCAGCATGGTCAGGAACAGGTTGCGGTAGGTGGTCAGCGTGCCTTTACGGTTGCCGCCCAGGGTGATGTAGAGGTAGTCACGCAGCCAGGTGGAGAGGCTGATGTGCCAGCGGCGCCAGAACTCGGTGATCGACTGGCTGATGTACGGCTGCTTGAAGTTTTCCATGAAGCGGAAACCCATCATCAAGCCCAGGCCGATGGCCATGTCGCTGTAGCCGGAGAAGTCGAAGTACAGCTGTGCGGTGTAGGCCAGCGCGCCGAGCCAGGCATCGCCCGTGGTCGGGTTTTGCAGGGCGAAGCAATGGTCGGCCACCACCGCGAGGGTGTCGGCAATGAACACCTTCTTGATGAAACCCTGCATGAACCGCGTGCAGCCCTCGGAGAACTTGTCGAGGGTGTGGGTACGGTTGTTGAACTGGTCGGCCAGGTCGCGAAAACGCAGCACGGGGCCGGCAATCAAGTGCGGGAAGATCGCCACGAACGCCGCAAAGTCGATCAAGTTGCGGGTGGCCGGGGTGTCGCCGCGATACACGTCGATGATGTAGCTGATGGACTCGAAGATGTAGAACGAGATCCCGATCGGCAACAGCACGTGGGTGAGGATGAACGGCTCCAGGCCCGCCGACTTCATCATCACATTGATGCTGTCGACGCCGAAGTTGGCGTACTTGAAGTAGCCGAGGATGCACAGGTCGACGGCGACGCCGAGCAGCAGCCAGCGCTGGGCCGGCTTGGTGCGCACGCCCGCTGCGCCGACCTTGAGGCCGATCCAGTAGTTCCACAGCGTGACGGCGGCGAACAGCGCCAGGAAGTCCACTCGCCACCAGGCGTAGAACACATAGCTGGCAATCAGCAGCAGCAGATTGCGATAGCGTTGCCCGCTCAAGTAGTACAAGCCGAGAAAGATCGGCAAGAACAAAAACAGGAACACATTGGACGAGAAAACCATCCCGATCTCTCCATGTTTAACCACAGTCAAGGGCCGCAGCCCCCCCAAACCCCCCCACGATTTCGAAGGANCCCCCCCCCCCCCCCCCCCCCCCCCCCCCCCCCCCCCCCCCCCCCCCCCCCCCCCCCCCCCCCCCCCCCCCCCCCCCCCCCCCCCCCCCCCCCCCCCCCCCCCCCCCCCCCCCCCCCCCCCCCCCCCCCCCCCCCCCCCCCCCCCCCCCCCCCCCCCCCCCCCCCCCCCCCCCCCCCCCCCCCCCCCCCCCCCCCCCCCCCCCCCCCCCCCCCCCCCCCCCCCCCCCCCCCCCCCCCCCCCCCCCCCCCCCCCCCCCCCCCCCCCCCCCCCGCTCCCACATTGGGACCCTGTTCCTTCAGTTAGTTACTCAAGAACCTTTGTTGCCTTTTTCATGCGCCGGGTCGTAGACCTTGGTCAGGTCACCGCCGAGGCGGAAGGTCTTGAACGGCTGCATCCCGTGCTTGCGCTCGATAACATCCGGCGCACAGGTGTAGAGGGTGCAGAAGGGTTCAAGCCAGGCATATTTCATGTCTTCCTTGAGGTCCTTCATGTCTTGTTCCTTGCCGTTCTTCTGCTCGAAGATCTCTGGATCTTTGACCCCGGCCAGCACTTTGTCGCCCAGGCGTTTGAGCGCGCTGTTGTTTTCCTGGCGCAGGTCCACACCGTTGACCAGGGCAAAGCTTGCGATCATCGACAGCGGCGGCAGGGCGTAGTTGTGGTACGACAAGGCCCGTTGTTGGCGCTTCAATTCGTTGGGCAAGAAGCCTTGGTCATCGACCTGGTTCACGCCGACTTTGTATTCCTTCACCGCCCAATCAAACAGGTCGCGGCGGTTGGTGGCGACGGACGTTGCCATCACCGACCAGGCGGCCCAGTAGGAGTGGTTGTTGGTTTTTTCCAGCGGTAGGTTGTCCCAGTCGCTCACCACTTGGTCGGCCAGTTTGTTGAACCAGGCTTCGATCAACTGGGCTTCCTGCTGGTGGTTGGCCAGCGGGTGGGAGTCGGAAAACTTTAGGCGTACATAAGCCGAAGCCATGCTGCCCAACGCCCATTTGCGCATGGACTTGCCGGTGTGGTTGAAGTCCTTGGACATCAACGCATCGGCCTTGGCCCAACTGGTCAGCCAGTTGAGCGTGCATTCCAGCTGCTCCGGGCGACCATCGCGCATGAATTGCATCACGCGCTTGCTGGTGTCTTTTTCCAGCTTGGTGATGTCGGCGGTGCTGTCGCGAAAAGCTTTTTCGGACTGCACGTTCAGCGTGGAACGGGCCTTGTCCGAGCCTTCGTACTTGCTGCGAAATTGCAGCGAGCCGGTGTACGGCGCCGGCATGGCGTCGCAGTCATTCTTGAAGTCGCCGGTCTTGAAGGCTTCCACCGGGGCGAAATAACCCTTGGGTGGACGCAGTGGGGCGGCGGCGTTGGCTGTGCCGGCGAAGATCGCCAGGCCCAGCAACGTGGGAATCAATAACTTCTGCATAGGTAACCTCATTGCCCGAGTTGAGCGGTTTTTTGACCGCCGCTTGGGAATACGTTGCGTGTGCAAATTTTCGCTTCAACCTTCTGCGCGCCCTTTTCTGGACCCTGCACTTCCACGGCCAGCAAGTTTTGCGAGGCCCAGTCTTCATCGGTGCGCAGTTCGAAGGCGAAACGCCCGTCTGTGTCGGATGTTTCGGGTTTCTCGATTTTGATGTCCTCGTGGCGCCCGTTCATGTACCAGAGGGTGGCTTGCAGGGTTTTCACCGACGGGTCGGCGAAGCGGATATCAACCTGGTGATTGGCGTTACGCAGGTCTTTGTTCGAACTGTTAACCATCAATTCGTTCTTGCCCGGCTTCAAAGAAGTGCTGGCGGTCATCTGCGCGGGCTTGCCTTCGCAGCCGTTGTCCAGCAGCGACATCATCTGGCGGTAGATGGTCTCTTGGTCCAGGCGGTACAGCGGCGAGAATTCCCAGATGAGGATTTTCGGTGGGGTCTTCTGGAATTCATCGCTGCCCAGGTACTGGATCATCGAACCTTCCAGGCCGCCACCGGGGAAGGCCACGTTGAGGATGTCCGCACCGATTTCCTGTTCCAGGAAACCGGCGAAGTTGTAGTTCTTGCCGCTGTGGCTGGTGCCCACCAGGGTGATCTGCGGGTTGCCCGAGTCGCCGAACAGGTCGCCGTCGCCCGCTTCGCCCTTGGGCTCGGTGGTGAACTGGTCCATGTACTGGATCGCGTAGCTGGTGCCGCACAGTTGCCCGGCCATGTTGTGCAGGGTGCCGGTCTTGCCCATGCGCCCGGAGCGCTTGGTCTCGAATTCACGCTGGGGAATCCCGGCAAACTCCGGCATGGCGCGCACTTTGGCGCCGACGATCTTCGCGGTGCGCTGGGCGCCGTAGGGGGTCCAGTGTTGGTCACCGCGGAAGTAGAAATCGTGGGCCGGCAGTTCATCCGGCAACTGCTCGTTGGTGAGCGGCGACAGGTCCGGCACCACGTAACCCATCTTGGCGAAACGGCCGAGCATGGTTTTGTAGTTGCCCAGGGCCTTGTCGAAATCGAACTTGGCTTTTTCTTCGGGGTTGAGCTTGTTGCGGTTTACCAGACCACGGGTCGGCTGGTAGACCACCACCAGTTCCACGCCTTTTGCCTTGAACGCATCGTGCAGTTGCTGCATGCGTTTGTAGCCGGCCGGGGAGGTGTCGAACTCGGTGCGCAGGTCTTCCTGGGTGCGGAACAACCAGTCGCCCTGGGCTTGCACCAGGGTGGTGAAGTTCTGCTGGTAGCGCGTGGTGTAGTTCTTCGCATCATGGGCGGCGGGGCACAGGCTGCAGCACGGTTCGGCGGTGAAAGTAGGCGCCTGTACTTCATCGGCGCGCACGCCCTGGCTGGCCGCAAGCAGGCCGAGGGTCAGACCCGAGAGGCTCAGCAGTTTGATCATGTGTGGGTGCATAAGGGTCATCCTCAGTCCTGCATTTCGGTCTGGCGTTCGACAGGGTCGATCAGCACGGCTTTCTGCTGGCGTACCAGCAGGTCGAGAATCTCTTCCTGGCGATCACCCAGCACACCGTTGAAGCTGATGCCGCTGGATTTGGTCGGCGCCAGCATCGACACGCGGTACAGCTCCACGCTCAAGGGCGAGTCGATGGACAGCGGCCCGCTGCCGTTACCGGCCAGCTCACCACCGACCACGATCAGCGACACCTGGGCGTCGAACGGGTCGAGGGCGATGTCGCGGTCGGTGTCGGTCAAGTCCTTGATGTGGCCGTACAGGCCGGTCAATCCGTTGGCCATCGAGGTGTTCTCGTACAGCTTGATGTTCACGCTGTTACGCACGCGAATCCCGTGGCGACGGTTGGCAATCACCTTGTTGCCCCACAGCAGGTTGTCACCGCTCTCATAGAGGGTGATGCCGTCGGTGTGGTTGCGGTAGAACTCGTTGTCGGCCACTAGGTTGTTGACGCTGTTGCGGTCCAGCACCAGGCCCGAGAGCTTGTTGTCGTAGCTACGGTTATTGAAGATGAAGCTGTCGTTCACCTCCCGCGAGATGATGATGCCGTGCTTCTTCTTGGTGCCGTGAACGGTGTTGTCCGCGATGATCAAACCGTGGGAACGGTCGTGGGGGTCAATGCCGTAGACGATGTTGTCTTTGTAGGTATTGCTCTTGATCACGAAGTTCGTGGTCTCGTAGCAGTAGAAGCCGTACCACATGTCCGAGAACTCGGAATCAATGATCCAACCGGTCGGTTCCGGGCGCTTGAGCACCTTGGCCATGTTCGGCGTGTACTGGGAAATACTCACCCCGTACGACTTACTGTTGGCGTAGCCGAAGCTGGCCATCTTGGTCTTGGAGATATAGGTCTCGGTGCCGCCCCAGGCCAGCAGGAACGGGCGGAACTCCTTGGGCGACTTGAACAGCGCCGGGCCGTTGGCCTTTTCGCTCCAGCCGGTGACCTTGGTGTCGCGCACAAACAGCTGGCCATCATTGATCAGGAACGAACCGGCTTCCTGGGACAGGCGCAATTCTTGAGTCTTGCCGTCGATGTCGAGGATGCCTTTGCGGCCCACCACAATCGGCAGCTTGGCCAGGAACACACCGGGCGACGTCTCGCTGAAGTACTGCTTGGGCACCTTGCCCAGCAGGTCCTTGAGGTTCATGTAGCCGTCGTCGACAAAGATCGCCTGGGGAATGCCGTGTTGGCGCACCACCCATTCGGCCATCTTGTTGTCACCGCCGATAAAGTCCTTGAGGGCGTCTTCCTGCATCATGCGGCGCAGGCTGATTTTGCCCGGCTTGGTCCGCACGATTTTCTTTTCCATCGCAGCGGCGGTGTAGCCCGACAGGTCAGGCAGGGCCGGCTTGGCCATTTCCAGCGGCGCGGTCGGCGGGCTGGAAATGGTGTAGGTCTTGGCCTGTTGCAGTTCTTTGGCGATGGTCGGCGCCTTGACCGGCTGCGTGGTATCCGCGAAGGCTGTGGCGTTGGCCATCAGTATCGCCGCGACCAGCAAACTTCTGCCTTTGGAGGGGTGAGCTTTCATCGCGCAGGCTCCCATCAGAATTTCCAGATCACGTCGACAAACGCGCGGTGCATGTACGAGTCAACGTTGCTGCCATAGGCGTCGCCCGGCTTGAACACGCCAGCACGGAAACGCACCAGGGCCGAAGGCTCATCGATGGACTGGCTGAGGGCTGCCGGCAGCAGGCCTTTCTTGAAGTACTTGGTGACCACCAGGTCCATTTCTTGGCCCAGGTCTTTTTTGCCATCGGCCAGTGGCAGCGAGGTGCTGGAGACGATGTCACCGGCGGCGTCGGTGGTGTTGTCCACGGCGGCGATGCCGTTGCTGCTGACCGGCTTGTTGCCGTCCACGCGCCAGAACTTGTGGTACACCAGGCTTGCGTCATAGTCCTCGCGCAGCTGCCAGGAACCGAACAGGCTCATGGACTGCATGTTGTTCATCTCGCCGCGAAATGCTTCGCCGAAACGGTGTACGCGGGACTGGGTACCGGTCCAGTTCGAGCGGTTGCTTTGCAGGCCGTTCTGCTCGTAGTCGGCGCTGGCACGGGCATAGGCCGCACCCACTTGCCACTGCGGGTCGAGACGCAGGCGCACGCCGATGTCGGTGGCCCAGCCACTCAAGTCGTCGCTGTTCTTGGCTTGCGCCGGGCGCTCGCCGTCGGCAGTCAGGGCGTTGACCTTGTCGCGATCACCGCGCATGCCGGTGACGCTGGCCCAGTAGTTGACGGTGTTGGTGTTGCGCCAGTTGTAGGCGTCGCTGTTGGCTTCGATGCCGAGCCAGGTCAGGTCGCCGTTCTCGCGCTTGTCCAGCGAGTCGGTGGCCACGCCCGGTTGCGGGTAGTCGAGCTTGCCGTTGTCATGGGTGTGGTGAGCGCGCAGGCCGATCCACTGGCCGGGCGTCCACTGGTAGGCGGCGTCGGCGTAGAGGTGCTGGCGGTCTTTGTCGACGGGCGACAGTTCCTTGAGGTCGGTGCGGTATTCGCTGAACCGCTCGGCGACGCCCACGTTGGCTTTGAGCAAGGTGGTGTCGAAGGTCCAGTTCAGTGCTTCGATATTGGTGTCGCGCCATTGGCCGTCGTCATTGCGCAGGCGTTGGCGGCCCAGCTTGAGGATCTCTCCAGGGTAGGGCGTGAAGCCGCTGTAGCCGACCCAGAACTCGCGCATGGCCAGGTAGTTTTTCTTGGCCTTGCGATCGTTGTTGGTGGTCTGCTGGTTCACGTCATCGGAGGACTGTTGCAGGGTGTCAGTCTCGATGATGTCGCTGGACACCACGGCCTGGCCCATGGCGTAGGCGCTCCACGCGCCGCTTTCACCGTAGATCCATGGGCGCAGGTCGAGGCCGATGCCGTTAACGTCGCCGCCTTTCTGGGTGCCGAGGTCGCGGTCATCTTCGGACTGGGCGGTGGCTTTGACTTCCAGGCCGAAATTCTTGGCTTCGGTCAGCGCCGCCAGGGTCGGGCACGACCACAGCAGGGCGAAGGTCAGGCCGATACCAGCCTTGACGAATGGGTTGAGCTTCATAGGGATTCCTCGCCGTCGTCTTCTTCCAGGGCGTGCAATTGCAACGTGCTCTGGGCCAGGGTGCCGCGGGTCGCCAGCTCTTGTTGCACCAGGCGTTGGCCTTGGGTGCGTTGCTCCGGTGTCAGCGGGGCCTCAAGTTGGGTGGCCAAGTCGTTGGCCTCTGGCGTGTCCTGGGCTTTAGCCAACTGGCTGAAGACATAGGCATTCAATGGGTCGGGCTTGGTGCCCTTGCCTTGGGAAAACAATTGAGCGATGGCGAAGTCGGCGCTGTTCTGGCCGTTGCGCGCAGCGGTCAGCAAGTGGTCCAGGGCTTTTTGCGGGTAAACCTTGCCCAGGTAGCCACGGCGGTAGATCTGGCCGAGGTAGTAATCGGCGGCGACTTCCTTGCCTTGGGCTTTTTCGAAGTGGGCTTCGGCGGCCTTGGCGTCGGCGGGTACCCACTTGCCTTCGTAGTAGAGCTTGCCCAGCAGCAGCTCGGCGCGGGGCTGGTCGGCGGCGCGGCCGTTGTCCAGGTACTTCATCATCTGGTCAACGTCGCCCAGTTCCGGGAAGTCGTAGAGCAGTTGCGCCAGGCTCACCCAAGAAGCCGGGTAGCCAGGGGCGATTTTTTCCAGCAACGCCTGGGCGGTTTTTTCGTCCGGGGTGCCGAGGGTGGCATCGCCGAGTACGCGGGCCACGCTGTCCACGCGCTGGGCGGTGACGGTGCCACGGCTGTAGCCGGCTTCCATTTGCTTGAGCAGTTCGGCTTGTTTCTCGGGTTCGGCTTTTTTCTGGTAGACCGTGGCCAGCTCGACGTAGCAGATATCGGTGGTGTTCAGCGCGGCCTTGCAAATGCGTTCCACATCATCCAAGTGCTGGTCGTAAGTGCCTTGGGTGCGATACAGCAGCACCTGGGCCAGACCGGCTTCGGGGTAGCCCGAGGCTTGCCATTTGCTGATCTGCTGCTGGGCGTTCACGTTTGGGAAGCTGTGGGGGTATTGCAGGTACAGCATCGCCAGCGGAATCAGGGTGTTGCCTTCGCCATTGGCAAAGGCTTTTTTCAGCAGGGTTTCGGCTTCGTGGTGCTCGGCTTCGGTGCTGCCGGGCTTGGCCACCAGCAGGCGACCCAGACGAGCCTGGGCGCGTGGGGAGGTGTCGGCCGCCGCACGGTAAGTGGCTTCGGCCTGTTTGATCTGCGCCGGGTCGCGGGTGCCCACCTGGATATCGGCCAGGCCCACTTGGGCCTCGCTGTAGCCCAGGTCTGCCAGTTGCTGGTAGTTCTGCTGCGCGGTGACGGTGTCGCCGCGTTTGAGCGCTTCGTTAGCCAGGCGTTGATCGGGCAGGCCGGCGCAACCGGCGAGGCTCACCGCCAATGCCAATGTGCACAGAGAACCCATGTGGGAGCGGGCTTGCTCGCGAAGGGGCCCTGTCAGTTGATACATGTGCTGGCTGACACACTGCTTTCGCGAGCAAGCCCGCTCCCACAGGGACCGCGGTGTTTTTATAGGAGTCATCACAGGCATGTCCTCGCTTACAGACCGTTAGCCATGGCTTTGTCGATCAGCCAGTTCAGCGATGGGCCACGGTCGCTGGTCACTTCCACCGGGCGACCGGCGTAGGTGCTGTCCAGCGGTGCGTCAGGCTTGATCTGCACGCGGATGTCGGAGGACAGGTCGGCGCTGTTCAGGCTGGTGCTGCTGACGATGGTGCCGGTACGCAGTTGTTCTTCGTCGGCGACCTGGAAGCTCACCGGGGTGCCTGGGCGCACATCGGCGAATTGGCGGTAGGTAAAGCGCGCTTCCACATTGGCCAGGCTGCCGCGTGGTACCAGTTGGAAGATCACGTCGCCTTTGTTGGCGTACTGACCGTCGGCGACCATTTGCTGGGCCACCACGCAATCACACGGCGAGGTCAGGGTGCCGGTCATTTGCTTGCCGAACAGTTCTTCAACCTTGGCCGGTTGCAGTTGGTCTTCGTCCAGGTGGCCCTTGAGTACATCCAGCATGCTAGTGCTGAAGCTCGCCAGCGGTGCGCCTTTGGCGGCGATCCCGTCACCTTTGAGCAGGCTTTGCACGGTGCCGTCGCGGGGCATGGTCACGTTCATGCCGGGCACGCTCACCACACCGGCCTGGGCGTGGCTGACGAAGTACATGCCGTACACCGACTTGAAGATGAAACCGAAAGCGGCCAGGCCGACGATGAAGATACCGGCACTGAACACCACAGCGCGCAGGCGGCCAGCCGCGCTCATGTTGCTGCCGCTGTCCTTGACCTTGCGCGCCTTGGTGAAGTTGTCCCGTTGCAGGGTGGCCAGCACTTCACCCATCGACACGATATCGCCGGACAAGTGAGAGGTGATCAGGTGGCGCAGGGTAGAAATATCCTGCAATTCGAGGTTCTGGAACTGGCAACCGGTGCGGCCGCTCTGGCGGTCGTAGGAGCGGATCTGCAACTCCACGTCCATCGCCAGGCCCAGGTTATCGATCACAAACTGCAAGCGGCCCTTGTGCACTTCGCCCACATTCAGCGGCTGGGTCGCGGTGAATGCCAGGCCGCCGGCGGACAGGTCGATCACCCGCGCTTCGGTGGGTTTGCCGTCATTGCCGAAGAAGCGCAGTTTGGCCGGGATTTTGACCCGTGCGTGTTGGCGCTGGGCTTCGGATTCGTGGACAACATTGACGTTTGCTTGGCTATTCATGGTGTGTAGTTCCTAGTTAATTCAGGCTTGGCAGGTTCAGACCATCATCAGCAACACGGCGACGAAGATGCTGCCGGCGGAGAAGGTCATGGTCCGAGACGACCAGGTGTTGAACCAACGTTGAAAGCTGGCCAAATCGCGGGTCAGTTTGGTGTCCTGGCGGGTCCAGGACTGTTGATCGAGGCGGAAGAACACGTAGATCTTCACCAGCGCGCCCATGATCTGGTTGTAATAGAGAATCGCCGGGTAAGCCGGGCCGATCTTGTGGCCGGAGCACGACAGCAGCAGGGTGAGGATCAGGCGGGTGATTCCGATCCACAGCAGGTACGCGAGGATGAACGCGCCGCCGTACTTGAAGGTGGCGATGAACGCGACCGTCAGGCCCAAGAGCGAGGTCCACATCGACACACGCTGGTCGAACAGTACGATGCTGGTGAACACACCCAGGCGACGCACGCCCAGGCCCAGGGCACGGGAGTTCTGGCGCAGGTTGTTGCCGTACCAGCGGAACATCAGCTTGCGGCTGGCCTTGATAAAGCTCTTTTCCGGCGGGTGTTCCACGGTGTGGATCGCAGCGTCCGGCACGTAGAAGGTGTCGTAGCCCAGGCGCATCAGGCTGAACCAGCTGGACTTGTCGTCGCCGGTGAGGAACTTGAAGCGGCCCAGGCGCCAGTGTTGCAGCGAGTCGCTTTCTACGTCGGCGATAAAGCCCGGGTCGGTCACGACGCTGGCACGGAACACCGACATACGGCCGGTCATGGTCAGCACGCGCTTGGACAGGGCCATGGAGCACATGTTGATGTGGCGCTGGGCAAAGCGCAGCTTGTGCCACTCGCTCATGATGTAGCCGCCGCGCACTTCGCAGAACTCGTTGGTGGTCAGGCCACCGACATTGCCGAACAGTTGGAACCACGGCACGGTCTTGCGTACGACGCCTTCGGCGAGCACGGTGTCGCCATCGATCACGGCCACCACGGCGCGGTCATCCGGCAGGTGGCGGGAGATGGCGCGGAAACCAAAAGCCAGGCCGTCGCGCTTGCCGGTACCGGCGATGCGCACGAAGTCGAGCTTCACGTGATCCGGCGGCGCCATGCGTTCCCACAGGCTTTTCACCAGCAGCTCATCGGACATTTCCACCAGCGAGCAGACCACGGTGGTGGGGAAGCCACATTCGATGGCTTCGCGAATCACCGAGCTGTACACCTGGGCGGTGGTCAATGCATCGATACGAAAGCTGGTGACCATCAGGAACACATGGGACGGGTCGGCGCTCTTGCCCAGCTTGCGCACTTTGCGGCGCAGATGCGGGTAGACCACGTACAAAAACAGCATGCCGCGAAAGAAATGCGTAGCACCCATCGAGTAGCGCCAGATACCCACGGCGCCAATCAGGAAAATAAAATTCTTCGACTCTGAGTCGAACGTACTCGCCGGCAACATCAAGGCGAGTCCCATCAGCAGGCTGAGGAAGAACAGCCAGCCGGCGGATTGCAGTAGGACGTGTTTTAACTTGGACATAAGCATCTTCCGAAGGTGAAGGAGGTTCCAGGCGGCGCGCGCTGGGGATGGAAACCCGCGCCGCCCGGAACTTGCCGTTGCTGTTACCAGCAGATGCCTTCGGTGCGACCGGTGGTGCAGGTCGCGTTGGCCATGAAGCCGACCAGGTCGATCACTTGCTTGCCGTGCGGTGCGTTCTGCGCCAGGGCACGGAATTTCTCGTCGCGGTTGCCGAGGATGATCACGTCGGAGTTGTTGATCACCTCATCGAAGTCCGAGTTGAGCAGGGACGACACGTGCGGGATCTTGCCTTCGATGTAATCCTTGTTCGCACCGTGGACACGGGCGTACTCGACGTTGCTGTCGTAGATGCTCAGGTCGAAGCCCTTGCCGATCAGCATTTCCGCCAGCTCTACCAGCGGGCTTTCACGCAGGTCGTCGGTGCCGGCCTTGAAGCTCAGGCCCAGCAGGGCGACTTTGCGCTTGTCGTGGCTGTTAACGATGTCGAAGGCGTTTTGTACCTGGGACTCGTTGCTGCGCATCAGCGAGTTGAGCAGCGGTGCTTCGACGTCCAGGGAACCGGCGCGGTAGGTGAGGGCGCGCACGTCTTTTGGCAGGCAGGAGCCACCGAAAGCGAAGCCTGGGCGCATGTAGTACTGGGACAGGTTGAGGGTCTTGTCCTGGCAGACCACTTCCATCACTTCACGGCCATCGACGCCGACCGCTTTGGCGATGTTGCCGATCTCGTTGGCGAAGGTGACTTTGGTGGCGTGCCACACATTGCAGGTGTACTTGATCATCTCGGCGACAGCGATGTCCTTGCGGATGATCGGCGCGTCGAGTTCTTCGTACAGCGACTGCAGCACATCGCCGCTGGCTTTGTCGAACTCGCCGATGACGGTCATCGGTGGCAGGTCGTAGTCGGCGATGGCGGTGGATTCACGCAGGAATTCCGGGTTGACCGCCACACCGAAGTCGACGCCAGCTTTTTTGCCGGAGCAGTCTTCGAGGATTGGGATCACCACGTTGGCCACGGTGCCTGGCAGTACGGTACTGCGCACGACAACGGTGTGGCGGGTGGCTTTGTCACGCAGGACAAAACCGATTTCGCGGCACACGGCTTCGATGTAATCGAGTTCCAGGTCGCCGTTTTTCTTGCTTGGCGTACCGACGCAGATCATCGACAGGTCGGTATCGCGGATGGCTTCGGCGAAGTTGGTGGTGCCACGCAGGCGACCGGTCTCGATCCCCTTGCTCAACAGCTCGCCCAGGCCTGGTTCAACGATCGGCGATTTACCGGCATTGATCAGGTCGATCTTGTCCTTGGAGATGTCTACGCCGACCACTTCGTGGCCACGGGCAGACAGGCAACCGGCACAGACTGCGCCAACGTAACCTAGACCAAATATGCTGATGCGCATCGCATTTACCTCTTTGTTAATCATGCCAATAATTGGCCGGAGTTCATGTTTGCAAGCGTCACTGATGCCACGAAAGTTGGGCGAATAGACGCCGACTTACCGTGTACAGGCATGTTGAATAACGAGTGACTAACTATTGCACTCAAGTTGTGCGCAACTTGGCCTTGTTATTGGGGCTTGCCCTCAAATGCAGCCGGCCTTCTGGGGGGAAGGTCCCGACGCCAGTGCCGCAAGGCGCAGATAGAGGCGTTAAGCCTTTATTTATCAACGTCTTGGGTGTCATCACTGACACATCTGGGTAAGCGTTGCCTTGGCCTATAGGGGATAGCAATGAATCCTTATCGCCGCCCTCAACTCATATCAGTTGATGATGTGACCCATGAGTCAAAGTTGATGGGGCAACTTCGCTACTTCCTTGGGTCGCTGTGTAAGTTATCTCCTACAGAAACAGAGAATTTCGTTACCGGTGGTATGAGCCGCCCGTTTAGGCGAAGTTCCAGGCCGCTCATCCTGTTTCCGGAAATTTCTTGAAATATTAGGAAAGATGGCACTGGTACTATATTGATAGCACTTGCTATTTGGGCCAGTAGTTATAGGGAGTTGGCGTGGGGGGATAGTTTTGTGCCACTAGTGATTTAAAAAAGTGGTGCCACTACGAAAAAAAATGACGAATGTCGAGTGAAAGAATCGTTAGGAATGCGTCAAGATGTTTTTTGACGCCAAAATAATGACTATTTTTGAACTGGAATGCAGAAAAAAGTGGGAGCTGGCAAGCCAGCTTGTATGGTTAGACTTGTAGGGGTGGTGGGACTAAAAGCCAGCATCTGACTCTAGCCAGTACAGACCGTGGGAGACTTCGCCCCACCCCTTCAC